>CAZYPY010000008.1:0-3776 GCA_964649545.1 uncultured Microthrixaceae bacterium | reverse complement strand
TCGCCGAGGGGCTCGGCGCGCTCTCGCTGCGGCGCATCGCCGCCGCCCTCGAGGTCACCGCGCCGGCGCTGTACGCGTACGTCGACGACAAGGCCGATCTCCTGCGCGCCGTGGCCGACCAAGAGCTCGACGCGCTCATGGCCCGGTTCGACGAGGTCGCCGAGCCCGATCCGGTGGCACGCGTCGGCGCCTACTTCCGGGCCTACGTCGACCACGCCCGGGACGAGCCCGAGCTCTACCCCGTCATGTTCCTGTTCCCCCCCTCGTTCGCACCGGGGGCGCCCGAGGGCGCCGCGACCGCGGCCGCCACCCGCGCCTTCGCGACCTCGGCCCAAGCGGTCAGCGACGCCATCGAGGCCGGCGCCTTCCGAGACCTCGACCCCCTCCAGGCGAGCCTGGTGATGTTCACCGCCGCGCACGGGACCGCCAGCGTCCTGCTCATGGGGTTCGGGTTCGACCGGGCGACCGAGGACGCGCTCGTGGAGACCGCCATCGAGACGGTCATCGCCGGCCTGCGCCGGCGCTGACCCCGCCGACCGGTGGCGCTCGTCGACCTCCCGATCGGGGTCCTGGTCCTGGTGGACGCGGCCGCCTGGTTCCTGATCAGCCTCGTCGTCGGCTACACCGCCCACCGCCTGCCCGACCGACGCATCGACCACGACACCGCACTCACCCGCCTCCGCCCCTGGGAGCACGGGGGCCGGGTCTACGAGCGGCACCTCCGCATCACCCGCTGGAAGGACGCCATACCGGAGGCCGGCAACCTGTTCGGCGGCGGATACGACAAGCGCTCGGTCAGCCGGGCCGATCTGACGCGCTACCTGCTCGAGACCCGGCGGGCCGAGTACACCCACTGGGGCATCCTCCTCGCCGCCCCGCTCTTCGCCCTCTGGAACCCGTGGGGGCTCTGGCTGGCCATGGTCGCCTACGCCGTGATCGCGAACGCCCCGTGCCTGCTCATCCAGCGCTACAACCGCGCCCGGGTCCTGCGCATCCTCGCCCGCCGCGCCAGCGGGCCCGGGCCCTGAACGCACCCCGCGACTGAGTCCGACCGCCTCAGGGCCGACCCGGCCGGGTACCGTCGGGCGGGCCGATCGCGACGGCGCCGGCCGTCGGACGACGTGAGCGGGAGGGTTCCGTGGCGGACATCGACGGATACGTGGCACCGGGCTTCGAGGGGGTGCGGACGGCCTTCGCCGCCAACTTCGAGAGCCACGGTGAGATCGGCGCGTCGTTCTGCCTCTACCACCGCGGCGAGCGGGTCGTGGACCTGTGGGGCGGCGTAGCCGACCCCGCCACCGGTCGTCCCTACGAGCAGGACACCTGCCAGCTGGTCTTCTCGACCACCAAGGGGGTCGTCGCCATCTGCGCCAACCAGCTCATCGAGCAGGGCCGGCTCGACCCCGACGCCCGGGTCGCCGAGTACTGGCCCGAGTTCGCCCAGGCGGGCAAGGAGGACGTGCTCGTGCGGTGGCTGCTCAGCCACAAGGCGGGCCTGCCGGTGCTCGACGTCACGCTCTCCCTCGAGGACACCCTGGCCTGGGACCCGGTCGTCGAGGCCCTCGAGGGCCAAGCCCCCGTCTGGGAGCCCGGCACCCGCCACGGCTACCACGCCACCACCTTCGGTTGGCTGGTGGGCGAGCTCATCCGCCGGGTCGACGGCCGCTCGGTCGGCACCTACGTGGCCGAGGAGCTGGCCGGGCCGCTCGGCATCGACCTGTGGGTCGGCGTGCCCGAGGACCGGCTCGGCCAGGTGGCGCCGCTCGTGCCCATCGCCCTGCCCGACAACGAGAACGTGCGCATGGTGATCGAGCAGGTGCTCGGCCCCGACAGCATCACCGGGAAGGCGCTGCGCACGCCCTGCCCCGAGCTCTTCGGCGGCACCGAGGGCACCATCGATCTGTCGATGTTCGACGACCCGCGGGTGCTCCGGGCCGAGATCCCCGCGGCCAACGGCGTCACCAACGCCCGCGCCCTGGCCCGCCTCTACGCCGCGACGATCGGCGAGGTCGACGGCATCCGCCTGCTCTCCGACGCCCAGGTCGAGCGCGCCATCGAGCGCCAGACCACGGGGCCCGACGCGGTCATGTTCTTCGAGACCGCGCTCGGCCTCGGCTTCTTCCTGTCGTCCGGGTTCAGCAACTACGGCGGTCCCCGGGGCTTCGGGCACACCGGCACCGGCGGCTCCATGGGCTTCGCCGACCCCGACGCCGGCATCGGCTACGGCTACGTCATGAACCACCTGATGCCGAACATGATCGGCGATGCCCGCACCGTCGGGCTCACCGAGGCCTGCTACGAGGCCATCGGCGGCCGGCCACCCGTCATCGTCTGATCACCCCACCCGGCCTGCGCCGAGGAGACGCCGCGGCACGAAGCGGGCGAGGGACTCGGACCGGGCCGCGAGGATCGGCCCGAGCAGGGCCAGCACGAGGACGTAGAGCGCCACGAACGGGCCGATGCGCTCGTCGAGGCCGGCGGCCACGCCGAGGGTGGCGAGGATCAGCGAGAACTCGCCACGGCCGAGGATGGTGAAGCCGACGTTCGCGGCACCGACTCGGTCCAGGCCCTCGACGCGACCAGCGACCAGCCCCGCGGCCAGGTTCAACACGATCGACATCACCACGGCGGCCGCGACGGGCACGGCGACCGCGCCGGCGTCGGCGGGGTCGATGGTCAGGCCGAAGGTGAAGAAGAACAGCGCGGCGAAGGCGTCGCGCAGGGGCAGGACGAGCCGGGTGATGCGGCCGGCCACCACGGTCTCGGCGAGCACCAGGCCCGCGAGGAAGGCGCCGATGGCGTCGGACACCCCGAGCTCGGCGGCCAGGCCCGCGACGAGCACGGCGAAGCCGAGGAAGCTCACCGTGAGCAGCTCGTCGTCGCGGCTCGACACCAGGTGGCCCACCCAGCGGCCGCCCCACCGCGCCATCGCAATGAGCACGATGAGGAAGGCGAAGGCGATGGCGAACTCGCGGGCGGCCTCACCGGCGCCGTCGGCCTCGCCGAGCACGGGGGCCAGCAGCGCGAGGTACAGGGCGAGGAAGAGGTCCTCGACCACGATGACGCCGAGGATGAGGCGGCTCTCGGGGTTGGCCAGGCGGCGCAGCTCGATGAGCAGCTTGGTGACGATGGCCGACGACGAGATGCCCACGGCGCCGGCGATGACCAGGGCTTCGCTGGTCCCCCAGCCGAGGGCGAGACCGAAGAGCAGGCCCCCGCCGACGTTGAGCACCAGGTAGGCGGCGCCGATCCCGACCAGGCGTCGGCCACCGGCCACGAGGTCGTCGAGGTTGAACTCGAGTCCGAGGTGGAACAGCAGCAGGATCAGCCCGAGGGCGGCCAGCAGCTCGAGGTCGTGGGGGTCGTCCACCAGGGCGATGCCCGGGGTGTTGGGGCCGAAGATGATGCCGGCGGCCATGAAGAACGGGATGGTGGGCAGCCCGATGCGGCGCCCCATGCGGGCGAGCAGGCCCGCGGCGAGGAGCGCGCCGCCGATGGCGACGAGGAGGTCTCCCACGGGTCAGTCCCGGACGACGTGGCGGCGGAACCCGGGCAGATCGTCCGGGCGTCCGATGACCACCAGGCGGTCGCCGGGGGCCAGCACCTCGCTGGGCTCCGGCGCCACGAGCGCCTCGTGGTCGCGCAGGATGGCCGCGATGGTCATCCTCGTCTCACTCCGCACCGCGAGGTCGGCGATCGACCGACCCGCCCCGGGCGAGCTCTCGTCGAGGGTGACCCAGTCGATGAGGAGGTCGTCGATGACCGCCTCGATCTCC
>CAZYPY010000007.1:0-69496 GCA_964649545.1 uncultured Microthrixaceae bacterium | reverse complement strand
GCACGCCGTCCCAGACGGCGACCGTGCGGATGATCTCGACCTCGAACCGCTCGCGGACCTCGAGCAGCCCCGAGAGCCGGTCGGTGTGCGCGCCGGCGGGCCACCCGGCGCGGTCCTCGCCCGCCAGCTCCTTGACGTCGACGAGCAGCTCGGCGACCGGATCGAACATGCGTTCATCCTACGAAGGGCCAGTGAGAGGAATCCTCCACCCTTCGGTGGCCGGCGAGATCAAGGAGAGGGATGGAGCATCCTGGTTGCCTGCCTACGCCGGCCTTGGCAGGCCAGCGCTCCCCGGCGTTCCCGCCGTTCGCCCAGCCCAGCCCAGGGAGCCACGCGAATCGCCACGCGCTCAGCGGTCGACGGTGGCAACATCGTCCGCGACATGGTCGCGTCCTCGGATCAGCCGTCCCGCGCCGGCGACGCCGACCAGCATCGGGCCGAGGCCCTTGGTGCGACCGATGAGACCTCGTGGGAACCGTCGTTTCGGGCGGAGGCGGCGGCGTACGGCCTCACCCCCGCGGAAGTCGAGCGACTGGTCCAGCGCGGACGCGACGGCGAGCTCGAGATCGACGGCACGTCACGATCGGACGAGGACCGGGAGTTCATCGAGGGCGGATGCGCGACCTTCGACATCGCGGAACACCCCGCGGTGCTCCTGTTGCTGCCGTTCCTCTTCGCCTGGTGGCTCTTCCGACGATGGCACCGCTCGCGGCGCGCCCGGCCCCGAGGAACGTGACCGACCGCGGCTGACGTCGTCGCCTTCGGACCATCGCTGGACGCACCAGCGCCTCGGACGGCCCACGCTGCCGCCTCGTCACTACGGTGGCGCCGTGAGCCGGGAGCGAACGCCGCATCCTTGGAACGCGGGCTTCGAGTGGGCGCTCCCCGACCGGGCGCCGACCGCGATCACCGACGAGCAGCGGGCGCAGTTCGACCGGGACGGGTTCTTCGTGCTGCGGGGCGCGTTCACCCCGGACGAGCTGGCGACGGTGGAGGCGGCGTGCGACGAGGCGGTCGAGCTCGTCACCGGGCTGCTCGAGCAGGTGGAGGGCGGCCGGCTGTCGGTGGCCGGGCTCGACACCCAGGTGGTGGCGCCGCACGTGGTGGTGCGCTCGGAGGCGGCCCGGCGGTTCTGCCGCCACCCGGTCTTCGCCGGCGTCTGCCGCGACCTCATGGGCGACGACGTCCGCCTCTACTGGGAGCAGGCGGTCTACAAGGTGCCCCACGGCGCCGAGCCGGTGCTCTGGCACCAGGACAACGGCTACACGTTCATCGAGCCCCAGGCCTACCTGACCTTCTGGGTGTCACTCACCGATGCGACCCCCGAGAACGGCTGCGTCTCGGTGATGGCCGGCGCCCACCGCGACGGCACCCTCGCCCACGCCGAGACGCCCATCGGCTTCGAGTGCTGGGGCGACCACGACACCGCGGTCGATGTGCCCACACGGGCCGGCGACGTCGTCGTGTTCTCCTCACTCAGCCCCCACGCCACCCGGGTCAACACCACCGACGCCGTGCGCAAGGCCTACATCGTCCAGTACTGCCACACCGACGCGGTCGGCTACCTCGGCGACGGGGAGGGCGGTCGGGGCGACCCGGTCCCCCAGGACGACGCCACCCGCCAGTTCCCCGTGGTCGCCGCCGGCGCCGCCGTCCCGCCGGCCTGACCGGTACGGGCAACACCCAGCGGCTCAGGGGAGCCAGTCGGCGAGGTCGGCCTGCTCCCAGTCGTCGGGGCCGTACACCGTCCCGGGCATCGGCGTCATCAGGTGGGTGTCGCCGCCGGTGACGTACTCGGCGGCGGTGCGCTCCCACGCCACGAGGCGCTCGTCCCCCTCCGAAGCACCGACCCCCGACAGCAGCCCTCGTGCCGCGTCCCGCGAGCGCCGCAGCGCTGTCTGCGCCTCCACCGACGTCGCCCACACGACCACGACCTCGTGCTGGTTCGAGAGCACCTCGTAGATCCCCGTGGGCTCGTGGCCGTGCTCGCGCCAGACCGGCACCTGCTCGCGCACGACGGCGTCGAGGTAGTCGAGGGCCGAGCCGGGACGCACCGTCAGCAGCTGGTGGACGAAGAGCGTGCCCCGGATGCCCGCCGCCGCGATCTCCGCGGTCGAGGGGCTGCCGGGCACGCCGCCGCAGAGCCGGTCGAACCCCCCGGTGCGCCACTGGGCGGCCTCGTCCCACCAGTCGCCGTAGAACGCGGCACGGCGCTTCAGGTTGAGGCGGTCGACGTTGGCGGCCCAGCCGTCCCACCCCGCCTCGCCCACGTCCCAGAGGTTGACGACCTGCGGCCAGCGCCCCCCACCGACGGCGCACACGAAGAACGTGCCCTGCAGGGTGAGCATGCCGGGCATGGCGTTGGTCGGCTCGCGGGCGGCGTGGGCCATGTAGTCGTACTGGCCCTGCCCGACGATGTCGATCACCTCGTGCAGGTAGAGGTCGCGCTCGGCCACCGGGCCACCGTAGAACGACGCCACCCGACCCGGGGTCGCCCGGACGGGGTCAGAGCTCGATGCGGGCGCCGACCTCGAACACGCGGTCGCTGGGCAGGTTGAAGAACCGGATGGCGCTGTCCGCGTTGCGGTGCAGGAAGGCGTACAGGTGCTCGAGGGCGGGGTGCATGCCCTCGAGGTCGGTCTGCACGACGGACTCCCGCCCGACGAAGTAGGTGACGTCGGTGAGGTCCAGCGGCACGCCGTCGACCTCGACCTCGGCGAGCCGCGCGGGGACGTCGAGCTCGTCGAGGTACCCGAAGTGCAGGACCACCTGGACGAGCCCCGGCCGGACCACGTCGACCGACAGCCGCTCGTCGCCCTCCACGAACGGTGCGTCGGTGATGTCGATGGCCAGCAGCACGGTCGCCTCGTGACGCACGTGGTTGTGCTCGAGGTTGTTGATCAAGGCCGGCGGGGCCTTGCCCTCGTCGCGGAACAGGAACACCGCCGTGCCCGGCACCGTGGCCACGTCGGCGTGCTCGTCGAGCACGTCGACGATGTCGCGCTCGGCCCGTCGCATGCGGGCGGCGATGATCTGGCGCCCTCGGCGCCACGTCGCCATCTGGGCCAGCAACAGGACGCCCACCAGCAGCGGGAACCAGCCGCCGTCGGGGATCTTCGGGATGTTGGCGGACAGGAAGGCCAGGTCGACGGCGAGCAGCGGGGCGATCACCGCCACCGCCCTGGCGGTGCTCCAGTGCCACCGGGTCCGGACGACCACGTAGAACAGCACGCTCGTGACCGCCATGGTCGCGGTGACGGCGATGCCGTAGGCCGCGGCCAGGTTGCTGGACGTGCGGAAGCCGAGCACGAGGCCGATCGAGCCGATCATCAGCGCCCAGTTGACGAGGGGCACGTAGACCTGGCCGCGGTGGTGGGCCGAGGTGTGCAGCACCTTGAGCCGGGGCAGGTAGTCGAGCTGGATCGCCTGCACCGTGAGGGAGAAGGCGCCGGAGATCAGCGCCTGCGAGGCGATGATGGTCGCCATGGTGGCCAGCACGGCGAGGGGGGTGACGCCCCACTCCGGCGCCAGGCGGTAGAAGGGGCTCTCGATGGCCTCGGGGTCGTGGGTCAACAGCGCGGCCTGCCCGAAGTAGTTCAGGACCAGGCCGGGCAGCACGACGCCGTACCAGACCCGCGTGATCGGACGCCGGCCGAAGTGGCCCATGTCGGCGTACAGCGCCTCGCCGCCGGTCACCACCAGGAAGATGCTGCCCAGGGCGAGGAAGGCCTTTCCCGGCTCGGCGCGGAAGAAGTCGACGATGTGCACCGGGTTGACGGCCTCGAGGACGCCCGGGTGCTGCACGATCTGGTTCAGACCGAGCACGCCGAGGGTGACGAACCAGACGACCATCACCGGGCCGAAGACACGGCCGACGGCTTCGGTGCCGTGGCGCTGCACGAGGAACAGGCCGAGCAGGATCAGGCAGGCGAGCGGGATCACCCAGGACTCGAACGCCGAGGACGCGACCTCGAAGCCCTCGACCGCGCTGAGGACGGAGATGGCGGGGGTGATCAGGCCGTCGCCGTAGAGCAGCGCCGTGCCGAACACACCGAGCAGCACCAGGCCCGCCACCCGGCGGCCCGGCGTCGTCTTGGGGATGACCAGCGCGGTGAGCGCCAGGATCCCGCCTTCGCCGTGGTTGTCGGCGCGCATGACGAGCGCCAGGTACTTGATCGAGATGATGACGACGAGCGCCCAGAAGGCGATGGAGGCGACGCCGAGCGCGTTGGTCTCGGTGACCGCGAGGTCCTGGTGCTCGAACGCCTCGCGGAAGGCGTAGAGGGGACTGGTGCCGATGTCGCCGAACACCACCCCGAGGGCGGCGAGCGCGACCGCTCCCTGCCCCGCCGAGCGACGCGTGTCGCCGTGCACCGCCTCGACCGCCCCGGGCATCTGCCGCAACGTACTCGCGCGACGGTCGTCCGACCTGCTCGTCCGCCCGCGAGCCCGATCGCTGACACCGATGAGCTACACGGCCCGGAGCCGTCCCTCCCACGTGCCCGTCGCCGAGCCCTGGTGCCGCCTGCGCGTGGAGCGGCCGGACGGTCACGTCGTCGCCCGCCACACGCTGCACGGCGTCGGCGCGCCCGATCTCGACACCCTGGACGCCGTCGCCCGCCTCCTGCTGCTCACCCGGCGCGGCGGCACGCGGCTCGTGGTCGAGGACGCCGTCCCCGAGCTGCGCGAGCTGATCGACCTGGCCGGCTTGGTGCTACCCGTCGAGCCGGGCGGGGAGGCCGAACTCGGGGAACACCCGGCCGGGGTCGAGCAGATCGAGAAAGAAGCTCATCTCGGCGATCCGCCCGCCTGAGAGGTGGAGCACCTGGATCGCCCATGGTGCCCACCCGCCCGCGGGGTCGGGGCGGTACTGGCCGAACGCCGGGCAGCCGTTGGCCCGGGTCGGGAGCAGCTTCGAGCCCCGGCAGCCGCTGGGGCCGGGCTCGACCATCCAGGCGCCGATGTCCCGGGCCCCCTGGAGCCACAGCTCGAACGGGGGCATGGACTGGATGGCGTCCTCGTGCAGCAGCTCGACCAACGCCTCGATGTCGTAGCGCTCGAAGGCGTCGACGTAGCGCTCGAGCAATGCCGAGTCGGCGTCGCCCAGGTCGACCGGGTGGGCCGACGGGTCGGGCAACGAGGCCATGGTCGCCCGTGCCCGCTGGAGCGCGCTGTTGACCGAGGCGACCGTCGTGTCGAGCAACTCCGCCGCCTCCGCCGCCGGCCAGCGCAGGACCTCGCACAGGATCAGCGCCGCTCGCTGCTTCGGCGGGAGGTGCTGGAGCGCGGTCACGAAGGCGAGGCGGATGGTCTCGCGGTGGTGGGCCACGTCCGCCGGGTCGGACGTCTCCGGCGCGATGCGATCGTCGGCCATCGGTGTCACCCACATCGCCTCGGGCGTCGGTGGGCCGAGCAGCTTCTCGTCAGGCGGTGAGGACGGGCCCAGCTCCATGGGCCGGGCCCGCCGCTGCACCTGGCGGCTCATGTCGATGCACACGTTGGTGGCGATGCGGTACACCCAGGTGCGCAGGCTCGACCGGCCCTCGAAGCGGTCGGCGTTGCGCCACGCCCGCACCATGGTCTCCTGGACCGCGTCCTCGGCCTCCGACCCGGCGCCGAGCATCCGGTAGCAGTAGCCGGTCAGCTCCCGTCGGAACGGTTCGAGGTCCAGGACGGTCTCGGCGTCGGAGAGGGCCATGGCGTCCCAGGGTAGGGAGCGCGGGCGGTCGGGCGCTCGGGTGCTCACGACGGTCCGACGGATCCCGACGACGACCCTCATCGCGGCCGCCCGGACGCGTCAGACGAAGGCGGCCTCGCGGCGGCGCAGGATGGCGCAGAGGGTCTCGTTGTACGGCGCGTCGAGCCCGAGCTCACGGCACAGCTCGACCACCGCGCCGTTGATGACGTCGACCTCCGAGCGCCGTCCCGCCAGGTGGTCGAGGCGCATCGACGGGCTCGCGTCGGGGATGGTGGCGGCGAACTCGGTGACGTACCTGATCGGGTCGTCGAAGGGGAAGGCCACGCCGACGGCGACGCCGGCCCGGTAGGCCTCCGTGGTGCAGCCGAGGGCGACCGCCCACGCCTCCTCGTCGGCCATGAGCTCACCGACGGTCGCGTCGAACACGGCGGTGGGGGCGCTCAGCGTCACGTTGCAGAGGAACTTCTCCCAGATCATCAGCGTGAGGTCGGCGAAGGCCTTCGCGTCGACGCCGGCGTCACGCCACGCCACCTCCAGCGCGACCAGCCGCTCGGTCACACCGCCCCGCAGTTCGCCGAGGCGGATGAGGCGCATGCCCTCGTGGTGGACGTGCCCGGGCTCGGGGACCGATGCCCCGAAGCCCTCGGCGATGCCGACGAGGACGT
This sequence comes from uncultured Microthrixaceae bacterium, assembly GCA_964649545.1. Lineage (GTDB taxonomy): Bacteria > Actinomycetota > Acidimicrobiia > Acidimicrobiales > DATDAH01 > JAEUJM01. Next base: position 63,133 of record CAZYPY010000007.1, on the reverse strand, counting down.
GCTCCTCGGGCAGGTGGCGGGCGACGCGCTCGCCGGCGCCGAGCCCGTTCTGGAAGGCCATCACCAGGTCGTCGGGGCGCAAGAGCGGCGCGATGGCCGAGGCCGCCGACGCCACGTCGGGGGCCTTGGTCGCGATCACCCACAGGTCGGCGGGGCCGGCGTCGGCGGGCGTGCGGCCGGCACGGATCCCCGTGACCACGTACTCGCCGCTCGCCCCCGACACCCGCAGGCCCGCGCCGGCGATGGCGTCGACGTGCTCGGTCCAGCGGTCGACGGCCCACACCTCGTGGCCGGCCCGGCCGAGCAACCCGGCGTACACCGACCCCATGGCCCCGGTCCCGACGACGACGACCTTCACGCGTGCTCCCCTCGCCGGGCGCCGCTCAGCTCGCCGTGAGGCCGTTGTCGATGGCGTAGACCGCGCCCGTCACCGAGCGGGCCTCGTCCGACGCCAGGTAGGCGAAGAGCGCGGCGACCTCGTCGGGCTCGGTCATGCCGCGGTGGCCCAGCATCCGCCCCGCGAGCTCGGCGTCGAGGTCGGGCGGGAACGCGGCGGTGGCGGCGATGTTGGTGCGGGTCCCGGCGGGGGCGATGGCGTTCACCCGCAGCGGCGTCTTGAGGTACTCGGTCGCGAGGGCGCGGGTGAGCTGGACCACGCCGCCTTTGCTCATGCAGTACGCCACCACGTAGGGCACGCCCTGGAGTCCGGCGTTCGAGGCGATGTTGACGATGTTGCCCTCGGTCTGGAGCAGGTGAGGGATGGCGGCCTGCGACAGGAAGAAGGGGGCGTCGAGGTTGACGGCCATGACCTTGCGGTACTGCTCGCGGGTGAGGTCGGTGGCGTGCGACGCCACGAGGATGCCGGCGACGTTCCCGAGCACGTCGAGGCGCTCGAAGCGGCCGAGCGCGGTGTGGACGGCGGTGACGCACGCGTCGGGGTCGCTCAGGTCGGCGACCAGGGTGGCGAGCTCGCCGTCACCCTCGGCGAGGGCGCCGAACCCGGCGGTGTCCTCGAGACCGCCCGCGTCGACGTCGACCGCGAGCACCGAGGCGCCCTCGTCCATGAGGCGCAGCACGACGGCCCGACCGATGCCCGACCCCGCGCCCGTGATCAGCGCCACCTTGCCCTCGAAGCGATCCCCCATCCGGCCCTCCTCCGTCCCGTCGGCGTCGACCGAGTCTGGCACCGGGTCGCGCCCCCTCCGAACGGCGACCACAAAACTTGACAGCTCTGACTGCCATCTGGCAGTCTGACCTGACACAAAGGCGGCGACGCCCCGGAACCAGGAGCATGGACATGGACGACACGACCCGATCCCTCGCCGGATGGTGCGGCCTCGCCTGGGCGGCGCTCACCACCGCCGCCGCCCTCACCGGCGGCTCGGCCCCGGCGCTCGACGCGCCCGCGACCGAGATCACCGACTACCTCCACGACCACCGGGGCGCGTTCCTCGCCGCCGCGGTCGTGTTCGCCGTCACGCTCCCCCTGCTCCTGACCTTCGCGGGCAGCATCATCGGGCGCCTGCGGGACGGCTCCGACCGGGCGACGACCGCCGCGGTGGTGGCCGGTGCGGGCCTCGCCATCTCGCTGGCCTGCAGCGCCGTCTCCAACACCTTGCTGGTGCCGGTGCTGCAGCAGGACCTCGGCGTCGACCCCGAGACCGTCAAGTTCCTCTACGCCGGCTCGTTCGCGGTGATCATCGCCGGCAACGCCGCTGCGGCGACGATGCTGTTCGGGATCGCCGCGGCGGGGGCCAACGCCGGCCTCGGTCCGATCGCGACGCGCTCCGCCGCGGCGATCGGCGCCGTCGTCCTCGTGCTGTCCGCCGCCGGGCTCGCGGACGAGTCCCTGGCGGCCCTCGCGCCGGTGGGCCTCCTGCCGTTCATCGTGTGGATCGTGGCGGTGTCGATCTCGATGATCCGCCACGCCGGCCTGGCCCGGACGGCCGGTGTCGCTACGGTCGGCGTGTGATCGACGATGACCGTCCGGACCCGAGGGGGGAGCCCGCTCCCCCCTCGCTCCGCGAGCGCAAACGAGCGCAGACCCGCCGGGCCATCCTCGAGGCGTGCGCCGAGATCGAGCTCTTCCACGGCGGCGTCATCGACCCGGAGCGCCTCACCTACGCCCGGATCGCGGAGGTGGCCGGCGTCTCGGAGCGCACGGTGTACCGCTTCTTCCCCACCAAGCAGGATCTCGATGCCGCCTACCTCGCCGACCAGCCGATCGGCCTCGGCCTTCCTTCTCCCACGTCGCTCGAGGGGTACGCGGACGTGATCGAGCAGGTCACCGCCCGCTGGTCGGAGCGCATGGGCCACGTGCGCATCGCCGAGCACGAGGTCGGCACCGACGACTACCCCCTCGGCATCGAGGATCGACGCCGGCGCGACCGCGAGCTGGTCGAGCGCCTGGCCGACCTGGTCGCCAACGCCGACGACCTCCCCGAGCGCCAGCTGCTGGCCCTCGCCGCCGCCGTCAACTCGACGGTGAGCGTCCGGATCCTCGCGATCAGCGCACAGCGCTGGAACCTGACGCTCGCGGAGGCGGGCCGCGCCCACGCCTGGGCCATGCGCACGCTCCTCGAGCACCTCGCCGATCGCGGCGTCGACCCCTGGGAGGAGCCGTCGTCATGACCTTCGTCCCTGACCCGTGGGAGGCACCGGCGCCCGGCCACTGGCGGCGTGACTTCCGCGTCGCCGAGTGGCTCCCGGCCCCGATGTCCCCGTCGTTCGAGACGTGGCTCCTGCCATTGCTCGAGGACGGCTACCGGGCCGCGTGCGAGGAGCTGTTCCACTTCCGGCTCGGCGAGCGGCTGCACGTGACCGTCAACGGCTGGTACTTCACCAACGAGGGCGAGGTGGACGGCCTCGTGCGCACGCTGGCTCGCCACCCTCGCTCGCTGCTCGCCCAGGGCGTGGCCCTCGCGACCTTCGCGACCAGGCCCGAGCGGGCGCGCGACGTGCTCGCCCTGCCGGGCCGGCGCTACCACGAGACGGTCGTGCGGCCGGCGCTCGAGGCCGCGGTGGGCACCGCCGACGACGCGGTGACCGCCGACCCCGCCGGCGCCGTCGAGCGCCTCGGACGCGCGTCCGGTGCCGTGCTCCTCACGATCGTCACCACCGTCGGCTTCGCGAGCAAGGCGGAGTACGCCCTCGCCCGGTACCTCCGCACCCACCTTCCCGACGGCGAGTCGGCCTCGCACCTGGTCCTGCTCGCCGGTGTGGTCGACCCGTCGGCGCCCCAGGACCACGACGTGGTGTCGCTCGACTGGATCGAGCCCACGTTCGGGGAGCACGAGGCCGGACCGGCCGGCGATCCGGTGACGGCGGCAGAGCGACACGCGCACCTCCGGGCCGAGGCCGATGCGGAGGCCGAACGATGCCGCGCCCTCCTCCCGACCTCGAAGCGGGCTCGCTTCGACGAGCTGCTCGTCCTCGCGCGTGGGGCCATCGTCGACCGCGACGCCCTCGCGAGCGGCCTCACCATCGCGTGGCCGGCGCTTCGGGCCGCCATGGCGGCCATCGGCGAACGGCTCACCGCCGCCGGGGTGGTGGCGCACGCGGCCGACGCCTTCTTCCTCGAGCGGGACGAGATCCTCGCGGCGCTCGCCGGCGACGACCGGCCACGGGCCGACGTGGTCGTCGAGCGCCGGGCCCGCCGCGACGCGCAGCGGCAGCTGGCCGTGCCGCTCTCGCTCGGGCCCGTCGCCGGGCCCTGGAAGCAGGAGGCGAAGGTCGTCGACCTCCTCCGCGACCCGCTCGCACCCGGCATCACGCCGGTGGTGCAGGGCGTGCCCACGAGCGCCGGCGCCGCCGAGGGCCCCGTTCGCGTGGTGCTCGGACTCGACGAGTTCGCTCAGTTCGCCCCTGGCGAGGTCCTGGTCGCCCCCCTCACCGCGCCGGCGTGGACACCCCTGTTCGCCCTCGCCGCCGCGGTGGTGACCGACGGCGGCTCGCCCTTCTCGCACACCTCGGTGGTCGCGCGCGAGTTCGGCATCCCGGCCGTCGTCGGGACCGCCGAGGCGACGGAGAAGTTGCGCACCGGCGACCTCGTCCGGGTCGACGGCCACACCGGCGCGGTGACCCGACTGGAGGCGCCTCGGTAGCATCGTGTCGATGCCGACCTACGAGTACCGCTGCCGCGCCTGCGGGGACACGTTCGAGCTCCGCCGGTCGATGGCCGAGTCCGACGCCCCGGCGTCGTGCCCGGCCGGCCACGACGACACCACCCGCCTGCTGAGCGTGTTCGCCTCGGTGGGCTCCGCCACCGCCTCGGGCCCGTCGCCCAGCGCCGGCCCGCCCGCCGGCCCGTGCGGCGGCGGGTGCGCCTGCTACCCCAGCTGACACCGACCGGGCCGCGACGAGCGGGGCCGTGGCGTCCCGCTCGGATCGCGGCGGCGCGGCGGCGCAGCGACCGCCCCCCGGTCCGCCTCAGTCCGACACGGGCGGCGGGCGCCAGTCCACCGTGACGCCGGCGAGGGCGTCGGGGTGCTTCTCCATCCAGGACCGGGCGTAGGGGCACCAGGGGACGAGGGTCTCCCCCGTCTCGCGGGCGCGGTCGACCGCCGCCTGCACGAGCTGCCCGCCGATGCCCCGGCCGCCCAGCTCGTCGGGGACGCCGGTGTGGATGAGGATCAGCTCGCCGCCGCCGGCCCGGTACACCAGCTCGGCCTCGTGACCGCCCTCCACGTAGCGGAGGCGGTGGGCGTCCCGGTCGTCCACCACGCCGTTCGTGTCCTCGATCATGGGTCGCTCCTCCGGTCGGGTGGGGTTGCTGCTCGGGTGAACGTGCGGGCGCCCACCCGTGTTCCCTTCCCGTCGCGACACCGGCGCAACCCCGATAGAACCGACCCATGAGCGGCCCCCTCTCCGAACGTGACGTCGAACCGGTCCCCGAGCACGAGGATGCACCGGTCGCCCCGCTCGAGGTCGTCGAGGGGCGGGCCGCGGAGGTCGGCGGGTTCGCCGTGCGCCGTGTGCTCCCCCGGCGTGCCCGGCGGACCGTGGGTGCCTGGTGCTTCGCCGACCACATGGGCCCCGGATCGGTGGCCCCGGGCGCGGGGCTCGACATCGGGCCCCACCCACACATCGGGCTGCAGACCGTCACCTGGCTGCTCGACGGTGCGGTGCTGCACCGCGACAGCCTCGGCTCGGAGCAGCTGATCCGGCCCGGCCAGCTCAACCTGATGACCGCCGGCCGCGGGGTCTCGCACTCGGAGGAGACCACGGGCGTGCACACCGGCACGGTGCACGGCATCCAGCTGTGGGTCGCGCTGCCCGAGGCCACCCGGGACGGGCCCCCGGCCTTCGAGCACCACGCCGAGCTCCCGCAGGTCGAGCTGGGTGCGGGCGCCACCGCCACCGTGCTGGTCGGCACCGTCGCCGGCGCCACCTCACCCGCCCGCGCCGACACCGACCACCTCGGCGCCGACCTCGACCTGCGCCCCGGTCGCACCGTCGTCCCGCTCGCGGCGACCGCCGAGCACGCGCTGATCGCGCTCGACGGCCCGATCGCGGTCGACGGACGGGCGCTCGCACCGGGGCACGCCGGCGTGCTCGGCGCCGGCCGCGACGAGGTGGCGCTCGACGCCCGGGACGGGGCCCGGGTGCTCCTCCTCGGCGGCACGCCCTTCCCCGACGACCTCGTGATGTGGTGGAACTACGTGGCCCGCACCCGCGACGAGGTCGTGGCCGCCCACCGGGACTGGACCGCCGGCGACGAGCGGTTCGGCACCGTGGCCTCCCCGCTCGACCGCATCGACGTCCCGGGCCCGCCCTGGGCCGGCTGAGCCGGCGGTGGGTCAGCTCGCCGGGATGCCCGCCCGCAGGAGGTCGTCGACCGCGGTGAAGCGGTGGGCGGCCAGCCAGAGGCGCAGGAGGTGCCGGCGCTCGGCGGGGTCGTCGGCGTCCTCGTAGGCCTCGCGCGAGTGCAGGATGCGGGCGTTGTTCAACAGCTGGACGTCGCCGGGCCGGAAGTCCATGGCCACGTGGAAGGCCGGGTCGTTGGCGATCTCCTCGATGAGGGCCATGGCCTCCTGCTGCGCTCCGGTGAGCCGGGGCGCGTCGGGGTGCTGCTGCGAGTCGCGGATGTACCACCCGATGTAGAAGACCCGTGCCTCACCCCCGACTTGGGCGAACGGGGCGAGGGCGAACCACGGCGACTCGCCGGGGCCGTGCTCGCCCTGGCGGTCCCAGGGGAAGGGCTGTTGCAACACCTCGAGCAGGTCGGGGCGCCGGTCGAGGATCTCGTTGAACACCGCACCGGTGCTGACGATGCGGCTCTCCCCACCGGTGCGGGACTGGCGGAGGCAGAGCAGGCCGATCAGGTCGGCGCCGTCGGTGTGAAAGTCCTGGCGCTGGTTGGTGCGGTAGAGCCGCACCCCGGTGGTGTCGGGCAGGCGCTCGTCACGGACGTGGGTCAGCACGTCCCCGTGCTTGTTCTGGCCGACGGGCGTGCCCAGGTGGGTGCCGAGCCCCAGGTAGGCGAGCTCGACCTCGGCCTCGGTGAGCCCCTCGATGGGGAATCCCCGCAGGCGCAGGAAGCCGCGGCCCTCGGCCAGCTCGTGCACCCAGTCGTCGATGGCCGGCGCCAGGCCGGGCAGCGGGAAGGCCTCGGCGGTCAGGTCGGCGGGGGTGCGCCCGGCCGCGGCGGCGGCCCGCGCGGCATCGGCGAGCCCGGCGCGCTGGGCGTCGTCGAGCGCCACGGTCCAGGCGGCCTCATCACCGACGTCGGCGGCGGTCCACACCGCCGGCGACGCCTGTCGCCGGCGGTGCGGGTCGTCGGTGGCCACGCTCAGCAGCAGCCCGACTCGGCGGTGACGGGCGTCGCGCCGACGGCGAGCTTCTCGACCACCGGGGCGCAGCACACGCCGCCGTCGCCATCGGTGAGGTCCTCGAGTGACCCGGGGGCGAGCTGCTCGGCATCGCCGGTCTTGACGTACCACTCCCAGCGGGCGCCGTCGGGGTCGGTGACCCAGGTCTCGACCTTGGTGGCGTAGCAGCAGGTGGTGTCGTCGACCCCGGTGGTCTCGAGGCCCGTGTCGGCCAGGCGGGCCTCGGCAGCGGCGACCTCGGCCGCGGTCTCGGTCTCTACACCCAGGTGGTTGAGGGTCCCACCCTCGGGGGCCTCGAACACGACCAGCTTGAGCGGCGGGTCGGCGATCTCCCAGTTGGCGTAGCCGGGCTTCACCTTGGCGGGCTCGGTGGCGAACAGCTTCGAGTAGAAGCCGATGGCGGCGTCGAGGTCGGTGACGTTGAGGGCGAGCTGCAGACGGGACATGGTTCCTCCGGGTAGACTCATCGATATCGGTCGATGTGACGATCCTATCGACACATCGATGATTGTCAATACGTTTTTCCTGACCGTCGTCACCCCCCTGCCGAGGAGCGGACCATGGACCCCGTCGAGCTGTGCTGCGCCCCGCTCACCGCCGGCGTCCTCGACGAGCAGCAGGCCGAGGAGCTCGCGGGCCTGCTGAAGGTGCTGGCCGACCCGGCCCGGCTCCGGCTCCTCTCGCTCGTGGCCGCGGCGTCCGACGGCGAGGCCTGCGCCTGCGACCTGGTCGAGCCGGTGGGCCGCTCGCAGCCGACCGTGTCCCACCACCTCTCGCTGCTCGTCGACGCCGGCCTGCTGACCCGCGAGAAGCGGGGGAAGTGGGCGTGGTACCGGATCGTGCCGGAGCGCCTCGGCGCCCTGCGCGACGCCCTCGCGCCGACGGCCGCCCTCAGCCGCTGACGGGCTCGACGCCGAGCGAGGTCATGAGGCGCTCGACACGGTCCTTGATGTCGTCGCGCACGACCCGCACGAACTCGATGCCCTCGCCGGCCGGATCGGCCAGCTCCCAGTCCTCGTAGCGCTTGCCGGGGTACAGCGGGCAGGCGTCGCCGCAGCCCATGGTGACGACCACGTCGGCGGCCCGCACGATCTCCTCGGTCCACGGCTTGGGGAACTCCTGGGCGATGTCGATGCCGACCTCGGCCATGGCCGCCACGGCCGCCGGGTTGATCTCGGTCGTCGGCTCCGAGCCGCCCGACCAGACCACCACCCCGTCACCGCCGAGGTGGCGGAGCCAGCCCGCGGCCATCTGCGAACGGCCGGCGTTGTGCACGCACAGGAACAGCACGCCCGGGACCGTCGCCCCGGCCAACCCCTCGACGCGGGCCAGCGCCCGGAGGCGCTCCTTGGCGAACTTCTCCGCGAGCACGGGGAGGTACGTCGCCACCTTGGCCCGGGGGGCGAGCTGCTCCAGGGAGTCCACGACGAAGCGCTCGATGGTCTCGCGCCCGAACGTGCCCTCGAACTCCGGGCCGAGGTGGGTGACCACCTTGGCCACGAGCTGGCGCTGGTCGAGGGGGAGGTCGCGGAGGTCGGTCACGGGGTCACCTCGGGGTGGGGGTAGAAGAAGCGGACGAGGAGGACGGCCAGCGCGCACCCGACGAGCTGGGCGACGACGAAGGCCGGGGCGGACGACGGGGCGATGCCGGCGAAGGTGTCGGAGAGGGTGCGGGCGATGGTCACGGCCGGGTTGGCGAAGCTGGTCGAGGAGGTGAACCAGTAGGCGCCGCCGATCCACGCCGCCACCGCGAAGGGGACGACGTGCGCGCGGCCCGAGCGCACGCAGCCCTGGATGAGCAGCAGGAGGGTGACCGTGGCCACGACCTCGGACAGCCACAGCGCGGCCGAGGAGCGATCGGTGGTCGACAGCTCGACCGCCGGCAGCTCGAACAGCACGTTGGCGAGCACCGCCCCGAGGCACCCGCCGACGACCTGGGCGGCGACGTAGCCGGCGGTGTCCCGGGTGGACGTGGTCCCGAGGCAGCGGTCGAGCAGCGTGACCACCGGGTTGAAGTGGGCGCCGGACACCGCGCCGAACATCAGGATCAACCCGACCAGCGCACCGGCGGTGGCCGCGGCGTTCTCGAGGAGCTGGAGGCCCACGTCGCCGGCGGACAGCCGGCTGGCGGCGATGCCGGACCCGACCACGGCGAGCACGAGCAGCCCGCTGCCGAGGGCTTCGGCGGCCAGGCGACGGGACAGGTCCAGGCGCAGCGCCCCCGTCCCGGTCTCGACCTCGACGGTGAGGGTCGCGTCGTCCGGGCCGATCCGCTCGGGCGCGGCCGGCTCCGGGTCGCTCACGCCGCCACCAGCAGGTCGATGCGGCGGCACAGCTCGGCGACGGCACGGTCGAACGCGCCGTCGGACCCGTCCGCGACGGGGTCGGGCACCGACCAGTGCCATGACCGGGCGAGGCCGTCGTGGCCGGCGAGCTCCTCGTGGGCCCGGTCGCAGACGGTCACGACGACCGCGGGCCAGGGCCCGACCTCGTCGAGCGCCCGGGGGGCCACCCCCCGGAGGTCGACCCCCGCCCGACCGGCGGCGGCGACCGCCCCCGGGTGCACCGTGGGGGCCGGGTGGGTGCCAGCGGACGCCGCGGGCCCACCGGTGCGCGCCGACCAGAGGGCGGCGGCGAGCGGCGAGCGCGCCGAGTTGGCCGAGCAGATGAACAGCGCCGGCCCCGTGGCGGGGACGGGACGCGGCCCGAAGCCGTCGCGGGCGTCGGCGCGCAGCGACACGTAGCGGCGGCGCCCGTCGCCGCTCGACCGGGCCCGCACCACCAGGCCCGCCGCCTCCAGCACGTCGAGGTGGTGGGCGAGGAGGTTCGACTCGAGCCCGAGCCGCCGGCGCAGCTCCACCGGCGCCCGGTCGGACACGGCGAGCTCGTCCACGATCGCCAACCGGACCGGGTCGCCCAGCGCCGCGTGACGGCGGGCCCGCTCGCGCTGCTCCTCGGTCACGCCGGGGAGCCTAGCGACTCGATACTGATTGAGTCAATCGCTACTGAGTGAACAAAGAAGCGTCAGGCGGACTCGGCGCGGCGGCGCTCGCCGTCGCGCCACTCGCGCCTGCCGCGCCGCACGCCTCAGCCCTCCTCGGCGCCGACGGCGACCACGACCTTGCCGCGCACCTCACCCGCGTCCAGCCGGGCCAGCGCGGCCGGCGCCGCCGCCAGGTCGACCACCGAGTCGACTGCCGGCGCGACGGCACCCGACTCCAGGTGGCCGGCGAGCGCCTCGAGGCCCTCGCGGCGCTCGGGCGCCACGAGCATCCGCAGCCGCTGGCGCAGGAACGGCGACCACAGCACCGCCCTCAGCTGCCGGTCGAGGCCGCCGAACCAGCGGCCGCCGCCCTCGGCGCCGACCATCACGAGCGTGCCCGTCGGGGTGAGCGCGCGCCGCAGCTCGCGCAGCCGGCGGCTGCCGCCGATGTCGACCACCACGTCGTAGCGCTCGGCGCCGTCGGTGGGGTCGGTGGTGGCGTAGTCGAGCACCACGTCGGCGCCCAGATCGCGCACCAGGTCGGCCTTGCCGGCGCTGCACACCCCGGTGACGTGGGCGCCCAGCAGCTTGGCCAGCTGCACCGCGAAGGAGCCGACCCCGCCCGAGGCGCCGAGCACCAGGACCCGCTGGCCCGGCTGCACGTCGGCCTCGTCGCGGAGGGCGGCGAGCGCGGTCTGACCGGAGACGGGCACGGCCGCCGCCTCGGCGAAGGTCAGCGCCGCCGGCTTGGGGGCGAGCTTGGCCGGGTCGGCCACGACGAGCTCGGCGAGGGCGCCGCGAGCGGTGCCGAACACCTCGTCGCCGGGCGCCAGGCCGGTCACGCCCTCCCCGACCACCTCGACCACGCCGGCCACGTCGAGGCCGGCGATCTGGTGCCTGGGCCGGCGGACGCCCTCGACGAGACGGACCAGGTACGGCGTGCCGCTGACCAGGTGCATCGTGCCCCGGTCGAGGGCGGCGGCGCGCACCCGCACGAGCACCCGGCCGGCGTCCACCCGGGGACGGGGGACCTCGGCGACGGCCAGCACCTCGGGTCCGCCGTACTCGGTCTGGCGCAGGGCCCGCATCCGGGGGATGGTCGAGTGGTCGGGCGGGGTGGTGTCGGTCGCGGTGTCCATACGGTGTAAGGTATCCGTACAGCGTAAGGTGGTCAACCCGGCCCCCGCCGCCCCCCGGAGGTGACCTCGTCCATGGCTCCCCGCTCCCGACCCCCGCTCTCGCGCGACGAGATCGTCGCGGCCGCCGTGGCGCTCGCCGACGAGGACGGCATGGCCGCGGTGAGCATGCGCAAGGTGGCCGCCAGGCTCGGCGTCGAGGCCATGTCGCTGTACCACCACGTGGCCAACAAGGACGACCTGCTCGACGGCATGGTCGACGCGGTGATGGCCGAGTTCGAGGTGCCCGCCGACGCCGACGACTGGCGTGACGCCCTCCGCCACCGGTGCCGCTCGGCCCGGGCCGCGCTGCAGCGCCATCCCTGGGCCATCGGGCTCCTGGACTCCCGGACGACGCCCGGCCCCGCCACCCTGGGCCACCACGACGCCGTGATCGGCGCGCTGCGCCACGGCGGGTTCTCGGTCGCCGGCGCCGCCCACGCCTTCGCGCTGGTCGACGCGTTCCTCTACGGCTTCGCGCTGCAGGAGCGGAACCTGCCCTTCGACCCGGGCGACGACGTGGGTGTGGTCGCCGAGGAGATCGTCGGCCACCTGTCGCCCGACGAGTTCCCCCACCTCGTGGAGATGGCCACCGAGCACGTCATGGCCCCGGGCTACGACTTCGGCGACGAGTTCGAGCACGGCCTCGCGCTCGTGCTCGACGCCCTCGACCGCGCCCGCCCCGACGGCTGACGGGCTGCGCTCGGCTCAACCCGGCGCACTGAACCGCACCGGGTCCGGCGCGATGCGCTCGGTTCAGCCTGGCGCCTCGAACCGGATGGGCTGCGCTCGGCTCAACCCGGCGCACTGAACCGCACGGGGTCCGGCGCGATGCGCTCGGTTCAGCCCGGAGCGGGGAGGCACGCGGGCGGTGGGCCGTCGTCGCACCGCTCGGCGCCCCCGCCTTGGCGCGACGCGACCGCCCGACCGGGACCGGCCCAGCGCGTCCGGCCCGTCAGGACTCCGTCGGGTTCGCCTTCGCGGCCTTCGCCGCGCGGGCGCGGCGCCGGCCCTCGTGCATCGCCGCCACCCTCGGCACCTGGATCTCGCCGCCCTCGGCCACCAGGTCGTCGGGCAGGGACTGGGGCGCAGGCATGGCCTCGGCCCAAGGGTCCCGGTCGCCCAGCAGGTCGAGCGCGTTGTGGATGGTGACGTCGCCCGGTGCCACGTCGTCGACGTCGTCCCACGTCACTGGGAACGACACCGGCACACCGGGCCGAAGCCGGGGGCTGTAGGCCGCCACGACCGTCGAGCCGGCGCCGCGGGTCGAGTCCACGAAGACCTTGCCCTCGCGCTCGTCCTTCACGAAGGCGGTGGTGGCGATCGACGGGTCGAGGCGCTCGACCCGGGCGGCGAGGGCGCGGGTGGCCTGGGCGGCCGCCCTCGCGTCGACCGATGGCTCGACGGGGACGAACACGTGCAGGCCCTTGGCGCCGCTCGTCTTCACCGCGCCGGCGAGACCGGCGTCGGCGAGCACCTGGCGGACGAGGTGCACCACGGCCACCGCGGCCCGGAACCCGTCGCCTTCCGGCGGGTCGAGGTCGATCACGAGGTGGGTCGGCCGGTCGAGGTCCGGCAGGCGGGCCAGCGACGGGTGCAGCTCGACCGCCCGCTGGTTGGCGAGCCACACGAGGGTGCGCCGGTCGTCGCAGATCGCGTAGTGGACCTCACGCTTGGAGGTCTCCGCCCAGAGGGCCACGGTGCGAACCCAGTCGGGCGTGCCCTTGGGGACGTTCTTCTGCATGAACGCGTCCTGGCCCCGGTGCACCCGGACCACCGAGAGCGGCCGCTCGGCCAGCTCGGGCAGCAGGCGGCCCCGCACGCCGTCGAGGTAGTCGACGAGGTCGCGCTTGGTGGCGCCGGCACCGTCGAACAGCGGTCGGTCGAGGTTCGTGAGGGGAACCCCCGCCCTCGATTCGCCCCCGGCGTCGCGGGCCATCGCGGCCACGCTAGCGATCCGGACCGACCGCGCCCCGGACCGCATCCACCACCGCGACGGCGTGGAATGATCGGGGACCCGCCCGCCCCGCCCTCACGAGGAGCCCCGTGACTGCGACGACCGAGCCCGACGACCTGCTGGCCGCCCTCCAGGCGCTGGTCGGCACCGTGGGCCCGCCCACGACGCCCCGCCACCCGGTGGACGAGGCATCGATCGCCCACTGGTGCGACGCCATGGGCGACGACAACCCGGTCTACGTCGACCCGGCCGCCGCCGCGGCCTCGGTCCACGGCGGCATCGTGGCGCCGCCGGCGACCCTCGACATCTGGGACCGGGGTGGCCTGAAGCACGTCCGCAGCGCCCACAGCCCCCGGGGCCGGGCCCTCGCCCTGCTCGAGGCCGCGGGCTTCACGTCGGTCGTGGCGGTCAACTCCGAGCTGGAGCTGCGGCGCTACGTCCGCCCCGGCGAGGTCCTGTCCAACGTCGAGGTGCTCGACGCGGTGTCCGAGGAGAAGGCCACCGGCCTCGGCGTCGGCCACTTCGTCACCACCCGCCACCGCTACTCGACCGCCGACGGCGAGCACGTCGGCGACCTGCTCTTCCGGGTGCTCAAGTTCAAGCCGGGCACCGGCAAGGCCGCGCCGGCCCCGGCCGAGGGCGCGCCGCCGCCGCCCGACCCCGACCCGGCGCTGCGACCCCGCCCCGCCATCAACCTCGACAACGAGTTCTTCTGGGAGGGCGCCCGCCGCCACGAGCTGCGCATCCAGCAGTGCCGAGGCTGCCAGGCCCTGCACAACCCGCCGACGCCGCGCTGCCCCGACTGCGGCAGCTTCGACCAGGGCTGGATCGTGGCGTCCGGCCGCGGCCACCTCTACTCGTACGCCGTGCCCCGGTACCCCCAGGTGCGGGGCTTCCGGTACCCGGTGCTCGTCGGGCTCGTCGAGCTCGAGGAGGGCGCCCGCCTGGTGTCCAACGTGGTCGGCGTGACCCGGGACCAGCTCGAGGTGGGCATGCCCCTCGAGGTGTGCTGGCTCGACAGCCACGCCGCCCAGGTCGAGGGCGAGACCGACGCCCGCGGCTCGATCACCCTGCCCCAGTTCCGCCCCGCCACCCCGGCCCGCCGCGAGACCACCCTCGCCGCCGCCGACGTGACCGAGGGCGACCACCTTCCCCTGTTCGCCGTCCCGGTGACCACCACCCTGATCGTGGCCGGCGCCCTCGCCACCCGGGACTTCACCGAGGTCCACCACGACCGCGACGTGGCCGTGCGGGCCGGCTCGAAGGACGTCTTCATGAACATCAACACCACGCTCGGCCTGACCGAGCGTTACGTCACCGACTGGGCCGGCCCGGAGGCGCGGGTGCGGGCGCTGCGGGTCCGCCTCGGCGCCCCCAACCACCCGGGCGACACCCTGACCTTCTCGGGCGCGGTGCAGTCGGCCGACCCCACCACGGGCGAGGTCGTCGTCGCCCTCCAGGGCACGAACAGCCTCGGCGCCCACGCCACCGGCACCGTGGAGCTGACCCTGCCGACCGCGTCGGCGCCGACCGGGGAGGTGGCCCGATGACCACCCACGCCTACGCCGGCAAGACCGCCATCGCCGGGATCGGCGCCACCGAGTTCTCCAAGCGCTCCGGCCGCAGCGAGCTGCGCCTCGCGCTCGAGGCGTGCGTCGCCGCCCTCGAGGACGCCGGCGTGGAGCCGGGCCAGGTGAGCGGCCTGTCCACCTTCACCATGGAGACCAACCCCGAGACCGACATCTTGCGCAGCCTCGGGATCAAGGAGCTCACCCACTTCAGCCGGGTCCACTTCGGCGGCGGCGCCCCGTGCGGCACCGTCCAGCTGGCAGCCATGGCCGTCAACGAGGGCGTGGCCGACTACGTGCTCTGCTACCGGGCCTTCAACGAGCGCAGCGGCCACCGCTTCGGCACCGGCGTGCAGGACCGCGCCCCCGGCCACACCGCCGAGGAGGCGTCCTACGCCTGGACCTCGCCGTTCGGCCTCCTCACGCCGGCGTCGTGGATCGCCATGTTCGCCACGCGGATCATGCACGAGCACGGCGTCACCTCGGAGGACTTCGGCCGGGTCGCCGTGGCCGACCGCCGCCACGCCGCCACCAACCCGGCGGCGTGGTTCTACGAGCAGCCCATCACCCTCGAGGACCACCAGAACAGCCGCTGGATCGTCGAGCCCCTGCACCTGCTCGACTGCTGCCAGGAGACCGACGGCGGCCAGGCCATCCTCGTCACCTCGCTCGAGCGGGCCCGCGACCTGCGCCAGCCCCCGGTCGTGATCGAGGGCGCGGCCCAGGGCATGTCCGACGACCAGCAGATGATGCGCTCGTTCTTCCGCGACGACATCACCGGCCTGCCCGAGATGGGCCTCTGCGCCCGCCAGATCTGGGAGACGTCGGGCCTCGGTCCCGACGACGTGCAGACCGCGGTCGTCTACGACCACTTCACCCCGTTCGTGCTGCCCCAGCTCGAGGAGTTCGGCTTCTGCGGCCACGGCGAGGCCAAGGACTTCATCGCCGACGGCAACATCGAGCTCGGCGGCCGCCTGCCCGTCAACACCCACGGCGGCCAACTCGGCGAGGGCTACCTCCACGGCATGAACGGCATCGCCGAGGGCGTGCGCCAGGTGCGGGGCACCTCGTACAACCAGGTCGACGACGTCGAGCACGTGCTCGTCACGGGCGGCACCGGCGTCCCCACCTCCGCGCTGCTGCTCGGCGGCGCCTGAGCCCGAGGCACGAAGGCGGGGACCCAGGCCTGGGTGGCCCGAACGCACGACGAGCGGCCCGTGAGCGCCACGAACCGGAACGGGTGACGTGAGCCACCCGCCCCACGCCGGCGCCCCGGCCGGCGCCGGCGCCGGGTACGGTCCGGGGCGCCCGACCACGTCCCGGAGGACCCCCCATGCCCGATCCGTCGCTGTCCGCCGCCAACCTCTTCTCCGTCGCCGGCAAGACCGTGCTCGTCACCGGAGGCTCCCGGGGGATCGGCGAGATGATCGCGGCCGGGTTCCTCGCCAACGGGGCGACCGTCTACATCAGCTCCCGCAAGGCCGAGGCCTGCGACGCCACCGCGGCCCGCCTCGCCGAGGCCTACGGCGGCACCTGCGTGTCGATCCCCGCCGACCTGTCGAAGCTCGAGGGCATCGACGCCCTCGTCGAGGCGCTGGCCGACGTCGACCGCCTCCACGTGCTGGTCAACAACGCCGGCGCCTCCTGGGGGGCCTCGATCGAGGAGTTCCCCGAGGTGGGCTGGGACAAGGTGATGGACACCAACGTCAAGGGCGTCTTCTTCCTCACCCAGCGCCTCCTGCCGAAGCTCGAGGCTGCCGGCACCGCCGAGGACCCGGCCCGCATCATCAACATCGGGTCGATCGACGGCATCCGCACCCCGACCTTCGACACCTGGTCCTACGGCGCCTCCAAGGCCGCGCTGCACGCGCTCACCCGCCAGATGGGCAACCGCCTCACCAAGCGCAACATCATCGCCAACGCCATCGCCCCCGGCCCCTTCCCGACCTGGATGCTCAGCACCGGCGTCGGCACCGGCGGTGACGTGGAGGGCACCGACTGGGAGGCGGTCGGACGGACGGTCCCCCGCGGCCGTGTCGGCACCCCCGAGGACGTCGCCGGCCTCGCGATCTTCCTCTCGTCGCGCGCCGGCGCCTACGTGGTGGGCGAGGTCATCGCCCTCGACGGCGGCGCGGTGGTGGCCTAGAGGGCGCCACGACCGCGGGCGGCGCCGCGCCGGGTCTGCAAGACCGGAACCGCTCGCGAGGCTCGCGCTCGAGCCACCCTGGGGGCGCGGGAACCTGCGTCACGGTGACGCCGGCGGCCCGCCGAGCCCCCTGACCGACGGGTCGGCTCAGCGGAGCAGGGGCGCGGCCGCCAGCACGACGATCAGCACCACCACGGCGACCATCAGCAGGACGGCCCGTCCGGTGGGGTGCGTCGGTCCCTCGTCGGCGCGTCGCGGGTCGTGCGGCATCAACCCCGAGCGTAGGGCGGGGCCGCCGCGATCGGTCGGCCCGACTCAGATGGCGGCGAGACCCGTGCTGTGCAGCGTCGCTACGGCGCTCTCCAGCAGGAGGCCCGCCTCGAGCTCGCCGAACGAGCGCTGCTTGCGCCAGGCGTGGGCGACGCCGTCGACCACCTCGGTGTAGACGCCCGTCTCCGCGTGGAGCACCCCGCCGAGGGGGGTGCTCGCGCCCCGCGGCGCCGGCGCGATGAGGCCGCCGCGGGCGCTGCTCGCGGTGCGGCCACCCTGCTCGAACCACACCACCCGGGCAGGTGCCGTGCACCCCGGGGGCACGCCGAAGAGCACGCCCGAGGGCCGGCCGGGGATCGGGCAGCGCGGCAACAGCGCGAGCACGTGGCCGGGGTCCTCCTGGTGCAGGCCCCAGTGCGACGCCTGTGCCGCGTACAGGGGCACCAGGGTGGGGTGCGGCTCGGGGAAGCCGGGCCCGGCCCCCGAACCGGCGCCCACCGGCGGACCAGGCGCGTCGATCGAGGTCGGGAGCGCCGGCGGGGTCAGCGCGGCCAGGGCATCGGCGATGCTCTCACCGGTCAGCACGAGGTGGCGGAGGTCGGCTTCGTCGACCCGGTAGCCGTTCACGGTCACCGCCACGATCCCGAAGCGCACCCGCACCTCGGTGTGCGCGTCGACGCGGCCGGCCAACCACGGCGCGGCGGCCGTGGCCAGCGGCGCAAGGGTCTCGGGTGGGAGGTCGGGGCCGAGGGTGCGGTACCCCGGGGCGCCGTACCCGTCGAGGCCGTTGTCCCCCTCGAGGCCGTGCGAGCTCGAGCGCACGAAGCGCAGCACGGGGACCCGGTTGGTCTCGGGTGCGCGCACGTGGACGCTCGTGGTCGGCAACCACGCGGCGTTGCCCCAGAACGGCTCGTTCTTCGAGCCCTGCTCGATGCCGCCCACCTCCAAGGTCCCGACACGGGGCGGGACGTGGAGGTCGTGGAACCGCCCGGCTGCGGCCACCGAGCCGTTGTGGGCCCGCACCTCGTAGAGCTCGTGGTCGACCATGCCGTAACGGCCCCCCGGGAGGGTGCCACGGCAGACGTTGAAGACGTAGTCGGGCCACGTCGGCAACGTGGACACGAACTGCCCGGCCTGCTCGGTGCCCTTGAAGGCGAGCCCGGTCGCCGCGGCGAAGCCCTCGAGTGAGCGGTCGGGACGGCCCCGCCGGGCGTCGTCGACGTCCGCCGGGTCGAACGCCGCCGTGCCGAACGGCGGCCGCTCGCCTCGCACCTGCTCGACGGTCCGCTTGAAGAACCCCACCGCGCCCCTCCGCTCGACGTCGGCGCAGGATATCCCTCGACGGCACGCCGGTTCGGGTGGCGAGCCCCGGGGTTAGGCTCGGGGCGAGGTTCGCGATCCATGGTGCTCGACCCCACGACCGACGAGGTGGCGCCGCCCGCAGCGGCGGGCGCGCTCGCCGACAAGACGGTCGCCGCTCGTCCGGGCGCCCTGCGCCGGCGACGGCTGGTGTGGATCCCCGTCGGGCTGCTGTGCGTCGGGCTCGGCGGCCTCGGGATCGTCCTGCCCGGCCTGCCCTCGACGGTGTTCTTCATCGGCGCCGCCGCGGCGTTCTCGAAGTCGTCGCCCCGGCTCGAGGCGTGGGTGCTCCACCTGCGCGGCGTCGGCCCGCTCGTTCGGGACTACCGGGCCGGCCTCGGCATGCCCCGCCGGGCCAAGGTGATCGCCATCGCGATGATGTGGACCGCCATCGTCGTGAGCGCCCTCGCCGTCGACCGCCCGCTCGTGCGCCTCGCCGTCGTGCTCCTCGGCGTCGCCGGCACCATCACCATCGTCCGGGTGCGCGGCCGGGCCTGAACGGCGGCGGTCCTTCAGCCCACGGGCCGGGGAGTGGGCGGGGTCCAGGTGCCGTCGAGGATCGCGGGGCGGGGTCGGTAGAGGCGCACCGTGTAGTTCCACCCGTCCATGACGTAGAGGTGGTTGGGCGCGTCGCCGGGCTCGGGGGCCAGGTGCAGCACGACCGAGCCGTCGGCCTCGGGGGTCGAGGTCACCGAGTTGGCGCTGAACGAGTCGTACGGGTTGGGCTCGAAGTAGCCCTCGCGGTTGTAGAGGCTGACCGACCAGAAGGCGTCCACGGGGACGTCCTCGAAGGTCAGGGTGTAGGCCCCGACCGGACGGGCCTCGCTGTCGATGGCGTAGAAGGCCTCGGTCTCGGGCAGACCACCCCAGCCGGCGGCGGTGCCGAGGAGGTGGCGAATCGGATCGACGACGTCGGCGGGCCCGAACATCCGAGCCGCGTCGTGCACGCCCTTCGCGAGGGCGAGCACGGCGGTGCGGGTCGTGTCGAGGCTGTCGCCGTCGTAGTCCGGGTGCTCGTACGGCCCGGACGAGCCCGCCTCGATGGCGAGCTGATCCTGGATGGCGTTGACCGCGGCCACGTCGGCTGGATCCTCCGGGTCGAGGAAGACCCGCGTGGCCACGGCGACGAACCGGCTGCCGTGGTCGGCCATCCGGAGCTCGTGGTCGCCGGCGCCGTGGAGCACGCCGTTGATGTGGTGGTGCTCGTTCACCACCATGGCGGACAGGTAGCGGTCACCGACCTCGGGCAGGCGCACCGTGGCCCCGTCGGCGAGGTCCACCACGGCGATGCTGTACAGCGTGTCGCGGTTCATCCGGATGACGGGCTGGGTCTCGACCGGCGTCGGCGCCCGGAAGTGGGTCCACCGGTTCATCCCGCCGCTCGCGGCCACGAACTGGTCGAACATGCGGGCGGTCTCGGCAACGACGAAGTTGTCGACGTTCACGGGAACGGTCATTCGGGTGGTCTCCTCGTCCGGCGGCACCGCTCGTCGGCAGGCCGTGACCAGACAACTACACCGTCGAGCGGACCACCGCACGTTCGGCGAGCGCCTCGGCCTCCGCTCGCGACACCCCGAGGGCGACGAGCAGGCGGCGGATCACCGTCCGGCGTCGGTCGAGGCCGGCCTCGCCGTCGACGATCCGCCGGGCGGCGAGCAGGAGGGCGCCGAGCACGACGTCGAGGGTGCCGTCGTCCGGTGGGCCGTCGAAGCGACCGGCGGCGTGACCCGCCGCGAGGTCCTCTCGCAGGTAGGCCAGCGGGCCCTCGGCCAGCAAGCCCCGCTGCACCGCCTCGAGCCGCAGCGCCACCCGCACGAGCTCGGGTGCGTCGGCGGCGACGGCGAGGGCACGGGCGGTGATCAGGGCGAAGCGCGCCGCCGGGTCGGGCTCGTCGATCTCGGCCGCGGCCTCGGCGGCGAACGACTGGACCAGCACGGGGACGAGCGCGGCGACCAGCTCGTCGCGGTCCGCGAAGTAGTTGTAGAAGGTGCCGTGGGACACGCCGGCACGGGCGGCGATGTCCACGACGCTGAAGCCCTCGCCGTCCTCGGCGAGCACCTCGAGTGCCGCCTCGAGCAGCGCCTGGCGTGTCCGCGCCTTCTTCTTGTGCCCTCGCGTCAGCGGGACGTCGGTGGCCGTCGCCATGCGGTCAGTCTGGCCCACTATTGACAGCCTGTCCAATATTGGACAGGCTGTCAGCTATGAGCCCTCCAGACCCGACGCTCCGCCTCGGCCACGTCACCCTCGCGGTGCGCGACCTCGACGCCATGGTCGGCTTCTACACCGACGTCCTCGGCTTCACCGTGACCAACCGCGGTGAGCCCGCTCCCGGCATGGGGGAGATGGCCTTCCTGTCGCAGGACCCCGGGGCGCACCACCAGATCGTGCTCGTGCAGACGCCCGACCCACCCCCGCGGGCGTTCATGCTGGCCGACCACCTGGCCTTCCGCACCGGGACGCTCGACCAGCTCCGCGCGGTCGGCGAGCGGCTCGCGGCGGCGGGGGTGGACCTGGTGGTCCCGGTGTCGCACGGCAACGCCTGGTCCCTCTACTTCACCGACCCCGAGGGCAACGGCCTCGAGTGCTTCGTCGACTCGCCGTTCCACGTGGCCCAGCCCTACGCCGGCGCGCTCGACCTCTCGGCCGGCGACGCCGAGATCGAGGCGACCACGCGGGCCGAGATCGAGTCGCTCCCCGAGTTCCAGCCCGCCGACGAGTGGCGGGCGGCACTGGCCGAGCGGCTCGCCGGCACGGTCGCCGGCGAGCGCTGACGCCGTGGACCTCGGCATCGCCGGTCGCCGGGCCATCGTGTGCGCATCCAGTCGCGGCCTCGGCTTCGCCTGCGCCGAGGCGCTGGCCCGCGAAGGCGTCCACGTCACCGTGAACGGACGCGACCCCGACGGACTCGCGGACGCGGTGGCCCGGCTGACCGACCGTCACGACGTCGAGGTCGGGTCGATCGCCGGCGACATCGCCGCGCCGGCCACCCAGGAGGCGCTCCTCGCGGCGTGCCCCGAGCCCGACATCCTCGTGAACAACAACGGCGGCCCGACTCCGGGTCGGTTCGCCGACTGGGACCGTGACGACTGGATCGCCGCCCTCGACGCGAACATGCTCGCCCCGCTGGCCATGATCCGGGCGGTCCTCGACGGCATGGTCGAGCGCGGGTTCGGCCGGGTCGTCAACATCACCTCGGCCATGGTCAAGACGCCGCTGTCCCCGATGGGCCTCTCGACGGGCGCTCGCACCGGACTGACCTCGGTCGCCAAGGCCCTCTCCAAGGACGTGGCGGGCGCCAACGTGACCATCAACAACCTGTTGCCCGAGCGCATCGACACGGGCCGCCAGCGCCAGATGGCCGAGCTCCACGCCTCGCTCGCCGGCATCACGGTCGAGCAGGCCTACGAGCACATGGCGTCGACCATCGCCGCCGGCCGCCTCGGCCGTCCCGACGAGGTGGGTGACGCCTGCGCGTACCTCTGCAGCGCGCAGGCCGGCTTCGTCAGCGGGCAGAACCTGCAGCTCGACGGCGGCAGCTACGGCGGGCTGCTCTGATGACGGGCGTGGTCGACGACGCCACCGTCGAGACCCCGGTGCTGATCGTGGGTGCCGGACCGGTGGGCCTGACCGCGGCGAAGCTACTGGCCAACGCCGGTCGCCGGTGCCTGGTCGTCGAGCGCCGTGACGGCCCGCAGCGCAACCCGGCGGCGCACGTCGTGAACGCGCGCACCCTCGAGATCTTCCGCCAGGCCGGGCTCGACCTGCACGCCATCGAGGCCCTCGCCAAGGATCCGGCCGACGCCGGCCACGTGAACTTCGTGACCCGCCTCGGCGGGGAGGTCATCGGGCGCCTGCCCTTCGAGCGCCAGGGTGACGAATGCCTGGCCCTCACGCCCACGCCCCTGCGCAACATCAGCCAGCACCGCCTCGAGCCCCTCCTGGCCGAGCAGGTCGCCGGCGTCGCCGACCTCCGCTACGGCGTCGAGTGGCGCTCCGCCACCCAGGACCCCGACGGCGTGACCTCGGTGCTCGTGGACCGCACCACCGGTGAGGAGACCACCGTGCGCAGCGCCTACCTGCTCGGCGCCGACGGGGCCGGGAGCCCGGTGCGCAAGTGGCTGGGCATCCCCATGCTGGGGCCGGCGAGCATCCAGAGCTTCGTGGCCATCCACGTCGAGGCGAACCTTCGCCCCTACGTGGCCGGCCGCCCCGGCGTGCTGCACTTCGTGCTCGACCCCGAGGCCCAGGGCACCTTCATCGCCCACGACCTCGACCGTGAGTGGGTGTTCATGGTGGCCTACGACCCCGAGGCCGAGTCGGTCGGGGACTACGACGCGGCGCGGTGCGCCGCCCTCCTGAACGAGGCCATCGGCGATCCCGCGGCCCCCGTCGACGCCACGGACGTCGTGGGCGTGGGCACCTGGCACATGTCCGCCCAGGTGGCCGAGCGCCTGCGCGACCGCCGGGTCGTCCTGATCGGCGACGCCGCTCACCGCTTCCCGCCCACGGGCGGCATGGGGCTCAACACCGGGGTCGCCGACGCCCACAACCTGGTCTGGAAGCTGTGCGCGGTCGAGGACGGCTGGGCGCCCCCGGCCCTCGTCGACACCTACGAGTCCGAACGGCGACCGGTGGCCGAGAGCAACTGCCACCAGAGCGCCACCAACGCGTTCAAGATCGTGCACCTCCACGAGGCCCTCGGCGTTCGCCCCGGCGCCACCAGCGCCGACCTGGCGGCGGCGTTGTCCGACCCCGCTCGGCGACCGGCGATCGAGGCGGCCGTGGCCGAGCAGACGACGCACTTCGACATGCTCGGCCTCCAGCTCGGCTACGTCTACGCCGAGGGCGCGCTCGTCCGCGAGGGCGGACCGCCGGCGCCCATCGAGGACCCGAGCACCTTCGCGCCGACGGCGGAGGTCGGCGCCCGACTGCCCCACGGCTGGCTGGCGGACAGCCGCTCGACCCTCGACCTGGTGCCCGCGGACGGCCTGACGCTGCTCACCTTCGGCGGGCACGCCGCCTGGGCCGACGCGGTCGACGCGTCCGTGCACGGCGCGCCCTTGCACCACGTGCGGCTGTCCGAGGACGTCGTCGCGAGCCCCGGGTGGTGGGCGCGCACGCAACCGGGGCCCGACGGCGCGCTGCTCGTCCGGCCCGACCAGCACGTCGCCTGGCGTTCGCCGTCCCTGCCCCCCGACCCGGCCGCCGCGCTCGCCGACGCGCTCGCGTCGTCGATCGGTTGACCACCCCCACCGAGCGCCGACCCGGGCGCCCGCGACCCGTCAGGTGGTGAGGACGGCGACGAGGAAGTCCGAGTCCGGCTCGAAGGGCCGGAGGTCCCAGGTCGCGAGCCGGACCACGCCGCGCAACCCGGCGGCCTCCACGTCGGCGAAGAACTCCTCGAACGGGTAGCCGCGGTCCGCGCCGAAGCCCACGACGATCCGGCCCTCGGGGGCGAGGTGGGCACCGAGCCGGCCCAGCACGGGGCGACGGGTCGCCGGATCCAGGAAGGCCATGACGTTGCCCGCGCTGACGATCACGTCGAACGGCTCGTCGACGCCCATCCCGGGGAGGTCGAGCTCGCTCAGGTCCGCGACGAGCCAGGTGGGGCCGGGGTGGTCGGCCTCGGCGGCCTCGACGAGCGCCGGGTCGAGGTCGACGCCCACCACGCGGTGACCGAGTCGGGCGAGCCGTCCTCCGACCCGGCCGGGCCCGCAGCCGGCGTCGAGGATGTGGGCCTGCCGGGGGGCCATGGCGTCGACGAGGCGGGCCTCACCGTCGAGGTCGGCCCCCTCGGCGGCCATCGACCGGAACCGCTCGATGTACCAGGCCGAGTGCCCCGGGTTCTCCTCGAGCAGCTCGAGCCAGCGGTTCGCGGTCACGGCCGACGACCGTAGGCCGACGGGCGCGGCCCCGCCTGATCGAGCGCCGGCGTCCCGAGGTGGGACCCCTCGGGATCGAGGACGGTCGCGGCGCCCGCAGGGATGGCCGCCGCGTCGAAGCGCTCCACCAGGTGGGCGACGGACCGCGCCCCGTCGACGTCGTCGATGCCGAGCCCGCGCCCGATCCAGGCCACCACCGCCGCCACCGTCACGCCGGCCGAGCGGAGGTCGGCGAGCGTGACCGAGCCGTGGCGCTTGGCGAGGCGCGCCCCGTCCGGGCCGACGACCAGCGGCACGTGCGCCCAGCGGGGGCGGGGCCGTCCGAGCAGGTCGTACAGGTGGGCCTGCGTCGGGGCCACGGGCAGGAGGTCCTCGGCTCGGACGACCTGCTCGACACCCTGGTCGGCGTCGTCCACCACGACGGCCAGGTTGTACGCCGCCACCCCGTCGTTGCGACGGAGGACGACGTCGTCGACGCACGCCTCGACGACGCCCCGCAGCTCGTCGACGATCCGGACCGGGGCCCCGTCACCCCGCAGGCGCAGCGCGGCCGGGCGCCCCGAGCGATGGGCCGCAGCCCGTTCGGCGGCGGTGAGGTCGCGGCACGTCCCGGGATAGGTGCCGGGCGCCACGTGGGGGGCCGTGCTCGCCTCCCGGATCTCCCGTCTGGTGCAGAAGCACTCGTAGGTCAGACCGCGGTCGACCAGCTGCGCGAGCGCCGCCTCGTAGCGCTCACGCCGCTCCGACTGCCGCACCACCGGACCGTCCCAGTCGACGCCGATCGCGGTGAGGTCGGCGACCTGGCCCTGTTCGAACCCGTGACGGCTGACGTTCGGGTCGAGGTCCTCGACCCGCAACAGGAAGGCGCTGCCCGCCTGCCGGGCGAAGAGCCACGCCGCCGCCGCGGTGCGCAGGCTGCCCAGGTGCAGCTGACCCGAGGGCGTGGGCGCGAACCGACCGACCGGCACGGACCGAGCCTACGGGCGACCGGATCAGGGGCGGCCGGCCGCGAGGGTGGCCGGGGCCGCGCGCCGAGGGTCGAACCAGCGCAGCCAGGCGCCGATGCGGTGGGTGCCCGCCGGCACGCGGTAGCGCTCGAGGGTGTCGGGCCCGCACGAGGCGGTGCCCAGGCCCCGGTGGGCGGCGTCGAGGGCGAGCACCGTCTGCCGGGGCGAGTCGAGGGGGCCGAGGCCGTCCACGTGGGTGGCGGCGAACAGCTCGGCGTCGTCGTGGTGCCGGACCGACCAGCCCAGGCCCCCGGGCTCGTCGGCGACCACCAGCAGGCCGATGCGGTGGGTGGGATCGGTCAGCGCCAACCAGCGCAGGCCCGTGTGGTGACCGTGCTCCTGCGGGAACGCGTACGGCACGTACTGCTCGGCCACCGTGGAGCGCCAGCGCCCGACGATCGCCGCCGCCCGCCGGTCGGGATAGCACTCGTGGGGCCCGTCGCCGAACCACTCGAGGTGGTCGAACGTCGGCGGGAGGATCGCGGTCACGCCGACCCGGGGCACGTCGGCGTGCTCGTCGTCGAGGGTCACCGCGGCGTCGAGGCGGCACCAGCCCGTGGCGGCGTCGACCGGCGCGAGGTCGACCGCGGCGTCGACGCCCGGAGGCAGGCCCTCGGCGAGCGCCGACCAGGTCGTGCGCCGGGCGATGACCTCGCGGAGCCAGCCGACCTGGATGGCGTCGTTGTCGGTGAGGGCCCGGAAGAGGGTCGCGGTGAACGCCAACGGCGGTGGATCGCCCTTCGGCGCGCCGATGTCCGGCCCGACGGGCGCCGGGCGCCGTCTCGGCGCCGGCAGCGGGAACTGCTGCTGTGCCACGACGTGACCCGCCGGCGCCCACGCCGACCGCGTGCGGGTCGACCACCGCACGGTCAGATGGGTCTCGGTGCCCGGTGCGTCCGCGGGCGGGCGGGTCGGCACCCGCAGGCGGGTGGAGGCCCCCGGGCCCAGCGGGCCGGCGTCGAGGGTCCCCGACTGCCGCACCTCACCGTCGACGCTGAGCTCCCACGCGCCGCGCAGGTCCGCCAGCGTCGAGAACCAGCGCCGGTTGGTGACCTCGACCCGACCGCCCGCCGCGAGCGCGATGTCGACCGGGCGCCCGACGTGGCGCACCTCGGCCATGGCCGGATGGGCCGTGCGATCGGCCGCCACCAGCCCGTCGCAGACGAAGTTGCCGTCGTGGGGAAGGTCGCCGAAGTCGCCGCCGTAGCCCCAGCAGGGCCCGCCGTCCGGCCCGGACCGGCCCGGGAGCGCGATGCCGTGCTCGAGCCACTCCCAGAGGAAGCCGCCCTGCAGGCCGGGAGTCGCCTCGATGGCCGTCCAGTAGTCGGCCAGCGACCCGTTGGAGTTCCCCATGGCATGGGAGTACTCGCAGAGGATCAGGGGGCGGCGGGTGTCGCCGTCCCACCCGGCCCGCGCCACGATCTCGTCGATGGACGTGTACATCGGGCACACCACGTCGGAGACCGGCGCCTCGGCGTAGAGGTCGTGCATGAAGCAGCCCTCGTAGTGGAGCGGCCGGCCGGGGTCGAGGGCGCGGACGGCGGCCGCTGCCGCCGCCTGCGCCGGGCCGTCCCCCGACTCGTTCCCGAGCGACCACAGGATCACCGAGGGGTGGTGCCGGTCCCGCCGGACCATCCGGGTCACCCGCTCGATCATCGTGGCCGCGTAGCGGGCGTCGTGGCACAGCGACGTCTGCGCCGCATGGGACTCCACGTCGGCCTCGTCGCAGACGTACAGCCCCAGCTCGTCGCACAGCGCCGCGAAGTGCTCGTCGTGGGGCGCGTGGGCGGTGCGCACCGCGTTCAGGTTGTGCTGCTTCATCAGCACGAGATCCGCCCGGCTCAGCGCCGGCGACACCGCCCGACCCCGCTGGGGATCGTGCTCGTGGTGGTTGACCCCGTGGATCACCACCGGACGGCCGTTGACCCGCAGCTCGCGATCGCGCACCGCCACCGACCGGAAGCCGGTGACCAACGCGGTGACCTCCACGAGCTCGCCCTGCGGGTCGCGCAGCTCGGTGACCACGCGGTAGCGCTCGGGGGTCTCCGCCGACCAGGGACGGATGCCGGGCACCTCGAGCCGGCTCGTCACCGTGCCCGGGCGCACGAACATGGCCGTGGCCATCGCGGCCATCTCACTCGAGTCGTCCCAGGCGGGCAGCGTGAGGGGGCCGGTGGTGGCCAACGACCGGCCGCAGAGCGTCTCGACGGCCACGCCGACCGTCCACCCGGGCTCGACGAGGGCGGATCCGCCGACGCCCACCTCGAGGTCGAGCGTGCCCGTGGTGGCGTTCGGGGACGGTTCGGCCAGGCCTGGCGTAACCGCCAGGTCGGCCAGGTACGACGGCGCGGTCGCGTAGAGCGCCACGCTGC
Organism: uncultured Microthrixaceae bacterium; assembly: GCA_964649545.1. Classification (GTDB taxonomy): domain Bacteria; phylum Actinomycetota; class Acidimicrobiia; order Acidimicrobiales; family DATDAH01; genus JAEUJM01. The sequence goes on along the minus strand of CAZYPY010000007.1, from coordinate 35,584 downwards.
GCTGCAGGCCGGCCTGCCACCACTGGTCCTGATCCTCGACCCAACTCTGGGCCGACCACCGCACGACCACGAAGACGATCGTGGCCCGCCGCCCGGGGCGGACGTGCTCGGTGACGTCGAACTCCGAGGCGAGCCGGCTGTCGGTGCCGATCCCGACGAAGCGACCGTCGACCCAGGCGGCGAGGAACGACTCGGCCCCGCCCACCCGGAGCACGATCCTCCGTCCACGCCACTCCCGCGGCACCGTGACCGTCGTGCGGTGGACGCCGGTCGGGTTGGGCTCGTGGTCCCGGGCCCCGGGCACCTGGGGCGGTGGGCCCGGGAAAGGCATGATCACGTTCGTGTAGTGCGGGGCGCCGTGGCCCTGCATCGTCCAGGCCCCGGGCACCTCGAGGCGCTCCCACGACCGGTCGTCGGTCGCCGGATCGACCACGTCGAGGGGCACGTCCTCGGGCCGGTCGTGGAGGCGGAAGCGCCAGGTCCCGTCCAGCGAGCGCCACCACGGCGAGGCCTCGTAGGTCGCCGGGTCGGTGGCGTCCAGCGCACGAGCCGTGGCCCGATCGGGGCAGGGCACGGCGAGCGGCCGCATCGGCAGTCGGCGCAGCGACGTCAGCTCGGGGTCCAGCCACGGCCGGCCGTCCAGGGTGTCGAACAGGCGCAAGGCGGCGAGCGTACGCGCTCGAGCGGCGCGCGCCGCCCGTCCCGCCGCACCCTCCACCGGCCAGGTGGTCCGACGGTCAGACGGTCAGGCGGTCAGACGGTCAGACGGTCAGACGGTCAGGCGGTCAGGCGGTCAGGCGGTCAGGCGGTCAGCGAGAACGAGCCGGCGTGCACGGCGACCGGCAGGCCGACGGGCTCGTCGGTGGTGAAGCGGTCCACCACCGCCGGGTCGAGGCAGCCCGCCATGGTGCGGTGCCCGCTCGCCAGGTCGATGACGGCCAGGGCACGGGCGGGCTCGTCGGCCCGGTACGCCACGGTGGCGGCGACCACCGTGCCGGGCCCCTCGGCCTGGTCGTCGACGGGAAGCGCCGGCTCGAGCTCGTCGACCTCGGCGGTGACGTCCTGCACCGAGAAGGGCCGCGCCGGCGGCGCGGTCGCCAGCACGGTGAGGCCCTGCTTGGTGTAGAAGCCGCTCACGCAGGTCACGAGCGCCGTCCGGCCCGCACCCTCGGCCAGCAGCTGGGCCGCCCGCGCCAGCGCCTGGAACACGTAGTTGTTCAGCGGACCGCCGGCGAAGGACATGCCGCCGGTCACGGTGAGGTCACGGCCGGCGGGCACGCCCAGACCCTCGGCGGCGGTGGTGACGGCGACGGGAAAGCAGCTGTAGAGGTCGAGGAGGTCGACCTCCGCCGGTTCGACCTCGGCCGCACGCCGACAGGCGCGGGCCATGGCCCGCATCGCCTCGGGTTGGGTGAGGTGCTGCCGTGCGGTCACCGGGACCATGTGGTTGGACTCCACCGCCACCACGGGGTACACCCAGCGGGCTTCGGGGATGCCCAGCCGTCGGGCGGTGCCGACGGTGCAGAACAGCAGCGCCGCGGCCTGGTCGACCGTCCAGGTGGTGACCATCAGCTTGGTGTAGGGATACGCCACGTACGGGTTGGCGGCCGACGGCGTGGCGAGCTCCTCGGCGCTCCGGACGTCGCGGCGCACCGCGTCGGGGTTGCCCGCCGCGATCTCGGAGAACCGGGCGTAGAGCGCGCCGAGCTCGCGGCGGTTCTCGTCGGGCGTCTGCCCGAGGCGCGCCCGGCGCTCGCTCTCGAGCAGGGCGTAGAACGCGGGCGCCCCGCTCGCACCGGCCGCCCGCTCGCACGGCAGCGCCAGCTCCTCCGCCGGCAGGAGCACCTCGTCGGGCTCGACGTCGGCGTCCTGTGGCGTCGGCGCGACCTCCTCGCCGGCGGCGAGGGCGACCACGTCGCGGTAGCGGGCCTCCCCGCCCACCACGAGCGCGAGGGTCGAGGCGCCGGACTGCACCCGCGCGCACGCCTGCGACACGAGGGTCTGCTGCATCACGCCGATCCGGGCGAGCACGGTGTGCGCGCCCGGCGCCCCGATCGCCTCGGCCACCAGGCGTGCCGGGTCGGGGTAGTGGGTCAGGCCCTGGGTGGCGCCCACCCAGTCGACGCCCGGGAGGACGGTGTCGACCAGCTCGCGCGGCAGCGACCGTCGGGCCGCCTCGATCATCAGCCCGGCGGCGTCGAGGGCGCCCTCGTGGGCCGCCAGGCGCTGGTGCACCGAGCCGTACCCGACGAGCACCGGAGTCCGGTCATCCAGGGGGTCCATGCGGTCGCCAGCTTGCCCGATGACCTCGGGCCGTCCGCAAGCCCACCGGCCGGGTCACTCCAGGGTGGCGTAGTTGGTCGAGCGGTCGTCCTTGCGGGTGCCGCGGACCTCGTCCACCGCCTCGGCCAGGTCGGCGAGGTAGTCGTCGATCACCGGTGCGTTGCCGGCCGAGACGGTGGCGTGGAGCGAGTCGGGCGGCGTCTGGCGATCGTGGAACCAGCCGCGGCGCTGGAGCGCGTCGCCGAGGGCGAAGACGTCGATCGCCGCGGGGTGGTCGGGGTCGGCGGTGATCGCGCACAGGTGGGCCTCCGGCTCGCCCAGCACCACGAGCCCGGGCACGGCACGGACGCCGGCGACCAGGCGGGCCCGGGCGTCCACCGTCGCCGCGGTCAGGCGCAGGTAGCCCTCGAGGCCGAGGTGCTGCAGGATCGCCCAGGCGCACGCCATCGGCAGCGCCGCCCGCGTGCCCTGCATGTTGGGCGAGGCGTAGAAGCCGCCCAGCCAGTCGTCGAAGACGAAGGTCTGCCAGCGCCGGAGCTCCTTGGTGCGGTGCAGGATGACCGAGGCGCCCTTGGGGGCGTAGCCGAGCTTGTGGATGTCGGCCGAGATGCTCGTCACGCCGTCGACGCGGAAGTCCCACGGCGGGACGTCGTGGCCGAGCTCCTCCAGGAAGGGCAGCACGAAGCCGCCCATGCAGGCGTCGGTGTGGAAGTTGGCCCCCACGTCGGCCGCCAGCGCGGCGAGCTCGGGGATCGGGTCGATCACGCCCTGCGGGTACTGCGGCGCCGACCCGACCACGAGGACGGTGTCGGGCCCCACGAGCTCGGCGGCGGCGTCGACGTCGGCCCGCCAGTCGTCGCGCACCGGCACCCGGCGCACGGTGAGCCCGAAGTAGTGGGCCGCCTTGTGGAACGCGGCGTGGGCGCTGACGGGCACGACGATCTCGGGCGCGGTGATCCCCCGCTCCTCCCGGCCCCGCTCGCGGGCCGCCTTGACCGCCATGAGGATGCTCTCGGTGCCGCCGGAGGTGAGGAAGCCGGCGGCGGTCTCGCCGTGCAGGAGGTCGGCGGTGATGCCGACCACCTCGCTCTGGATCTTGCCGAGGCTGGGGAAGGCCAGGGTGTTCAGCGCGTTGTCGTGGAGGAACATCGCGGCGACGGCCTCGAGCACGTCGTGGGCCTCGGGCCCGGCGTCGTAGACCATCCCGAAGGTGCGCCCCTCCTGCCAGCGCACGTCACCGGCCCGTTTGGCCTCGAGCTCCGCGAGGAGGTCGTCCTTGCTCCGGCCGGTCGGGGGAAGGGGCATGACGGGCGCTCCGGGTCAGTCGGTGGTCGGGGGCCACGTGGCGACGGCGGTGACGGCCTCGTCGAGGAGCCGGCGGCCGCCCTCGAGGGCGGCCCGCTCCCATGCGGGGTCGTCGGGGGTGAAGCAGCAACGGTAGGCCCAGACCGCGGCGGCGTGCGCCGGGACCCGACGGTCGCCGTGGAACGCCACCCACCGCGACCGGTACGTGGCGGCGAGCTGCTCGAGATCGTCGGCGGTGCCGATCTCGGCGGACGTCGACCAGCAGCGACCGGGGGGCAGCAGGTCGCGGATGCCGTTGGCGATCTGGCCGGCCTTGCGCCCGGTGGTGGCGTCGGGGTTCCCCACCGTGGCCTCGACCCGCACGCCGGTGAACCGATCGCGCAGGAACCGGTCCTGGTCGCTGCCGGGCGGCTCGTCGCTCAACAGGGTGAGCTCGCCCCGGGGCCCGTGCCCGGTGTGGAGGTCGACGACGAGGACGTGGTCGCGGCCGACGACGTGCTCGGCGACCACGCCCTCGAGCACCCGGTTCGACGCCTCGGTGGACTCGCCGCCGTAGTGGAGGCCGTCCGGGTGGCGGTACTGGCCGACCGTGATGGCGTCGCGGACCCAGGCGGCGCCCCGCTCGGCCACGAGTGAGGCGGCGTGGACCAACAGCTCGTCGACGTCGGGCAGGTCGGGCGTCGCCGGGCAGGCGAGCTCGTGCACCTCGTCGTAGGCGTCGTTGTGCTCGGGCTCGGTGTCGCTGCGGCGCCAGTTGCGGTTGAGGTCCACGTTGGACTCGTTCTCCCGTCGCCACCACGCCATGCCCCACGGGTTCACCGCGTGGACGAGGAGGAGGCCGACGCCGGGGGGCAGCGGCGAGGTGGCCAGCCGGTCGAGGAGATCGCACTGCAGTGCCGAGCCGACGAACCCCTCGACGCCGTGCACGCCCGAGAGGACGACGAGCAGCCCCTCGGCGTCGGGCGGGCCGACCTCGGCCACGTCGACGGTCAGCTCCTCGCCGTCGGGGCCGATCGCGTCGAGGGCGTGGGCCGTGACCGACACCCCCGCTTCGGTGGCAGCGCGCCGGAACCGGGTCCGGCACTCGGCATAGGTGAGCGGCAGGCGGGCGAACGGCAGCACCTGTGACGCCGGGCCGCTCACGAGGGCTCCGCCCCGAACGGCAGGCGGTCGAGGTCGACGTTGCCGCCGGAGAGGATCACGCCGACGTCGGACGGGAGGGGGACGCCGGCGCGCACCAGCGCGAGCAGGCCGGCGAGGGCGGTGGCCCCGCTCGGCTCGACCACCTGCTTCAGACGGGCGAACAGCAGGGCCATGGCGTCGACGATCTCGTCCTCGGTGACGGTGACCACCCGCACGTCGTGGTCACGCAGGATCGTGAACGTGCGGTCGCTCAGGACGGCGAGCAGGCCGTCCGCGATCGAGGTGCCGTTGCCGTCCGGGATGCGCCGGCCCGCGGCCAGCGAGCGGGCGGCGTCGTCGACGGCGGCGGGTTCGGCTCCGATCACGGCGATGCCCCGGTCGACGCCCTTGGCGGCGATGGCGGTGCCCGAGAGCAGTCCGCCGCCGCTGACCGGTGCGATCACGGCGCCGATGGCCGGCACCTCTTCGAGCAGCTCCAGGGTGGCCGTGGCCTGGCCGGCGATCACCTCGGGCCGGTCGTAGGGGTGGATCTCGGTGGCGCCGGTCCGGTCGAGCACCTCGGCGAGCGTCTCGGACCGGGCCGCCAGAGTCGGCTCGCAGAGCACGATCGAAGCGCCGTAGGCCGCGGTCGCCTCCCGCTTCGCCCGTGGCGCGTCCTCCGGCATCACGACGTGGCACGGCACGCCGCGGTCGCGGGCGGCGAGGGCGAGGGCCGCGGCGTGGTTGCCCGACGAGTGGGCCGCCACGCCTCGGCCGGCCGCGGCGTCGTCGAGCGCGAGCACGGCGTTGGTCGCGCCCCGGAACTTGAACGAGCCGGTCCGCTGCAGGTGCTCCGACTTGAAGTGGACCCGACCACCGGCGAGCTGGTCGACCGAGCGACTGGTCAGGACGGGCGTGCGGTGCACGCGCGGCGAGACGCGCTCGGTCGCACGGCGCACGTCGTCGAGGGTCGGGATCTCCATGACGCCTCGATGATCGCGCCTGGGGTCACTCCCAGTAGCCGTTCATGAGCTCGACCGCCCACGCCGGTTCTCGCACCTCGCCCCGCGGGTCGAAGCCGGAGAGGTGGGGCTTCACGTCGAGCACCGGGGTGCCGTCGACCGCGTCCAGCCCGCGCACCTCGAGCCAGCCCGGCCCGACCGCGAGCAGCGCGCAGGTCGTGACCCCGATGCGGTTGGGGCGGTCCTTGGCCCGCTGCCCGAGGATGCCGACGCGGGGCCAGTCCTCGCGCCCACGGGGGTGGCGGGCGCCGGTGCACACCGAGTCGGGGTCCACCCGGTCGAAGACGTAGACCACCTCGACGTGGGAGAAGGCGTCGAGGCCGAGGGTGGCCTCGGGCTCGAGCACCCCGCCGTCGAGCTCGATCCGGCAACGCTCGGCGTCCCACCCGTCGTCCTCGACCACGGCCCGACCGCCCCGCACATGCCCGACCGGCACCACCTCGATCGTCCCCGTCACCGACGCTCCTCTCTGCTCGCTCGCACCATCCTCCCAGCCGTTGCCCGGTCGGTCGATCAGCCGACCGAGGCCGCCGCGAGGCTGCGCTCGACGTCGTCCCGGACGAGATCGGCGTTGATGGCGATGGCGGCGGCCGAGCCCTGGCCCGCGGCGGTGATCACCTGCGCGCGTGGATCGACCGCGTTGCCGGCCCCCCACACGCCCGGGACGCTCGTGGCTCCGGTCCGGTCGACCACGGCGAAGCCCTCGACGTCGAGGTCGCAGCCGAGACCGGGGAGCAGCCCGTCGGGGTGGGGTCGTACGCCGGGGCGCACGAACAACGCGGACCGCGCGACGACCCGGCCGTCCTCCAGCTCGACGCCCCTCAGGCGGTCGTCCTCGACGACGAGGCGGGTGACGGTGGGCCGCTCGATCCGCACCCCCCGGGCGGCAAGCGCCGCCTCGTCCTCCACCGCCACCTCCTGACCGTGGGCGAAGAAGACGACGTCGTCCGACCACTGGCGCACGAGCAGGGCGTGCTGGACCGCGAGCGGGTGGGTGCCGAGCACGCCGAGCGGCTCGTCGCGCACCTCCCAGCCGTGGCAGTAGGGGCAGTGGAGCAGGTCACGCCCCCACCGCTCCCGGACGCCGGGAAGGTCGGGCAGCTCGTCGCCCGCCCCCGTGGCCACCAGCAGGCGCCGGGCCGTGAGGCGGCGTGCGTCCCTGAGGACGACCACGAAGCCCGGCTCGACCACCTCGACCGCCTCGACCGAGCCGGCGACGACCTCGACGCCGTACGCCTGCACCTCCTCCCGCCCGATGGCCAGCAGCTCGGACGGCGGCAGCCCGTCGCGCGAGAGGAAGCCCTGCATGTGGCTGGCCGGGGCGTTGCGCGGGTGGCCGGCGTCGACCACCGCCACCCGGCGACGAGCCCGGCCCAGCACCAGCGCGGCGCTCAACCCGGCCGCCCCACCACCGACCACCACGACGTCGTACCGGTCCTCGTCCATGTCGACCACCTCCGCCCGCAGCGTGCGCCGGATTTTCCGCAGTGACAACTTTTGTTGCCGATCCTGGGAATCCGTGCTTGCATCGCCGCGTGCCCGACGCCGAGATCGACGCCGTCCTCGCCGAGGTCGGGCCGCGCCTCCGCCAGATCCGCAACGAGCGGGACGTGACCCTGGTCGAGCTGTCCGCCGTGACCGGGATCTCGAAGAGCACCCTCTCCCGCCTCGAGTCCGGCCAGCGCAAGCCCAGCCTCGAACTGCTGCTGCCGATCGCCCAGGCCCACCGGATCCCGCTCGACGAGCTCGTCGGCGCCCCGGAGACGGGCGACCCCCGGATCCGCCTGAAGCCCCAGCGGCGCAACGGCCGCATCGTCGTCCCGCTCACCCGCCAGCCCCGGGGCATGCACGCCTGGAAAGTCGTGATCCCGCCTGAGCGGGGGGAACCGCAGCTGCGGAGCCACGACGGCTACGAGTGGCTCTACGTCCTGGCCGGTGAGCTCCGGCTGATCCTCCCCGGCCACGACGTCACCATGCAGGCCGGTGAGGTCGCCGAGTTCGACACCGGGTTGCCGCACTGGTTCGGCGCCGCCGGCACGCGGCCGGTGGAGATCCTCAGCATCCTCAGCCGCGAGGGCGAGCGCATCCACGTGCGCGCCGCGCCGGCCCGGCGCCGCCCGCGATGAGCGGGTCCGCCGACCGCGGGGGCGGTCCCCCGCTGCTCAGGACCAAGCTGCACCCGCCGCGACAGCGCCGCGGGACCGTCGAGCGCCGACGGCTGACGGACCGGGCGCGGGGTGAGCTGCCGCCACTGGTGCTGGTGTCGGCGCCGGCCGGTTTCGGCAAGACGACCTTCCTGAGCCAGCTGATCGCCTCCGATCCCGCCCGCAGGACGGCATGGCTGGCCCTCGACGCCGGCGACAACGACCCGTCGGTGTTCTGGTCCTACCTGACCGCGGCCGTGCGGGGCCTGGCCGATGAGGGCACGGGACCGGACGCCGGACTCACCGGAGTCGACGGCGGGGCGCCGGACGCGGCGGCGGCCGCGCTGCTGAACCACCTGGCGGCCCGGCCCGGCCCGGTGCTCCTCGTGCTCGACGACTACCACGTGATCGAGGCGCCCGAGATCCACGAGGTGCTCGCCTTCCTCGTCGAGCACCTGCCCGAGAACGCGCACCTGGTGCTCGCCGGCCGTTCTGACCCACCGTTGCCACTGGCCCGGCTGCGGGCGCGGGGCGAGCTGCTCGAGGTCCGGGCCGCCGACCTGCGCTTCACCCGGGAGGAGGCGACGGCCTACTTCGGCGAGTCCGCCGGTCTGACCCTCACCCCGACCCAGGTCGAGACCCTGGAGGCACGGACGGAGGGGTGGGCCGCCGCCCTCCAGCTCGCCGCCCTGTCCATGCAGGGACGCGAAGACCCCGCCGCGTTCATCGCCGACTTCGCCGGCGACGACCGCTTCGTCGTCGACTACCTCGCCGAGGAGGTGCTCGAGCGACAACCGCTGGACGTCCGGCGGTTCCTGCTCAAGACGTCGGTGCTCGACCGGTTCACGGCCGAGCTCTGCGACGCCGTCACCGGCCGTGACGACGGGCGGGCCATGCTCGCCCACCTCGATCGGGCCAACCTCTTCCTCGTCGCCCTCGACGACCGGCGCGGCTGGTTCCGGTACCACCACCTCTTCGCGGACGTGCTTCGCGCCCGACTCCTCGCCGAGGCGCCGGGCGACGTCGACGCGCGGCACCGGCGAGCGAGCGCCTGGTACGAGGCGGCGGGTGAGCCGGCGGCCGCCGTCGGCCACGCGCTGGCCGGCCGCGACGTCGAGGCCGCCGCCCGCCTGATCGAGCTGGCCGCGCCGATGATGCGGCGGACCCGCCAGGAGGTGACGCTGCGCAACTGGCTCACGGCGCTGCCCCCCGAGCTCTTCCCCGATCGGCCCGTGCTGAGCATGGAGCTCGTGGGTGCCCGGATGATCTCGGGCGACGTCCACGGCGTCGAGTCCGTGCTCGCCGACGTCGACCGGTGGTTCGCCCCAGGAGAGGACCTCGACGCCGCGGTGGTGTTCCACACCGAGGATCTGAGCCGCCTGCCGGCGCAGTCGGCCGTGTACCGGGCCGCCCTCGCCCTGGTGGCGGGTGACCTCGCCGAGAGCCAGGCGCACGCCGAACGCGCCCTCGGCCTCGCCGCGCCCGACGACCACCTCCGCCGGGGCGCCGCCGCCGCGCTGCTCGGGCTGGCCCGGTGGACGGCGGGCGACCTCGACGCAGCCAGTCGCCGCCACACCGAGGCGATCGCGGAGCTGACCGCGGCCGGGCACGTGAGCGACGCGCTCGGCGCCTCGATCGCGCTCGCCGACATGCGGGTGGCCCAGGGCCGGTTGGATGACGCCCGCGCCGTTTTCGAGTCCGGGCTGGAACTGGCGCAGAGGCACGACGTCGTGCGCGGCACCGCCGACATGCACGCCGGCTTGTGCGAGGTCCACCTCGAGCGCAGTGACGTCGAGACGGCGGCTCGACACCTCGATGCCGCCCTCGCGCTGGGCGACGCCGCCGGGTTGCCCCAGCACCCGTACCGCCGGCGGGTGGCCGCAGCCGGCCTCTGCCGGGCACGGGGCGACCTCGACGGCGCCCTCCGGCTCCTCACCGAGGCCGAGCCGCTCTACGACACCGACCTGTCGCCGCCGGTGCGCCCGGTGACGGCGATGCGGGCACGGGCGCTCGTCGCGGCCGGCGACCTCGACGGCGCCCGGCGGTCGGTCGCCGCGTCGGGCGTGCAGGCGGACGACCAGCCGACGTACCTCCACGAGTACGAGCACGCCAGCCTGGCCCGGGTCCTCCTCGCCCGCGGTGATGCGGACGCCGCCGTCGACCTGCTGGAGCGCCTCCGGGCGGCCGCGTCGGGCGCCGGCCGGGCCGGCAGCGTCGTCGAGCTGCTGGTCGCCCTCGCCGTGGCGCTCGACGTCGCCGGGCGGCGCGCCGACGCGACGGCGGCGCTGTCCGATGCCCTCGCCGGCGCGGCCCCCGAGGGCAGGGCCCGTCCGTTCCGCGAGGAGCGCCCCGCCCTCGACCCGCTACTCAGGGTGGCGGCCGCCTCCGGTGGCGCCGGCGGCGAGCTGGCCCGGGCGGTGCTCGGGACCGCGCCCCCGCCGGCGAGCCCACCGCCGACGTCAGCCCGAGGGCTCGTCGACCCGCTGAGCGAGCGCGAGCTCGAGGTCCTCCACCTGCTCCGGGGCGACCAGAGCGGCCCCGAGATCGCCCGCGAGCTCATCGTCTCGCTGAACACGCTCCGCACCCACACGCGGAACATCTACACGAAGCTCGGCGTCACCAACCGTCGGGAGGCGGTCACCCGGGCCGCCGAGCTCGGCCTGTAGTCCTGCCCGGCCCGGACCGCTGAGGATCACCACGCGCGATCACCACATGTGGTGATGACCGCTCACCAGGTCCGTTCGTACGGTCCGCTGGTGAGCACCCACGACGGGCCCCGGGACACGGGGACGCACTACGAGATCCGGGTGGCGGGTCGCCTCGGCACCCACTGGTCGGCGTGGTTCGAGGGGCTGTCCATCACCCCCGGGCCGGACGGCACCACCGTCCTCGCCGGTCCCGTGGCGGACCAGGCCTCGCTGCACGGCCTGCTCCAGAAGCTGCGTGACCTCGGGATCCCGCTCGTGTCGCTCACGGCCGTCCCATCCGACGACGAGCCACCGGCTCGAGGCCCTCAGGAGCACTGACATGACCGCGCACCGCACCGACCCCCGCATGACCACCGAGCGCAGGCACGCCCTGGCTGCCGGCCTCTTCTACCTGGCGACGTTCGCCTTCTCGATCCCGGCCCTGGCGTTCTACGACGGCGTCCTCAACGACCCGACCTTCGTCCTGCAGGCCGGCGACGACGGCGGCATCCTCTGGGGGGCGATCTTCGAGGTCCTCACCGGCCTCACCGGCATCGGTACCGCCATCGCCCTGTACCCGATGATCCGGCGCCACGGTCCCAGCGGCGCGATCGGCTTCGTCGCGTCCCGCACGCTCGAGGCCGCGGTCATCACCATCGGCATCATCGCCCTCCTCGCGGTGTACACCCTTCGACAGGACTTCGGTCCGGACGCCGAGGGCCTCGCCACGACGGCGGCGGCGATGGTCGCCGTGCACGACTGGAGCTTCCTGCTCGGGCCGGGGGTCATGGCGTCCGTCAACGCGCTGTGCCTCGCGCCGATCCTCTACCGGGCCCGCCTCGTGCCCCGAGGCCTGCCGGTCCTCGGGCTGGTCGGCGCCGGCCTGCTGACCACCTCGGTGCTGGCGACCCTCTTCGGGGCCCACGAGCAGGTGAGCGGCACCGCCATGGTCGCCGTCCTGCCCATCGCCGTCTGGGAGTTCTCGATCGGCGTGTACTTCACGGTCAAGGGCTTCCGGCGCCCGGCCCTGTCGGACCCCACCCCGACGCCGTTGGCCGGCGAGCGAGCGCTGGTGGGCGCCGGCGTCTGACGCTCGACCGCTCGCCCGAGCGGCCCCCGGATCCGCACACCCCGTGTGGTCCGGGGGCCGCTCCGCGTCCGGTCCCGGTCGCGGCACGGCCCTCCGGGCGCGGCGATGATCGTTGGGTGCGCTCGGCTCTCCTGCTCGTCGTCGCGACGGTGGTCGCCGCTGCGCTGCTGGTGGTCGGACTTCGGTGGCTCGGGCCGGCCAGCGCCGGCTTCGCCTTCCTGGTGGTGTGGGTGCCGATGACGTGGATGGGCACGGTGAGCCGTGTGTGGCGCCCTCGGCTGCCCGACGCCGTCCACCGGTTGCGCCCCGTCGAGCAGGACGGGCGGCTCTACGAGCGCCTGGGGGTCCGGTGGTTCAAGCGCCTCCTCCGGCGCGGGCCACTGGCCGTGTTCAACCCCGACCTGCACCTTCCCGCCGAGCGCTCCCCCGAGCGGCTCGCCCACCTCGACCAGCGGATGCGCGACGCCGAGGCCGCGCACGGCCTGCTCTTCGTGGCCACGTTGGGGGTCGTGCTCCACGCGCTGGCCCGGGGTTGGTGGACGGCCGCGGCGCTCACCCTGGTCTTCGACGTCCTGCTCAACGGGTACCCGGTCATGCTCCAGCGCGACAACCGGGCGCGGCTGCGCCGGCGCTTCGGCCCGACGCCCGAGGCGACGTAGGTTCGCCCCGGGCCGGCGACGGGCGGTTGCCCTTCCTGGTCTCCGGCGCCGTGACCGCGGTCATCGCTCAGGACGGTTGCTCAGCCGCGCCCCTGCTCACGCCATCCCGGTGATCATCGCGAGCACATCGAGGAGCTGGTGGGACACGACCGGCCCGACGTTCCCCCGGGCCGGCGAGCAGCGTTCGACCGCCACGGCTCGGAGCTGCTCGACCAGGGCGCAGCTGGGCACCTCCAGGCCGTTCACCTCGTCGGGCTCGACGGGCACGTGGCTCGGGAACGTCCGTGGAGTCGACGTGAGCGGCACGGCGAAGACCGTCGAGGGCCGGAAGCGCAGGAACGCATCGGCCGTGGCGATCACGGCCGGCCGGGAGAAGCCGGCCTCCGAACCGACCGGGGTCCCGAAGTCGACGGTGACGACATCGCCGAAGTTCACGACGCCGTGAGGTCGGGGTTCAGCCAGGCATCGCGATCGCGGGTGTAGCGCTCCCATGCGGCAGGGTCCGATCGGAGGTCCGCCTCTGCCGCCGCCATCGCCTCGTAGAAGCGCTCACGACGCAGTGACTCCAACGCCGCGTCCAGGGTGTCCGCCATCGTCGCCTGGCGGTCGTCGGCCAGCCGGCGGAGCCGCTCCCGCTGCTCCACACTCACGCGTATCGTCGTAGAGCCCACGGTCATACATTCAGTCTACAGATCGAGGGACCCGACGCTCGGGTCGACACCCCGACCCGGCGAGGCTCAGGCCGGACCGAGCACGGCGGGGAGCGAGGTGGTGGTGCCGGGGACGAGCGCCACGGGGTCGGCGTCGGCGAAGCCGGCCGCATCGTCGTGGTACTCGACCGAGTGCAGGCCCGCGGGATCGAGGAAGGCCACCAGGGCTGGCCCCGCGGTGAGCCCGTCGACGCGGTAGGTGCCGTCCACGCCGGTGACCGCGCCCTTGACGAGTGCGCCGGTGGCGGGGTCGAGCACGACCACCCACGCGCCCGGCACCGGCGCCCCGCCGACGCCGGTGACCGTGCCGGCGAGCGCGGCGGTCGGCCCGGACGGGTCGAGGTCGGCGTCGACGGTGGCGCCGGCCGCGGTGACCACGACCTGGTCGGCACCGCCGAGGTCCTCGATGGCCGTGTCGAGGTGCCACTCACCGCGGTGCGTCGCCGAGGGGTCGATGAACTCGAGGTGGTACCCGCCCGGCGGGACGGCCAGGCGGTACTCACCCTGGGCGTCGGCGGTGGTGGCCCCCGCGAACGAGCCGGTGGTGGCGAGGGCCACGACCCACGCACCGGCGATCGGGGCGCCGGTCCCGGTCTCGGTGACCCGGCCGGTCACGGTCGCGTCGCCCGGGGGCGCGGCCGTGGCCGCGCCGAGCGAGGCGTCGACGTCGGACTGCGTCCCCGCGGTCAGGCCGACCATGGTCGAGCCGTCGGGCGTCGGCGAGTCCCGATGGAACTCCACCGCGTGCGAACCGGTCGGGTCCACGAAGACCAGCAGGTGGTCACCGGCCTGGAGCCCGGGGATGGTGTAGCGGCCCTGGCCGTCGGTCACGGTGCCGCCGTCGAGCGCGGAGGACCCGGGGAACGGCCCGACCGCGGCGACCCAGATCCCCCCGAGGGGCGCACCCGTGGTGTCGTCGGTCACAACGCCGGCGACCGACGCCGTCCTGCCCGAAGGCGCCAGGCCCACCTCGAGGCCCGTCGTGCCGGCCGCGACCACGGTCGGGCTGCCGTCGAGGGCCTGGTCGTCGAACCACTCACCGGCGTGGTCGCCCGACGGGTCGAGGGTGAGCAGGTGGTGCGTGCCGGCCGCCACCGCCGCGGCGAACGCGCCGAGGCCGTCGGCCGTCGCCGCCACGACCCCGCCCGTCGAGCGGTCGACGGCGATCACCCAGGCGCCGGGGACCGGCGCGCCCGTGACGTCGTCGCGCACGGCGCCCGTGATGGCGCCCGCCGGGACCGGAAGGGTCGTCGTCGACAGCTGGTAGCGCCCGATCGACCCGTACTCGGTGTAGCCGGTCGGCGGCGTGGCCAGCGGGCTGCCCGTGCCGGTGCCGTCCACGGTCAGGTGGTAGGTGCCGGCGGGCACGACGACAGCGAGCGTCGCCGACAGGCTGGTGGCGTTGTCCGCCTCGGCGACGAGGCCGCCGGCGGCGTCGAGGAGCCGGGCCCGGATGTCGAGGTTGGTGCCGGGCGCCGCCGGGTCGAGTTGGATGCCGATCGTGCCGGCGCCGGTGGAGAACCGGAACACGTCCACGTCCTGCGTCGTGGTGATGAGCCCGCTCGCCGCCGGTGAGAGGCCGGGGAGCGCGGTCGCCGAGGCGATCGTGTCGCCGTGGTCGTCGGGGCGGAACCCGAACCCGTTGCCGTTGGTGAGGCTGGCGATGACGGCGAGGTCGTCGGGGCCGTTCCCGTAGTTCGCGCTCGACGTGTTGTTGGTGGCGTTGAGGTACTCGCCCCGGCTCCAGTGCGTGACCGACCGGTTGTAGGCCGAGCCCATGATCGGGCCCCAACTCGTCGCCCCCGAGCCGTGGCCGCCGTAGTAGGCGGACGTGCCCTGGCCGTCGTGGGCCAGGTTCATCGTGTGGCCGACCTCGTGGGACGATGCCTCGGCCACGCCGGTGAGCGAGCTGTTGTAGACGAAGGCGGGCTCGTCGGTCGGGTCGTCGAAGGCGCCGATGTAGGCGTGCCCGCCGCAGCCACAGCTCGCCCACGTGTCCTTGGTGACCACGACCCGGACGCCCCAGCGGGTGTCGCCCGAGCCACTGCGCATGAGGTCGGCCGTCGGGGGCTCCTCGGTGGTGACGTCGACGTCGAAGGGGGCGAAGTCCTCGGCCACGTACGCCCAGGCGAGCGCGATGCGGGAGATCTCGGTGGCCGACCAGGTGTCGGCCGACCCGTCGATGTCGTAAGGAGGGGAGACGATGGTGGGGAGGTTGTAGGCCGAGTTCCAGGTGGTGCCCGTCGTGGTGTGACCGTCGAAGTCCAGGTAGATGGTGTGGTCGGCGCCCGGGAGGCTGTGGAGGTCGAAGGCGGGATCGGTGGTCGGCGGCGCGGGCGCCGGGTCGGTGTCGGCCTCGACGGACCCCTCCGGCGCCGGCGGTTCACCCGGCGCGGGCTCGTCGACGTAGAGCAGCTCGCCCCCGTCGTCCACCGCCAGGGTGGGGTCGGCGAGCAGCCGGTTGCGCAGCTGCTGCGCGCTCAGGCCGTAGTCCTCGGCCACGTCGGCGAGGTCGGCGCCGAGCTCGTCGACGGCCTGGCGACCGCTCGACACGGGCTCGGGGCCGGCGTCGGGCGCCGGCGCGGTCTGGGCCCGCGCCGTCGGCACGGCGAGCAGCGCCACCGCGGCGGCCACGAGGACGCCGTACGTAAGCTTGGGTCGCGACATCCGGTGATTCAGTCCCTCGTTCTCGTGACCACGACGCCACGGCCGGCGCCGAACCGCTTGCCCCTCAGGACAACGACCGCTCCGCACGCGAACTTTCGCAATTCTCCCCACCACCACGCCGACCTCAGCG
Source organism: uncultured Microthrixaceae bacterium (assembly GCA_964649545.1). Lineage (GTDB taxonomy): Bacteria > Actinomycetota > Acidimicrobiia > Acidimicrobiales > DATDAH01 > JAEUJM01. The sequence goes on along the minus strand of CAZYPY010000007.1, from coordinate 19,765 downwards.
CTCGACCCGATCCCGAGGGTACTGCATGACACCTCCGGGCTGAGCTGAGCCCCAATGGGATGGTGCGGGTAGCTTCCCGCCATCCGCCGCAGCGCAGAGAAGCGAGCCACGAACATGCGCGTCAAGCCGTCCGCCACCACCGCCGTTGCGGCGATCCTCGGCTACCTGGTCGTCGTCTTCGCGGTCTGGGGCCTCACCGGCCTGGACTACGACGAGGTCGGCGACACCGTCGAGAACGTCCGCAAGGGGGTCGTGCTCTCCGTCGGCCTCGGCGCGGTCTACCTGATCGTGGTCACGACGTTCCTGGGCTGGTGGAAGCCGGCCATGAACGAGCCGCGCCGGGTGGGCAGCCGCTGGATGCTGCTCATCCCGGCGCTGCTCGTCCTCGGCGCCATCGGGAACCTCGCGACCACGAGGTGGGCCGAGATCGACGGGGTCGCCTCGTACGCCCTCTGGCTGGCCATCGGGACGTTGCTCGTGGGCTTCTCCGAGGAGCTGCTCACGCGCGGGATCGCCGTCGTCGGCGGGCGTGGGTCGATGCACGAGAAGTGGGTGTGGGTGTTCTCCGGCGCCATCTTCGGCCTCCTCCACGCACCCAACGCACTCTTCGGGCAGAGCGTGCGAGAGACGCTGCAACAGATCGCGTTCGCCTTCGCCGTCGGACTCATGTACTACGTGACCCGCCGCATCACGGGCGCCTTGATCGTCACGATGGGACTGCACGCGATCTGGGACTTCTCGATCTTCGTCCAGGACCATTCGGTTCAGAACCTCGACGACAAGCCCATCGCCGCCGGCGGCCTGGTCCTGAACCTCACGGTCATCCTCGGCATCGTGGCGCTGGTCAAGATCCTCAAGACCGGCGACGTGGTCGAACCCGGCGGCGATCAGCTCGCCGAGTTCGACCGAGCCGTCTGACCGAGCCGACCAGCGCCGACGCGAGCTCGACGACGTGGACGCCGATCTGCTCCGGGGGCCGTAGCGTCTGCTGATCGCCTCCTCGACCCTCGTCTCGACGCACCACCGGCGCGGCTACGTGCTCGTCCTCGCCGGGGCGGCGCTGTTCGGGATCAACGCCAGCGTGTCCAAGGTCGTCCTCTCGACCGACCTCGAGCCCGCCCGGCTGACCGCCCTGCGCTGCACCGGCGCCGCGCTGGGCCTGCTGGTCGTGCTGAAGACCGTCCGCCCCACCTCGCTGCGGATCCCACGACCCGAGATCCCGAAGCTGATCGTGCTCGGCCTCAGCGGGGCCGCACTGCTCCAGTGGCTCTACTTCGTCGCGCTCGACCGCCTCCCGGCGGCCATCGCGCTGCTCCTGGAGTTCACCGCCCCGCTGATGGTGGCCGTCTTCTCGGTCGTGGTGCTCCGCCACCACGTCGCCCGCCAGGTGTGGTGGGCACTGGGCCTGGCGTTGCTCGGCCTCGCCCTGGTCTCCCAGGTGTGGACCGACGTCGGCCTCGACGTCGTCGGCGTCCTGGCCGCCCTCGGCGCCGCCGCGTTCCTCGCCACCTTCCACCTGCTCGGCAAGCACATGCTCGAGACCCGTGACCCCCTGGTCCTCAGCTTCTGGATGTTCGCCATCTCGTCGGTCTTCTGGGCGTTCGTCCAGCCGTGGTGGGAATTCGACCCCGGCGTCCTGACCGAGTCCACGTCGCTGCTCGGTCGCCTCGCCGCCATCACGATCCCCGTGTGGCTGGGTGTGCTCTGGGTGATCCTCCTCGGCACCCTCGCGCCGTACGCGCTCGAGGTGTTCGGCCTGCGCCACCTGTCCGCCACCACGACGGGCATCGTCGCCATGATCGAGCCGGTGATCGCCGCCACCGTCGCGTGGGTCTGGCTCGAGGAGGTCCTCACCGGCGTCCAGCTCCTCGGCGGCCTACTCGTGCTCACCGGCGTCGGGCTCGTCCAGGTCGCGCGCGCCGGTGCCGACGAGCCCGAGCCCGAACCGCCCCTCGTCGGCGAGGCCACCCCGGTCCAGTAGCCCAACCCGGCGTCCCTGGATGGGCGAGGTCCTGAACGCTCGACCCGGTGTACGACGGCTCACTGCTCGGCTGCTCCCGGCTGATCAACACCGGTCCGCACCACGAGGTGGTGTCGGCGGCGCTGCACCAGCTCGTGGCCGTGATCGCGGCCAAGATGGACCGATGACCGGCATCGAGCGGTTCGGGGTCAGCACCGATCCGGCGACCCTGGTCGCCGCCCTCGAACGGGACGGCGTCGTCATCGTCGAGGACCTGCTGACGGCCCACGTGGTGGCCCGGGTGAACGACGAGGTCGAGGAGGCGATCGCCGCCGACGACCCCGCCGCGCCGATGTTCAACCCCATCATCCGGGCCTTCCACGGCGCCCACACCCGCCAGGTCTCGGGGATGGCCCGGGTCTCGCGGACCTTCGCCACCGAGGTGATGTGCCACCCGGTGCTGCTCGCCCTCGCCGACGCCGTCCTCCTGCCCTCCTGCGCCCGCTACCAGCTCAACATCGGCCACCTCCTCGAGCGGGGCCCCGGCGCCGAGGCGCAGCTGCTCCACCGGGACGAAGCGGTGTGGAGCGACGTCCCGCGGCCGGCGCCGGAGCTCCAGCTCGCCTCGGTCATCGCCTTCGTGGACTTCACCGCCGACAACGGCGCCACCCGGGTCGTGCCCGGCAGCCACCGCTGGCCCGACCGCGACCTGCCACCGTTCGAGCAGGCGGCCCAACCGCCTCCGGGCCCCGATCAGGTCGTGTGCGCCGAGATGCCCGCCGGGTCCGCCGTCGTCTACACCGGCGGCGTGCTGCACGGCGGTGGCGCCAACACGTCCGACGTCCCCCGCCGCGGCGCCCACCTCAGCTACTGCCTCGGTTGGCTGCGCACCGAGGAGAACAGCCTTCTCGCCGTTCCACCCGACGTGGCCGCCACCCTCCCCCGCCAGGCCCAGGAGCTGCTCGGCTACGCGATGTACGACAACCTGGCCCGCGGCGGCGCCTACCTCGGCATGCTCGACAGCCAGGACCCCGTCGAGCTCCTCGCCCGCGGCGAGCTCTGACCGCGACCGGCGACGGATCGGGTCCGGAGACGCCTGTTGGTGCGGCCTGCTCCCCGGCACGGACGGGGCATCGGCGCAGGGGCGACCGTCCGCCGGGTCAGGTCATCGTACGGATGATCGTGGGAGCGGGCACGCAACTCCGCGTCGAGGGGCGTCCGGTCATGGTTGGCTCGACGCTGCGCCGGTCGACGCAGACGTGCTGGCGCGCGCGTCGGCCGGGTAGAGGCGACGCCGGGCCCAGAGGGACACGTAGACGAGCGCGACGAGGGCGGGGACCTCGATGAGCGGGCCGATGGTGCCGGCCAGTGCCTGACCTGAGGTGACGCCGAACACGGCGATGGACACGGCGATGGCGAGCTCGAAGTTGTTCCCCGCCGCAGTGAACGCCACCGACGCGTTGCGTTCGTACGGGAATCGCAGCCGGTACCCGATGGCGAACGACCCGCCCCACATGAGCGCGAAGTACACGAGCAGCGGGAGGGCCACGCGGGCGACGTCGAAGGGGTTGTCGGTGATCTGACCGCCCTGGAGGGCGAAGAGCACGACGATCGTGAACAGCAGCCCGTAGAGGGCGATCGGTCCGATGCGAGGCAGGAACCGCTGCTCGTACCACTCGGTTCCGCGACGACGCTCGAGCACGGCACGCGTGAGGTATCCGCCCAGCAGCGGGATGCCGAGGAAGATGAGGACCGACTTCGCGATCGCCCACAGCCCGACGTCGAGGTCGGCGGTGTCGAGGCCGAGCCAGCCCGGGAGCACGGTCAGGTAGAACCACCCCAGCACCGAGTACATGACGATCTGGAAGAGCGAGTTGACCGCGACGAGCACCGCGGCGAGCTCGCGGCTACCGCCGGCCAGATCGTTCCAGATGAGGACCATGGCGATGCATCGAGCGAGGCCCACGATGATCAGCCCGGTGCGGAGCTCGGGCAGGTCGTGGAGGAAGACCCAGGCGAGGGTGAACATGAGCAGCGGACCGATCACCCAGTTGAGCAGCAGCGACAACCCCAGTGTGCGGCGGTCGTCGAGCTCGTCGCCGATGTGGGCGTAGCGGACCTTGGCCAGGACGGGGTACATCATCGCCAGCAGCCCGACGGCGATGGGCAGCGACACCGTGTCGACCTTGATGGCCTCCAGGGTGTCGTCGAGGTCGGGGATGGCGCGGCCCAGCAAGAGCCCGCCAGCCATGGCGATGCCGATCCACACCGGGAGGAGACGGTCCAGCGTGGACAGGCGCCCCGCGACGGGACGGGGGTCGGTCGTGCGTGAGTCGGTCATCGAGACGACCGGCTGGGATCGAGGTCGAGATGGGCGACGGCATCCCGGCCCTGGCGGGTGAGGGTGTAGTCGACCCAACGTCCCCGGCGCTCCGCGGTCACCAGGCCCGCGTCACGCAGCACGGTGAGGTGGTGGGACAGCAGGGGACCGGACACCTCGACGCGGTCGCGCAACTCGCACACGCACCGGGTGCCGAGCGTCAGCTCGGCCACCACCCGCAGCCGGGTCGGGTCGCCCAACGCCCGGAAGCGCGCCGCGATCGCTTCAAGCGTGATTGAACCGTTCACACGTGCAGCATGACGACACGAGGCCCCGCCACACAGGGCCCAAGGTCCCGTCTCGCTGACGGCGACAGTGACGGCTTGGCTCGGCGTCCGCGCCACCTCGACGCGGCGCCGGCAGTCAGTCGGTCGGCTCCCCTCCCGCGGCTGCGTCGGGCTCGTCCGGCAGGGGGCAGTAGCCCCGCCTCCTGGCGTGCAGGATGTTGAGCCCCGCGATGGCCGCACCGGCGGCGACGACGACGACCGGGGGCAGATGCAGGGCCATGCCGAGCACCACCAGCGCGCCTCCCGAGCCGACGGCCCACACGACGGGATGGGCCAGGACCCACTCGCTGAAACCGCTCAGGAGGGTGCGCATGTGCTCATGTTGTCCCGCCGGACGGTCTCGTCGACCGCGGTTCGCCGGATGCGATCGCCGGCGGCGGCGTGCTCGTCGCCGGGCCGAGGCCGACGCTCCCCGGTCCCCGCGTCATTCGACGATCCACTCGACGGGGTGCTCCGGCCGGTAGCTGCAGTAGGTACCGGTGTTCACCGCGTGCTCCAAGTGGTGGCCCAGGCCCGGATGCACGGCGGTCACCTGCTTGATCGCGCTCCGAACGCGGTGGGTGACGGCGGAGCGCGCCCGCTCGGCGGCGTCGGCGCCGCGCCGGGTGCGCTTCCCGTGGCCGAGCGCGGCGGTCAGGTGCTCGATCACCTCGTCGAGCTCGGCCTGGTACCGGTAGGAGCGGGCGTAGTCGCCGTCGGCCTCCGCCTCGTCGACCTCGGACTGCAGGTCCCGGATGCGCTGCTCGTACTGGCGGCGTGCCGCCGCGTCGATCACCTCGCCGGTCGAGGACTGCTCGACGGCGACGTCGGCCAGCTCCACGCAGTGGACCTCCCGACCGCCCGCCTGCACGAGCCGGACGATGTCGGCGATGCCCTTCGACGCCCGCACCGCCACGGTGTGGCCGTCGAAGGTGAGCTCGACGATCGCGCCGGCACGGCGGATGCGCGGGCGAGACGGAGTGGCTGGTGCCACCGGTGCCGCGGCCGGATCCGCACCGCCGGCCCGCGCCGTCGTGGCCGCCGGCGAGGTCGAGGCGAGGTCGACCAGCACCTGGCGCACGAGACGGATCGAGTCACGGGTCGGACGGGGTGGCTCGTCCACGTCGGGGAGCGGGACCAGCTCGTAGCGGGCGCACAGCAACGTGGTGATCGGCGCCGATCGGGCCGCGGCGACCAGGGGTCGCCAGGCGTCGTGCCCGGCGTCGTGGGCCAGGACCGCCCCCACGTCGAACAGCAGTCGGGCGTTCGAGTGCGCACCGCGGCCGAGCAGGTCGTCGACCAGCTCACGGGCGGTCGCCACCGCCGCGGATCGGTCGCCGGACAGCAGGTGCGCGTACACCCGTGAGCGCAGGCCGGCGGCGATCGCGATCGGGTAGTCGATGGCCGCCGACTCTGCGAGCGCCCGGTCGACGACCGCCGACGCGGCGACGGGGTCGATGCGCAACTGCACCCATCCGAGCGCCGTGCGGGCCCAGGCCACGGTGAGATCCGAGCCCGACTCGGTGGCACGGTCGATGACGGCCTCGAGGTCGCGGACCGCGACGTCGGCGTCTCCCAGGTCGGCGGCGACGACGGCCGCGGCCACGTCGAGCTCGAGGGCCATCGCCGTCACGTCCAGCTCGTGACCGACGGCCGCGCCCGCACGGAACGCGGCCAGGGCCGCCTCCAAATCCCCGAGGGCCCGGTGGCCCTGGCCGAGCACGCGGTGCAGGGTCACCGCCACCGCACCCACCGACGTCAGCCGGTCGAGCGCGCCGGCGGCCAGTTCGACGGCTCGTGCAGGGTGGCCGGTCGTGTACTGCGCCGTGGCGAGCGATGCCACCGCCGACGCGCCCGACGGCGTGCCCCGGTCGGGCCAGCGGTCCACGACCTGCTGCACGAGCGTCACGATGTCGTCGGCGTGGGCCTGGTGGGTGACCGCCCAGAGCGCACCGGCGATCGCGAAGGCTCGCCGCGGCGTGGCGTCGTGGTGGGTGCACCAGCGCAGCGCCTCGGCGAGGTCGTCGAACGACGCCACGAGGTCGCGCACCAGCGTCGGTCGCCAGATCCTCGTGGCGTCGGCCCGCGTCTCCTGCAACGCGGTGACGACGTGATCGGTGTACCGGTCGTAGGAGACCTCGAAGCGCCCGGCCGCGCGCAGGCGATCACCCGCGAACCGCCGGACGGTCTCGAGCAGGCGGTACCGGGCCGTGCCGCCTCGGCCGTCGACGACGATCAGCGACGCCGCCGCCAACTCGTCGAGGGCTCGCTCGGCCGCGGTGGGGTCGGCGTCGGCGACGGCGCGCGCACCGCCGGCGTCGAAGGGCCCCGCGAAGACGGCGAGTGAGGCCAGGAAGTCGGCGGTCCCCGGCTCGAGCAGGTCGACGGACCACCGGATCGCGTCGTCGATGCTTCGGTGGCGGGCCGACCCCCGAAAGCGCGGGCGGTCGAGCACGTCGGAGCCCTCGGCGATGCCGTGCAGGATGTCCGCGACGCCGAGGCTGCGCGTGCGCGCCGCCGCGATCTCGAGGGCCAGCGGGAGCCCGTCGAGCCGGCGGCAGAGCTCGCCCACCGTCGACGGGTCGGCCGTGCGGGGGTCCACCCCGGCATCGCGCATGCGCTCGAGGAACAGCTGCACCGACGCGAACTCGCGTGCATCGTCGCCCGGGCCGGGAACCGGCAGGGGTGCGAGCGACACGACCGTCTCGCCGGGTACCTCGAGCGGTGATCGGCTGGTGGCGAGCACGGTCGGCTGGCGGCAGGCGCCGAGCAAGCGGACGACGCACGTGGCGACCGCGTCGAGCAGGTGCTCGCAGTTGTCCAGGAGCACCAGCGCGGGCTGGTCGGCCGGTGCGCTGAGGAGCGAGTCGAACGACTCGAACCCGAGCTGGGCCGCGAGCGCCCCCGGCACGGTCTCCTCGTCACCGACCCGCGTGAGATCGACCTCGAGCACCCCGAGCGGGAAGTCGCGCGCGGCGCCACGGGCGACCTCCCGGGCCAGCGTCGTCTTGCCCGCGCCGCCCGGTCCCACGACGGTGACCAGACGGTGGTCGTCCAGCCGGGCGGTGACCTCGGCGACCTCGCGATCACGGCCGATCAGCGGTCCGGATGCCACCCGACGACCCTAACGGCGGGCCCGGCGCCGCCGCCGGGGCTCACGTCGTGAGACGCGATCTCACGCCTGCTCGGGTGTCAACCCAACGTCCCCGAAAGGACCGACCATGCACCCGCTCCCCCAGCTCACCTCGGACCGACCGTTCCTGATGGACGGCGGGATCGAGACCGCCCTCATGTTCAACCACGGCATCGACCTGCCCCACTTCGCGGCCTTCCCCCTGCTCGGCACCGACGAGGGCCGCCGGGCCCTGCGGCGCTACTACGCCCCCTACCTCGAGCTCGCCGAGCGCACCGGCACCGGCCTGGTGTTCGACACGCCGACCTGGCGGGCCAGCCTGGACTGGGGGGCGCGGGTCGGGTACGACCCGATCTCCCTCGCCGCCGTGAACCGGGACGCCGTCGAGTTCGTGGCCGGCCTCGCGACCGAGCACCCCACGGTGCCGACCGTGGTCAACGGGGTGATCGGCCCGAGGGGCGACGGCTACGTCGTGGGCGAGGCCATGAGCGCCGCCGAGGCCGCGGCCTACCACGGCCTGCAGGCCCGGGCCTTCCAGGATGCCGGCGCGGACCTGATCAGCGCGATCACCATGAACTACGTGGAGGAGGCGATCGGGGTGGCCCGGGCCGCTTCGGCGGTCGCCCTGCCGGTGGTCGTGGCCTTCACGGTGGAGACCGACGGACGGCTGCCCTCGGGCCAGCCGCTCGGCGAGGCCATCGAGCAGGTGGACGAGACCACGGACGCCGCGCCCGCCTACTTCATGGTCAACTGCGCCCACCCCACCCACTTCATCGAGCAGATCGGCGGCGACCACCCGTCGCTGCGACGGATCCAGGGCATCCGGGCCAACGCGTCGACCCTCAGCCACGCCGAGCTCGACGCGGCCACCGAGCTCGACCGGGGCGACATCGCCGAGCTCGCCGACCTCTACGGGCGCCTCGGTGAGGTCCTGGACCTCCGCGCCGTCGGCGGCTGCTGCGGTACCGACGAGGAGCACATCGCCGCCGTGGCCGGGGCGCTGGCGGTGGCCTGACGGCACCTCGGGCCGTCGAGGGCGTCGCCACCGCGGCGCCCTCGACGGATGCCCGTCTCGACTGACCTCTGTGGGCCGGTCGCCGTCGTGCTCGCCTCTCCGGAAGGCGCCGGGAGCCGTCGGTGGTGAGGAGGCGCCCGCCGGCGACGACCAGCCCGGTTCAGCTCTCGAACTGGGCCAGGAGCCGTTGCAGGAGCCGATCGAGCGTGGCCCGGTCCCGTTCCGACAGGGGCTCGAGCAGGCGCGCCTCGTTGGCGACGTGCTCGGTGACGGCGACGTCCACGACGTCGCGGCCGCGGTCGGTCAGCACGACGAGCGAACTGCGGCGGTCGTCCGGATCGGGGCGGCGCTCGAGGAGACCGGCCCGCTCGAGCCGGTCGAGGCGGTTGGTCATCCCTGCGGGCGAGAGCATGAGCAGGCGCGCCAGCGCGGTGGGCGTCATCGTGAACGGCGCCCCCGCCCGCCGGAGGGCGGCCAGCACGTCGAACTCGCCGATGCTCAGCCCGTGACGGGCGAAGACCTCGTCGATGGCCCTGCTGGCGTAGGCGTGCAGCCGACCGAGTCGGCCGAAGGTGGCCATCGGCGCCAGTTCGAGGTCGGGCCGCTCGGCCGCCCATTGCGCCACCAGGCCGGCCACGGGATCGTCGGACCGCATGGCCGCCACAGTACTTCGACGTCGAGCATCTTGACAGCGAATCTTCGCTACCGTACTATTCGGTTCCGAACTACCTATCCAGGAGGAACCACCATGCCGATCACCCTCTCGCACGAGATCGAGATCTCCGCCCCCGCCGAGGACGTGTGGCGCGTCATCGCCGACTACGCCCAGGATCCGTCCTGGCGGACGGGGGTCAAGGAGATGACCGCGACCCCCGTCGGCCTCGTCCGTGCCGGGACGACCACGGTGGAGGTGCTGGTCGTGGCCGGACGCACGTACCGCAACCTCGGCGAGGTCACCCTGGTCGTGCCCGGCGCCCGCTTCGAGTGGCGCACCACCGAGGGTGCCGTCGCCCACGGCGCACGGGAGGTGCGGGCCCTGGCGCCCGACCGCTGCGCCGTCCGCCTCGACCTCGAGGTCACGCCGACGGGCGTCAACCGCATCCTCGCCCCGCTGCTGGGCCGCATGCTCGCGCGCAACCTGACCGGCGACGTCGAGCGCCTCCGCACGCTCGTCGAGCAGCTGCCCGAGGCGGTGACGGCGTGACCGCGACCCGTCCCCTCCCCGCCGCCGTCGCGGAGCTCGTGCCCACCCGGGTGGGCCCCCTGCACGTCCGCTCCGTGGGCGCGGGACCACCCACGCTCCTGTGGCACAGCCTCTTCGTGGACGGCCACTCGTGGGACCGGCTCGTCGCCGCCTTCCCCGGCGAGCGCCGGTGGCTGGTGGTCGACGGCCCCGGCCACGGCGCCAGCCCCGGTCCGGGCCACCGGTTCTCCCTCGACGACTGCGCCGCCGCGGCCGTCGAGGTGCTCGACGCCGTCGGGATCCCGGCGGTCGACTGGGTGGGCAACGCCTGGGGCGGTCACGTCGGCCACCTGGTGGCCGCACGCGACCCCGAGCGGGTGACCACCCTCACCGCCATCGCCGCGCCCCTGGTGGCGCTGCCGGCGGAGCAACGCCGGAAGGTGGCGCCGCTGGTCGCGCTGTACCCGCTCCTCGGCCCGCGGTCGGTCGCCGCCAAGGTGGTCGACACGCTGCTCACGGCCTCCGTCCGTGACCACGACCCCGAGGCCGTGGCGCTGGTGACGACGGCCCTGCGCCGGCCGGCCCGGCGGGCGCTGCAACGATCGCTGCGCGCGGCGATGCTCGAGCGTCCCGACCTGCGATGGACAGCCGCCGCCGCGACGTGCCCCACGCTGCTCGTCGTGGGCGACGACGACCCGCTCTGGACCGCCGAGGACGCTCGGCGCCTGGACGGCGCCGGCGACGGCGTGGTCGTCATCGAGGGGTCCCGCCACTTGGCCCCGGTCGAGGCACCGACGGCGCTCGCCGCCGTGCTGGACTCGTTCTGGTCGGACGCCGGCGTCCCGGCCCCGACCTGAGCCGACCCACGGGGGGAGCGGCGCCAGCTGGCGATCCCGCGACCGTTCGCCCTCCGCGGATCGGGCCCGCCTCAGGCGACTCGCGCCTGTCGGCGTCATGGTGGCGCTGGGTGCGGCCCCCGCTCGTGGGCGAGGCCACCCCCGTCCAGTACGAGCACGCGCGGCGACGGCGACCATCGCGGCCGGGTTGGTCGACCATGCATGCATCTATTAGCATCTGTTGATGTGACCGGTCTCGAGGCGGCCAGCGAGCTCCTGAAGGCGTTCGCCCATCCCCTCCGGCTGGCCATCGTGCTCGAGGTCCAGGACGGTGAGCGCTGCGTCCACGACCTCGTCGAGTCCCTCGGTGTCGCCCAGCCCCTCGTGTCGCAGCACCTCCGGGTCCTACGCACGGCCGGGGTGCTGGCGGGACGCCGTCGGGGCCGAGAGATCGCCTACTCGATCGCCGACGAGCACGTCGTCCACATCGCGCTCGACGCCATCGCCCACGCCAACGAGAGGAGCCACCGGTGAGCACCTGCACGACCCACGCCGACCACACCCACACCCACGGTGCCGGCTGCGGCCACGCCGCCGTCGACCACGAGGGCCACGTGGACTACATCCACGAGGGCCACGCCCACCACGAGCACGCCGGCCACTGGGACGAGTGCGACCTGCCCCACCTCGAGCACGCGGGCCACGACCACACCCACGGCCCCGACTGCGGCCACGAGTCCGTGGCCCATGGCGATCACGTCGACTACCTCCACGACGGCCACCGCCACGCCGCCCACGACGGCCACTGGGACGAGCACTGATCGGAGCGCCTGACCTCACCCCTCGTCGTCGTCGAGGTCGCAGAGCAGGTCCCACGCCGGCAGGGGGTCGGGGTAGGTGGCCCAGGCTTCCATCCCGGCCTCGACCTCGGCGGCGGTGAGGACACAGGGGTCGAGCCGGGCCCGCAGGTCCGCCTCGTCCATGTCGATCCCGATGAAGACGAGCTCGGTCTGGCGATCCCCCACCAGCGGGTCCCAGCGCTCGGCGAGCTCGGCCCGCTCGTCAGGGTCGAGATCCCATTCGGACTCCGGCAGCGACGCGAACCAGGGAGCCAACGGCTCGAGCTGCACCGACAGACCGGCCTGGCTCCAGAGGGCTTGGACATCGGGGCGCGTCGCGAGCCAGAGGAAGCCCTTCGAGCGCAGGACGCCGGGCCAGTCGGTCTCGAGCGCCTCCACGAGCCGCTCCGGGTGGAACGGCCAGCGCTGCCGGTAGACGAACGACCCGATGCCGTACTCGTCGGTCTCGGGGACGTGCTCGCCGTTGAGCTCACGCACCCAGCCGGGCGCGAGTGAGGCCTCGTCGGGATCGAACCGCCCCGTGTCCAACAGCTCGCAGAGGGGCAGCTCGCCTCGCTCGACGATCTGGACCCGGGCGCGCGGGTTGAGGTGGCGGACGAGGCCGACCACCCGGGCGAGGTCGTCCTCGTCGACGAGATCGGGCTTGGACACCACGAGCACGTCTGCGAACTCCACCTGGTCGACCAGGAGCTCGACCACGCTGCGATCGTCCTCGTCGTCGCGGGCCACCCCGAGCTCGGCCAGATCGACGAGTTCGTCGAAATGGTCCAGGAATCGGGAGGCGTCCACCACCGTCACCATCGTGTCCAGTCGGGCCACCGAGGCCAGGCTGGCACCGTCGACGTCTTCGAAGAGGAACGTCGCGGCCACCGGCATCGGCTCGCTGATGCCGGTCGACTCGATGAGCAGGTAGTCGAACCGCTGCTCCCGGGCGAGCTCGGCGACCTGCTCGAGGAGGTCGTCGCGCAACGTGCAGCAGATGCACCCGTTGGTCATCTCCACCAGGCGCTCGTCCGTGCGGTGCAGGGCGGCCGAGCCGCCTGCCACCAAGGACGCGTCGATGTTGACCTCACTCATGTCGTTGACGATCACCGCCACCCGCCGGCCTTCACGGTTCGCCAGCACCTGGTTCAGCAGCGTGGTCTTGCCGGCCCCGAGGAACCCCGACAGGACGGTGACGGGCAGTCGCTGGTCGGTCAAGGGATCCACGGTCGGCCTCCGGAGGCGAGTTGCAGGTGCGGGCGAGACCAGCCACACTAGCAGGAATGATTCTCATTCCACGAAGGAGGGCTCGGTGTCACGGATCTGCATGCTGACGGGAGCGAAACCCGGGTTCGGCAACCACGTGTCGCACTCGCACCGAACCACCCGCCGCCGGTTCAACCCCAACATCCAGACCCAGCGCTTCTGGCTGCCCTCCGAACGGCGCTGGGTGCGGTTGACCCTGTCGACGCGTGCCATCAAGACCGTGAACCGCAACGGCATCGAATCGGTGGTCGCGGCCATCCGAGCACGAGGGATCAAGGTCTGATGGCCAAGAGCGACAAGCGCGTGCTGGTGAAGCTCCGCTCCACCGCCGGCACGGGGTTCACCTACGTCACCACCAAGAACAAGCAGAACCAGCGCGAGCGTCTGGAGCTGCGCAAGTACGACCCCAAGGTCCGCCGCCACGTCGCGTTCAAGGAGGAGCGGTGAAAGAGGGGATCCACCCTGCGTACCGTCCGGTGGTGTTCCGCGACACGAGCGCGGGGGTCGACTACCTGACGCGATCCACGGTCACCACCGACCGGACCTGCGAGATCGACGGCGTCGAGTATCCGCTCGTGACCGTCGACATCAGCGCCGCCAGCCACCCGTTCTTCACCGGGAAGATGAAGATCGTGGACACCGCGGGTCGAGTCGACCGCTTCGAGCGTCGCTACGGCAAACGGCGCACGTGACCGAGCCGCGACGACCGGCCGTCACCTTCGTCCACGGCTGGACCGACAGCGGGGCCGACGAGCTCGCCCGCCACCTCGCGGCCAGCGCCGGCGGCGAGGTCGTGGTCGTCGTGCCCGGAGGGGCGCCGCAGACCACGTTCGCCGGTCTGGAGACGGTGACGACCCACGAGTCGATCGGCTTCCGCACGCAGGGCTGCGCCTGCTGTGCGCAACGCATCGACCTGGTGGACACCCTCGGTCGGATCGCCCGACGTCGGCGCCCGCCCGCCCACATCGTCGTGCTCGAGCTCCCCGGCACCGATCCGGCGACACCCGTCGTCACCCTGCTCGACGACCCCGACTTGGCGCGTCTCGTCCGGCTCAACGCGGTGCTCCTGGCCATCGACGGCCCCGCGGCGACGACGGCAGCCGCCAGCACCGCGTCGCCATGGCCGTCCGATCGACCCGCGGACGCGGCCATGCTCGCCGACGCTGTGTGGATCTCCCGAGGTGCCCTCCTCACGCCCCACGGGATCCAGAGGGTCGCCGATGCCATCCAACGCCTCAACCCGCTCGCCTGGGTCGACGCGTCGACGAGTCCGCGGCTCGCCGACGTGCTCGAGCTCGCGTCGTGGTCACCCGCGTCGACCCCCTCACGACTCGCCCGGCTCCACACGCCGTACGGCGCGCCGGGCGCCCATCCGGCCGGTGGTCGGAGCGGGACGGGCTCGATGACCTTCGCGGTCGACGGTCTGCTCGACCCCGACCGACTCGAGGAGTGGCTCCACGCACTGCACGGAGCAGCCGGAGCGCGTCTGCTGCGCATCGAGGCCGTCCTCGCGCTCGCCGACCGCGACGGTCCCCTCCACCTGAGTGGCTGTCGAACGGCCGTCCGCCACGAGCCGGGTCCGCCGTGGGCGCACGGAGCGCCCCGCCACTCGAGGTTGCGCATCGCCGGTCGAGACCTCGGACTGGATGACCTGGCCGCATCGTTGCTCGCCTGCCGTGTCTAGAGCGCAGGTTCTGAGCGACGCCGTCGAGCACCTCCAGTGGCGCCCGGACGGGGCGCTGATCGCGGTCGGCGCCGTCAACGGGGAGGTGGCCCTCGTCGACGGCGAGGCCCTCCGGCCGACCACCCCGCCGACGAGGTGTCGCGGCGCCGTCTCGGCACTGGCGTGGTCGCCCACGGGAACCCGCCTGGCGGTGGGCACGGATACGGGCGACGTCGCCATCGTGACCGGCGACGCCCATCGCACCGTCGCCGTCGAGGCGCCGATCACCGCGTTGACCTGGTCCCCGACCGGCGACCTCCTCGCGGTCGGCACGGCGTGGTCGCTCCTCACCCTGACCGACGACGGTGACGTCCTCGGCTCGGTCGGGCCGATCGAGGGCGGCGTCCACGGGATCGCGTGGGCGCCGGGCCCCGGACCGCTCGCAGCGGCGACGGGCGGCGGCGTCACGTGATGCCAGGTCGGCTCGTCGGGCGAACCCGTGGAGGTCTGGCCGTCGACCGGTCTCGTGCGCTGCCTCTCGGTAGACCGCACGCACGAGCGCCTCGCGTACGGCGATCTGGGTGGTGTGTTGCGGGTCGTCGACGTCGCCAGCCAGGAGGAGCTCTCGATCTCCGGCTTCGCCCACCGCATCGGCCAGGTCGCCTGGACGCCGAGCGGTAACCACCTCGCCGTCCCCGAGGACGACACCATCGTCCTCTGGCACCTCCGCGGCATCGAGCTGGTCAGCGACGAGCCCACGACCCTCGAGGGCCACGACGGCGTGGTGGTCGACCTCGCGTTCGACCCGGACACCGCCTCGTCGCGGCTCGCGAGCATCAGCGCCCACGGCGGCCTGCGGATCGACACCCTCGGCCAGTCCGAGAGCGCCCATGCCACCGACCTGGACGGCTCGCCACGCTGCCTCGACTGGCGGCCCGGTCGCCCGGAGGTCGCGGTCGGCGACGGTGACGGGGCGCTCCACCTCGTCGCGGCCACCTGACCCCCGCCCGGTTCCGCTCCGGCTGACCCGTTCCGCACGAGTCGAGCGTGCCGTCGACACCGCAGTGGCCTGCACGAGACGAGAACGCCCTCGACTCCCTGCCACAAGCGTCCACCGCTGGACCGGGAGGACGCGACCTCCTAGAATCAAGAATGATTCCTATTCTCGATCGGAGCCCACGCATGGTCCCTTCTCCCGACCTCTCGGCCCACCTCCAGCGGGTGCAGCACCTCGACTGCTCGGGCCGGGTTGCCTACACGCTGACGCTGGAGGTCGACGGCACCGTCACCATCGCGTTTCGGGACGGACGTCGGGCACAGCTCGATCCCGCCACCGGGGAGAACCTCACCCCGGAGGTCCACCTCCCCCCGGCCCTCGTCCGTCACGCCGCCCAGCTCCGACCGTGGTGAGCATCGACGCCGACGTCGAGGTGCTCATCGCCGGCGCCGGCCCCCACGGCCTCGCCGTCGCGTTGCACCTGATCGACGCCGACGAGCGGTGGCGGGACTCGATCGCCGTGGTCGACCCTCGGGGCTGGCTGGGCGCGTGGGACGAGCAGTTCGCCCGCCTCGACATCGCCCACCTGCGCTCGCCGGCGGTGCACCATCCAGGCCCCGACGCCAGCGATCTCACTCGATGGACGACGTCGGCCGGCTACCGGTCGGAGCGGCCGTACGGGCTTCCGTCGACCGACGCGTTCCGGGCGTACGTCGACCACCTCGTCGACGAGGCCGGGCTCGACGAGGCCGTCACCCCGACACGACTGCACCGGCTCGGCGTGCGCGATGACGAGGTCACCGCTCTCCTCGGCGACGGCACCACGGTCCGCTGCCGCCATGTGGTGCTGGCCACCAACCCGGCTCGTCGCCGCATCCCGTCCTGGGCCTTCGACGCACTCCCCGTGGCTCCAGACACCCTGACCCACGCCGGTGACGTCGATCTCCGCGGGCTCGACCTCACCGGCGAGCACGTCGTGGTCATCGGCGGCGGTCTCACCGCCGGGCACCTCGTGGTCGGCGCCGTCGCCCGGGGGGCCCGGGTGACCATGCTCGCCCGGCGCCCATTGCGCACGTCGATGTTCGACACCGACCCCGGCTGGCTCGGCCCCAAGGAGCTCGACGGGTTCGACGCCACCGACGACCCGCTCGAGCGCCTCCACCGGTGCCGCGACGCCCGCAACGGCGGCAGCCTCCCGCCCTGGATGATCCGTCGGGTCAACGCGCTGGCCGCGAAGGGCGACCTCGACCTCCGTGCGCCGGCCCGGGTCTGCGGCGCCCACGTGCACGGCACCGGCCTCTCGCTGATGCTCGGTGACGAGACCACGTTGGTCGCCGACCGGGTGTGGCTCGCCACCGGCACGGAGCCCGCGATCACGGGTGACCGGGTGACCGCACCGGTCGCCGAGTCCCACCCGATCCCCGTGTGCGACGGCGTGCCCGTGCTCGACGAGCACCTGCGCTGGCCCGGCACGCCGGTCCACCTGGTCGGACGTCCGGCGATGCTCCGACTCGGCCCGGCGAGCGGCAATCTCTGGGGGGCACGCATGGCGGCACGGCTGATCGCCTCGCACCTCGCCGGGAGGGACCCGGGTGCACCCGAGCCCGTCCCCCTGATGGGCCGGGGCTGGTGCGGGCCGGTCTGGGCCTGACCACCGGCGACGCGCGCGCTGAAGCCGCGACGACCGTGCGTCCCCGTCGCACGTGGCGCGGAGCGGGGACAGGATAGGAGGATGAGGTTCCCCGATCCTGGCGAGCTCCGCGCCCTCCTCGACGGACGGCGCGGACCGCTGGGCGACCCGCGGGGGTCGGTCGACGCGGTCGACGACGTGCGGGCGGTGGTCGAGAGCCTCGGCCCGGTCGAGCGAGCCGAGCTGGGCCGGGGCCTGACCCCGCTGATCCTCGACCCCGAGCCGCCCATCGCCACCGCCGCGGTCCTCGCCCTCGGGATCGTCGGCGACGACCTCGACCTCTCGACGCTCGTGCGCTGCTTGGAGACCGCGGACGCCGCCGCCCTCGACCGGACGCCGGTCGGGTTCGCCGCCGCGAGCCGACCAACGTTGCGGGCCGAACTGGCGGCGATCGTGTGCCGCCAGGTGCGCCCCGACCGTTCCGACCACGCTGGGGCGGTCGCCGCGGTCGAGGCCTGGATCAAGGATCCACCGGCGGGGCTCACCCGCGGCGACGTGCTCCTGCTGGTCGCCGACCGCTGGGCCGACGCCATCGTCCAGTGGGCGCCGCAGTGGCTGACCACGGAGGACACCGGCGTGCTCGTCCGGCTCCCGACCCACTGGCATCGGCTCGCTGTGGCCGGCGCGCTCCGGCCGTGGCCCGAGGCCGCCGCCGAACCGGTCCGCACCGCCGGGCGCCTCCAGGGCTGGAACCCCATCGAGCTCGAGGCCGTGCTGCGGGTCATGGCCGACGACGCCCCCGAGCTCTCCCGCCTGCCCGGCTTCGAGGACGAGCGCCGGTGGCGGATGGTTCGCGAGCGGTCGTGGGACTGGACCCTCTGGACGGCCGACGACGGAACCTGGGCCATCGAGGTCGTGTGCGGCCGGGTCGGTGTCTACACCGTCGCCGAGCTGCTCACCGCCGACCAGGCCGAGCGCCTGGTCTCGGCCCCCGAGGCAGACGTCACCGCCCACGCGCGGGCCGTCGAGGCCCGCCATTGAGGCTCCCCTCCGAGGGGCGATCACGAGCCGTCGAGGTCGCCGACAGCCGCCGCCACCTCAGGCGACGTCGCGCCGCCGCACCAGCACCGTCCCGAGCACCAGCGAGCCGAGGACGTAGGCCCAGAAGATCGAGGCGTGGAGCGGGTTCGACAGTCCGGCGGCGACGACCTCGGGGAGGTCGTACTCCGACTCGATGCCGAGGGTGCGGAACCCGGTGTCGAAGGGCACGAATCGGACGACCTCGGGCGGGGCGAACTGGACGACGAGGCTCTCGACGACCAGCCACCAGACGAGGAGGCCGGCGACGGCGCCGGCGCTGTGACGGACCACCATCCCGACGCCGAGGCCGAGCAGTGCCGAACCGGCGGCGTAGAGCAGCGCCCAGCCGATCGTCGCGGTCACGCCCGACGTGGCACCGACGTCGAGCCCACCGGCCAGCGCTCCGAGGAGCCCGGTGAGCAGGCCGACCACCCCCAGGAGCAGCCCGAAGCCGCCCGCGAGGACGGCCTTGGCCGCGATCACCGGCCAGCGGGACGGATGGGCGGTGAGGGCGCCGGCGAGGGTGCCGTGCTGCACCTCGGAGGTGAAGGCCAGGACGCCGGCGATGGCGGCCAGGACCGCCGTCAGCAGCATCGGGTAGACGAACACCTCCGTGACGGTCAGGCCCTCGTCGGTGGCGAGGGCGGCGGTGGCCCACGACGTGAGCAGGCCGACGATCGCCGCGCCGGCGAGGAGGAGCTTGTTGGCCCGCACGGTGGTGGCCTTGATCCACTCGCCGCGCAGCGCCACGACGAGCCGGTCGGTGAAGCGTGAGCGGGGGGCGTCGGTGGTCTCGACGGCCGGTGGGAGTGCGACGTCGGTGGTGGTCATGGGGAGTCCCTCGTGCTCGGTGGTGGCGTGGGCGGTGTCGGTGGTCATGCGGAGGCGAACTCGGCGGAGGCCGCAGTCATCTCGAGGAGGCTTTCCTCGAGCGACCTCCCGGTCCGGGACGTGACGGCGTCGACCGTCTCGGCGGCGATGAGCCGCCCGGCGCCGACGACGACGAGATCGTCGGCGAACTGGGCGAGCTCGGCGATGAGGTGGCTGGACACGAAGACCGTGCCGCCGGCATCGGCGAAGCGGCGCAGCCGGTTCCGCAGCCAGCGGATGCCGTCGGGGTCGAGGCCGTTGGACGGCTCGTCGAGCAGCAGCACCCGGGGGTCACCCAGCAGTGCGCTCGCGAGCGCGAGCCGCTGGCGCATGCCGAGCGAGAACCGGCCCGCTCGCTCGTCGGCCACGCGCTCGAGCCCGACGTCGGCGAGCACGTCGTCGACGCGGGAGCGCGGGATGGCGCCGAGGGCGGCGGTGGCGCGGAGGTGGTTCCGGGCGGCGCGACCCGGGTGCAGGCACCGGGCGTCGAGCACCGCACCGACGGTTCGGGCGGGGTGGGCGAGGTCGGCGTAGCGGACGCCGTCGTAGCGGACCTCGCCCCGGTCGGGCCGGGTGAGGCCGACCATCATCCGCATGGTGGTGGACTTGCCGGCGCCGTTGGGGCCGACGAAGCCGGTGACCCG
>CAZYPY010000006.1:0-70996 GCA_964649545.1 uncultured Microthrixaceae bacterium | reverse complement strand
CCTCGAGTTCGTGGGCCTGCCCGAGGCCAAGCTGAACCTGGCCCAGGCCACCGTGCACCTGGCGACCGCGCCGAAGTCGAACCGGGTGACCGTGGCCCTCGGGCGGGCGGAGGCCGACGTGCGTGAACGGCCCCGGGGTGAGGTCCCGGCCCACCTCCGTGACGGCCACTACTACGGCGCCGGCGAGCTCGGTCACGGAGTGGGCTATCGGTATCCTCACGACGACCCGCGTGGCTGGGTCCCCCAGCAGCACCGGCCCGAGCACCTGACCGGCCGGGTCTACTACGAGCCGTCGCCGCACGGGGCGGAGGAGGAGATCGCGGAGCGCATGCGCCAGCGCCAGGAGCCGTCGGAGCGACGAGGATGAGCGCCGCCGAGGTCACCGCGCTCGTCGTGGCCGTCGCCGCCACGGTCGCGCTCTGCCTGCTCGCCGGTGTCGTCGTGTGGTTGGCGCGGGCGGTGCGGGCCCTCAACCGCGAGCTCGAGCACCTGCGGGTCGAGGTGGCCTCCACGGTCGAGGCCCTCGAGGCCGCGGTCGGCCACGCCGAGGCGGAGATGGACCGCACCGACGGGCTCCTCGACGCCGCCGAGCGGATCACCGCGGCGGCCGAGACCCGTGCCCGCCTGACCACCGACGCCCTGTCCACCCCGGTGATCAAGGCCCTTGCCCTCGCGGCCGGCACCAACCGGGCCGCCCAACGCCTGAAGCGGACGAGCTGACCGATGCTGAAGCGCCTGCGGTGGTTCGTCATGGGGGTGGTGGCCGGCGTGGCCGGGACCGTCTGGGCGATGGCCTACGGCCGCTCGAAGGTGCAGGAGCTCACGCCCGCGCACGTCGCCGGGGAGCTGGCGGCCAAGGCCCGCACCCGCCTGGACGACGTGCGCGACGCGATCTTCGAGGGCCGGCTCGCCATGCGTGAGCGCGAGTCCGAGCTGCGGTCCGAGCTCGACCGAGCGCGCGACGGTGCCCCGGTGCGCCCGGCGCTCACCGTGAAGTCGTCCCCGAACTGAGCGCCGCGCCCCGTACATTGGCGGCGTGCAGGCGAACGAGCTGCGACGCGCCTTCCTGGGCTACTTCGAGGAGCGGGGCCACACCGTGGTCCCCTCGGCGAGCCTCATCCCCCACGACGCGACGGTGCTGTTCACCATCGCCGGCATGGTGCCCTTCGCCCCGTACCTGACCGGTGAGCAGCCCGCGCCCTACCCGCGGGCCACGTCGGTGCAGAAGTGCGTGCGCGCCGGCGGCAAGCAGAACGACCTCGACGAGGTCGGCCGCACGACGCGCCACCTCAGCTTCTTCGAGATGTGCGGCAACTTCAGCTTCGGGGACTACTTCAAGTCCCGGGCCATCCCCCTCGCCTGGGAGTTCCTGACCGACGTGCTGGGCCTCGACCCCGAGCGTCTCTGGATCACCGTCCACCTCTCCGACGACGAGGCCGAGCAGATCTGGCGCGACGACGTGGGCGTGCCCGCCGAGCGCATCCAGCGCCTCGACGAGGACAATTTCTGGCGGATGGGCGACACCGGCCCCTGCGGCCCGTGCTCCGAGATCTTCTGGGACAAGGGCCCCGAGTACGGCGAGCCCGGTGGACCCGCCCACGGCGGCGAGGAGCGCTTCGTCGAGATCTGGAACCTCGTGTTCATGCAGTACGAGCGTCAGCCCGACGGTGAGCTGGTCCCCTTGCCGAAGCCGAGCATCGACACCGGCTTCGGTCTCGAGCGCAACCTGGCCGTGCTCCAGGGCGTGGACTCGGTTTTCGACACCGACGAGCTGGCCCGCCTCATCGACCGGGCCGCCGAGCTGACCGGCACCGTGTACGGCGCCTCCGAGGCCCGGGACGTCTCGCTGCGGATCCTCGCCGAGCACGCCCGCACCATGACCTTCTTGATCAGCGACGGCGTGTTCCCGTCCAACGAGGACCGCGGCTACGTGCTGCGCCGCATCATGCGCCGCGCGGTACGCCACGCCTACCTGCTCGGCGTCGAGGACGTGGTCACCCCGGCGCTCGTCGACGAGGTCGTGACGGTGATGGGCGACGACTACCCCGACCTGCGCAAGAACCACGAGTTCGTGCGGGGTGTGGTCGACCGCGAGGAGCGCCGCTTCCGCCAGACCCTCAAGACCGGCTCGGCGCTGCTCGACGAGGAGCTCGGACGACTCGCCGCGGGCGGCGTGCTCGACGGACGCGTGGCCTTCACCCTCCACGACACGTACGGGTTCCCGCTCGAGGTCACCCAGGAGATCGCCTCGGAGCGGGGATTCTCCGTCGACGGCGCCGAATTCGACGTCGCCATGGCCGAGCAGCGCAGCCGCGCGAAGGAGGCCCGCAAGGCCGCCGGGTCCGCCAGCGGTGACGCCGAGCGCTACCACCAGGTGCTCGAGGAGTTCGGGCCCACCGACTTCACCGGCCGGGAGGAGACCGAGACCACGGCCCGCGTCCTCGCGGTCACCGACGAGGCCGTCGCCGAGGACGGCACCCGCACCGCCGCGATCTTCCTCGACCACACGCCGTTCTACGCGGAGTCCGGCGGCCAGGTGGGCGACACCGGCACCATCAGCACCGACACCGGTCGGGCCGAGGTGGTCGACACCACCTACGCCCTGCCCGGGCTCCACAAGCACGCCGTGCGCCTGGTCGAGGGCGAGATCAGCGCCGGCCAGGTCGCCACCGCGGCCTTCGACGTCGAGCGCCGCAACGCCATCCGCCGGAACCACACCGCCACCCACCTGCTGCACTGGGCCCTTCGGAAGGTGCTGGGTGACCACGTCAAGCAGCAGGGCTCGCTCGTCACGGACGACCGCCTGCGCTTCGACTTCAGCCACTACGAAGCCGTCAGCACCGACGAGCTCGCCGCCATCGAGGACCTCGCCAACAAGGAGATCCTCGACAACGACCCGGTGCGCCACTACGAGACGACCATGGCCAACGCCGAGGCCGTCGGCGCCATCGCCTTCTTCGGTGACAAGTACGGCGACGTCGTCCGGGTGCTCGAGGCCGGCCGCCACTCGGTCGAGCTCTGCGGCGGCACCCACGTGCGGGCCACCGGCGACATCGGCACGGTCAAGATCATCTCCGAGGGCTCGATCGGCTCGAACCTGCGCCGCATCGAAGCGGTCACGGGTACGGGGCCGATCGAGCGGCTGCGCCGGGAGGAGGCACTCCTCGGCCGGGCCGCGGCCCTCGTCGGGGTCCCGCCCGACGAGCTCGTGGAGGGCGTCGAGAAGCGCCTTGCCGAGCTGAAGGCCGCCCGCGACGAGCTGAAGGCCCTGCGCCGCCAGGCCGCCACCGGGCGCGCGTCGGACCTTGCCGCTGCGGCGGTGGAGGGCGTGGTCGTCGCCCGCGTCGACGGGGTGCCCCGGGACGACCTCCGTGACCTCGCCGTGGCCGTGCGCGACCACGGCGCCCGCGGGGTGGTGCTCGGCGGCGCCCCCGACGAGGGGGGCGTGGCCCTCGTCGCCGCGGTCACCAAGGACAGCGGCCTGGTCGCGTCCGACCTCATCGCCGACGCCGCCCGCACCGTCAAGGGCGGGGGCGGCAAGAGCCCCGACCTCGCCGTGGCCGGCGGCAAGGACGCGGCGGCGCTCGACGAGGCCCTCGACCAGGCGCGGGCGGCCGCCGGCATCGCTTGAGCACCGCCTCGTCGGGGCGCGTCCTCGGCCTCGACCTCGGCCGGCGGCGCATCGGCGTGGCCGTCAGCGACCCCGACCGGGTGCTCGCATCGCCCGAGCGGGTGATCCAGCGCTCCGGCGACGACGAGCGTGACCGGCGCGCCATCGCCGAGGTGGCCGAGGAGTGGGAGGTCGGCCTCATCGTGGTGGGCCTGCCGCTCTCCCTGGACGGTTCGGAGGGCCCCGCGGCGACGGCCGCCCTCGACGAGGCCGCCCGGATCGGTGAGGCCACCGGGCGCCCGGTCGAGACCTACGATGAGCGCTTCACCACTGTCACCGCGGACCACCAGCTCGCCGAGCAGAACGTCCGGGGCCGCGACCGCCGCAAGGTGATCGACATGGTCGCGGCGACGGTGCTCTTGCAGGCATGGCTCGACCGCCGAACCCAGGACCCCCCGTGAGCAACCCCACCGACGACGGCAGCGACATCCTCGCCGACCTGCTGGGCCCCCAGGCGCGGCGCGGCGCCGGGCCCGCCCCGACCCCGTCGGGCTCGGCCCCGGCGCCCGGTGCCTCTGGCCCGCGGGCGAGGTCGGCCGCGCCACCGGAGGCAGGCCCCGCCCGGCCGGCGGCGCCGGGCGGAACGGCTCGTGCTCGGGAGGGAGCGCCTCCGGAGGCGCGTCCGTCGCCGGCTCGCCGTCCCGAGGGTGATCGCCGTCCGCCCGCCGAACGGCGCCCCGCGTCGTCCAGCGGGCCGTCGGAGCGGGTCGTCGTGCACGAGCCGCGCCGTGGTCGCGGCTGCCTCGTGGTCCTCGCGGTCCTGCTGGTGCTCGCCCTCGCCGCCGCGGCCGCGTCCTTCTGGGTCATGAAGCAGGTGAACCCGGGCGGTGCGGGCGACGACGTGGCGATCACCATCCCCGAGGGCACCACCACGGCCGGCATCGCGGAGCTGCTCGCCGAGCAGGGCGTGGTCACGAACGCCACCATCTTCGAGTACTACGTGAAGTACCGCGGCGACGGCACCATCCAGGCCGGTGACTACGTGCTGCGGGAGTCGTCGTCGATGGGTGCGGCCCTCGCCGTCCTCGAGGCGGGGCCCCAGGAGCCGCCCTACGACCAGGTCACCATCCCCGAGGGCTACAGCGTCTGGAACGGCGCCGGCCTGCCCGTGCCCGGCCCGCTCGTCACCGCGCTCGACGAGGCGGTCGATCGCTACACCTCCGAGTCCATCTCCGAGGTGCTGCTCAGCGGCGAGCTTCGCTCGCGATACCTGCCCGCGGGTCAGGGGAACCTCGAGGGCGTGCTCTTCCCCGACACCTACCGAATCGACGAGGACACGACCGAGGCGCAGGTCGTCCAGGCCATGATCGACCGCTTCGACCAGGTCGCCCAGGAGCTCGGCTACGACGGCACCGAGTCCGCCGTGGGCCTCACCCCGTACGAGACCATCATCGTGGCGTCCCTCGTCGAGCGCGAGGCGGGTGTCGACGAGGAGCGGGCCAAGGTGGCGCGGGTGATCTACAACCGGCTCGCCCAGGGGATGACCCTGGGCATCGACGCCAGCACCGCCTATGCCGTCGGGGGCGCGACCAACGGCACGCTCACCGCCTCGCAGCTCGAGATCGACTCGCCGTACAACACCCGGGTCAACACCGGTCTGCCGCCGACCCCGATCGGCCTGCCGGGGCGGGCCTCGCTCGAGGCGGCCCTCAACCCGGCCGACGGCGACTGGCTCTACTACGTGCTCACGAGCCAGGACGGCAGTCACACCTTCACCGAGACCTACGACGAGTTCCTCGTGGCCAAGGAGCAGTGCCAGGCCCTCGGGTTGTGCTGAGCGGGCAGACCCGGGTCGCGGCGTTGATCGGCCACCCCGTGGCGCACTCGCTGTCGCCCGCGATCCACAACGCTGCGTTCGCCGCCACCGGCCTCGACTGGGCGTACCTCGCGTTCGACGTGGCGCCGGGGGACGGCGAGTCCGCCGTCGCGGCGATGCGCACCCTGGGCCTCGGTGGGCTGTCGGTGACGATGCCCCACAAGGACGCCGCCGCCCGTGCGGTCGACCGCTGCGCGCCCGAGGCCGCGGCGCTCGGCGCGGTCAACTGCGTCGTGCCCGAGCCGGACGGCACCCTCGTGGGCGAGAACACCGATGGTCCCGGCTTCCTCGACGCCCTGGAGGCCGACCTGGGCGCCTCGCCCGAGGGGCGGCGCTGCGTCGTGCTCGGCGCCGGCGGCGCCGCCCGAGCCGTGGTGCTGGCCCTTGCCGGCGCCGGAGCGAGCGAGGTCGTGGTGGTGAACCGCACGTCCGATCGAGCCGTCGCGGCGGCATCGCTGGCGCCGGGGGTGGCCCGGGTGGGGACGGTGGAGGAGGCCGGCGGCGCCGAGCTCGTGGTCAACGCCACCTCGGTCGGCATGGACGGGGCCACGTCCCCGCTTCCTCCCGGCACGATCGCGTCCGGCCAGATCGTCGTCGACCTCGTCTACCACCCGGCGGAGACCCCGCTGCTCGCGGAGGCGGCGACCGCGGGGGCGGCGGTCGCCAACGGCCTCGGCATGCTCGTGCACCAGGCCGCGCACGCCTTCCGGCTCTGGACGGGCGAGGCCGCGCCGGTCGGGGTGATGGCCGAGGCGGTGCAGGGGCACCTCTCTTCGCCCGGCCACTGAATTCTCGACGCCCTCCTGCCGATGGAAGCGGAGTCATCCCGTCGTTGGAGGTTGCTCCGTGGCACTACAGGGCACGATCGAGACGTTTGCGTTGCCCGAAGTCCTTCGTCTGCTCGGTTCGGGCGGCAAGACCGGCCGGCTGCGCCTGAGCGGCGACCGCGGCTCGGGCAGCATCTGGGTGGACGGTGGCAAGGTGGTCGCGGCCGAGGCGACCGGCATCCGGGAGGGCAGCTCCTCCACGGGGGTCGTGTTCGAACTGCTCCGCTACACCGAGGGCTCGTTCAGCTTCGACGACGACCAGGCCACCACGCGGCCCGGCAACCCTCAGGACATCGAGGTCCTGCTCGGTGAGGCGGAGCGGCAGCTCGCGGACTGGCGTGAGATCGAGGCGGTGGTGCCGTCCCTGGCGGTTCGCATGACGCTCACCGACGAGCTGCCCGAGCCGGACGTGACCCTCGATGGCAACTGCTGGAAGGCCGTCGTGGCCGTGGCCCGGGGGGGCGACGTCGCGTCGATCGCCGACGCCCTCGATCTCGAGGAGCTCGAGGCGTGCCGGCGGGCTAAGGACCTGATCGAGACCGGGCTCGCGGTGGTGACCGAGCTCGTGCCCGCGGTCGTCGAGGACGTCGAGCTCGTGGAGACCGCCGGGGCGTCCGACGCCGGAACCGTCGTCGACGAGGTCGCCCGACTCGGCGCGGATCCCGTGAGTGCGCCCGAGGACGGGGGGGCGTTCGCCATCGCCGCCGAGCCGACTCCGCCGGAGGGCTGGAGCAGCTCGCCGGTCGAGGGTCAGCCGGGGCACGAGGCTGCCGACACGTTCGGCGGCGCGATCGGCGCTTTCGACGGGGGGGAGCCCCCGGCCCCCGGTCCGGACCCCCTCGATGCCGGCGGCTACGGCGAGCCCGCGGGCCCCGTCGGGGTGAACGGGTACGACGGGGGCAGCCATGAGGCCGCCAGCTACGGATCCGGGGTGTTCGGCGCGGAGCCGTCGTCGGCCCGAGCGGACCTCGACGCCATGGCCTCGGGCTTCGGTTTGACCGACACGCTGCCCGCGGTGGGAGGCGAGCCCTACGACGTGCCGGCCCACGACGTCGAAGACGGGGGTTCGTTCGAGGGCGGGTCGTTCGAGGGTGGGTCGTTCGAGGGCGGCGGCTTCGACAGCGGCGGTTTCGACCAGGCCTTCGCCACCGACCCGAGTCAGGACCCGGCCTTCTCGTTCGCCGCGCCCGCCCCGGCGTCCTCGGGCTACGGCGCCGGTGAGCCGCCGGCGCCGATGGCCCCCGGTGCGGCGTTGTTCGCCGACGACCTCCACAGCGGGGCGGCGGCCGGTTCGTCGGACCCGCGGTTCGCCGGCGCGGCGACGGGTGTCGACGACGGTGGCGACGCCGCCGAGGTCGCCCGCCAGCTCGCCAACCTGAGCCCCAAGGCCGCCCGGGCGGTCGCGGCCGCGGCCCGGGCGACGACGGTCGAGGAGCGCGAGGCGGCGCTCGCCGAGGTGACCGCCGAGGGTGACGAGCCCATCAACCGCGGCCTGTTGTTGAAGTTCCTCTCCTCGGTCCAGACCTGAGCGCTCGGGGCGCACGCCCTCCGCGTCCGCGCCGACCCCCGCCGCTACCGTGCCCGACGTGTCGGACGCCGCCGCCCTCGCGCTCAGCGTCGTGGCGGGCCTGATCGTCGCTCCGTTCCTGACCACGCTCATCGAGGACGTGCCGGCGCGTCGCCCGGTCCGGTGGCCGAGCCCGGCCGCCCACCCACCGATCCTCCACTGGGTGCGCAGGCCTGCCGATGGCGGATCCACCGACGGTGTCGTCGAGCCCGAGCCGGCCGTCCTCGCCGACGACGTGGTCGGCGAGGGGAGCGTCCATGGGCAGGAGGACGGGGACGAGGACCTCGAGATCCCCGACGCCGAGCCGGAGGCCCGCGCGGGGCCGCTGCCCCGGAGCTGGGGGCTCGCGGCGGAGATCCTGACCCCGGTGCTGTTCGCCCTGGCCGTGGTGCGCTTCGGGGCCAGTTGGGTGGTGCTGCCGTTCTGGGTGTGCTTCGCCGCGCTCCTCGTGGTGTCGGTGATCGACATCCAGCACTACCGGATCCCGGACCGCATCGTGTTCCCGGCACTGGCGATCTCGTTGCCCGCGATCGTGGTGGTCTCCATCGGGCTCGATCACCCGCGGTCGATCGTGTACGCCCTGATCGGGGCAGGGGCCTACTTCCTCCTGCTCCTCCTGGCCCACCTCGTGTACCCGGCGGGCATGGGCTTCGGGGACGTGAAGCTGGCGCTGCTCATGGGCCTGTTCCTCGGCTGGGTCGCCCCCGACGGCATGCGCGCGTTCACCCTCGTGCTGTTCGCCCTGATGATCGGCTGCCTGCTCGGGGTCGTCGTCGGCGGCGTCCTGGCCCTGGTGCGGCGCGAGAACGCGGCGTTCCCGTTCGGGCCGGCGCTGGCGGCGTCGACGATCGTCGCCGTCCTGTTCAGCGAGCAGCTCCTCGGCACGAGCTAGCGACCGGGCGGGAACGGCGAGCCGCTCGGCGGGCCCGGCCGGCCGACTGGTCGGACGCGGCGGCGGCTCCGTACCATCGGTCTCCGACGAACGGCGGCGAGTCGCACCGTGACCGCCGACCACCCGATCGAGACACCCGTACCGCCGCATCGCCGCACCCAACCGAACGGGGGACCCATGAGCACCGCCATCCAGGACGACGTCGTCACCGAGCTGACCGCGTGGCTCGAGGACAACTGGGACCCCGAGCTGACCGTCGGCGAGTGGTGGGAGCGCCTCGGCCTCGCGGGCTGGGCCGCGCCGAACCTGCCGGCCAACGCCTACGGGCGCGACCTGTCCCGCAACGACACCGTGCGGGTCCAGGAGACGATCGCCGGCTTCGGGGCCCTCGGTGCGCCGGGCGGCCTCGGCCTGATGCTGGCGGCGCCGACCATCGCCACCCACGGCACCCAGGAGCAGATCGACCTCTACGTCCGCGACATCGTCACGGGCCAGAAGGCGTGGTGCCAGCTCTTCAGCGAGCCCGGCGCCGGCTCCGACCTGGCCGGTCTGACCACCAAGGCCACCAAGGACGGCGACGAGTGGATCGTCGAGGGCCAGAAGGTGTGGACGTCGGCCGGTCAGGTCGCCGACCTCGGGATGCTCATCGCCCGCACCGACGCGAGCGTCCCCAAGCACCAGGGCATCAGCTACTTCGCCATCGACATGCACCAGCCCGGCGTCGAGATCCGCCCGCTGCGGGAGATGACCGGCCACGCCATGTTCAACGAGGTCTTCCTCAGCGAGGCCCGGGTGCGCGACGACGCCCTCGTCGGCGGCCTGGGCAAGGGTTGGGCGGTCGCCAACACGACCCTGATGCACGAGCGGGCCACCTTGGGCTCCGGCGGCGGGCACGCCGCGTCCAGCGCCGCCGTCCCCGGCACGGTCATGGGCCACCTCGACCTGCGGGCCGGCGACTTCGTGCGGGCCCCCGGGGGCAGGACCAAGAAGGAGGGTCGTCGCCGCGGCAACGCCTTCGCGGTCAGCGCCCAGCTCCTGGTCGACCTGGCCAAGGGCAACGGCAAGAGCACCGACCCGCTGATCCGCCAGGACCTCATGAAGCTGTACACCCTCGGCGAGATCGGCCGCTTCAACGGCCTGCGCCAGAAGGGCCTCAAGGCCCAGGGGAAGGACCTGCCCGGCGTGGGCAACATCGCCAAGCTCTCGATGAGCGAGATGATGCGCCTGTCGCGGGACATCGGCCTGCGCATCGTCGGCCCGGCGGGCACGCTGCACGCCTACGAGGGCCAGGACGGCGACGCCGTGGTGGAGGCCACCGGGAACCCGTTCCTGCCCATCGTGACCGGCACGGCCCTGTTCGCCCAGGGCCCCGCCATCTACGGCGGCACCGACCAGATCCAGCGCAACATCATCGGCGAGCGGGTGCTCGGCCTCCCCAAGGAGCCGAACAACGACAAGACGCTGCCGTTCAGCGAGCTCCCCAAGAACGCCTGAGCACCCCGAACCGCTGAGGGCGAACGGGTGCCGTGCCGGAGCGGAGCGCAGGCGCGTCGCGGTCGGGAGTCGGATCCCGGAGGGGTGGCGACGAAGGAGCCACAGAGCAAGTACGACTCGGGGGCCGAGGCCGCCGGTCGGTAACCTCGGGAGCGATGTTGCGCTACCTCACCGCCGGCGAGTCCCACGGTCAGGCCCTCGTGGTCGTGATCGAGGGCCTGCCCGCGGGCCTGGCCGTCGAAGAGGCCGACATCCAGGACGAGTTGCGGCGGCGACGCCTCGGCTACGGCCGCGGGCCGCGCATGCGCTTCGAGCAGGACGAGCTGCGCCTCCTCGGCGGCATCCGCCACGGTCGCACCCTCGGCTCCCCGGTGGCGGTCGAGATCGGCAACTCCGAGTGGGAGCGCAAGTGGACCGAGGAGATGTCGCCCGCCCCGGGCGAGACCGCGTCGCCGCTCACCCAGCCCCGACCGGGCCACGCCGACCTCGCCGGCATGCAGAAGTACGGCTTCGGCGACGCCCGCAACGTGCTCGAGCGGGCCTCGGCCCGCGAGACCGCGGCCCGGGTCGCGGCCGGCGCCATCGCCAAGAAGCTGCTGGCCGAGCTCGGCGTCGAGATCCTCTCGCACGTGGTGGGCATCGGGCCCGTCGAGTCCAAGGCCACGGTGCGTCCCGTGCCCGGTGATCTCGCCCGCATCGACGAGTCCGAGGTGCGCTGCTTCGACGCCGACAGCGAGGGCGCCATGGTCGACGAGATCAAGGCCGCGGCCAAGGACGGCGACTCACTCGGTGGGGTCGTCGAGGTGCTGGCGTACGGCGTGCCGGTGGGCCTCGGCAGCCACGTCCACTGGGACCGCAAGCTCGACGCCCTGCTGGCGCAGGCCCTGATGAGCATCCAGGCGGTCAAGGGCGTGGAGATCGGCGACGGCTTCGAGGTCGCCACCCGACGGGGGAGCGACGCCCACGACCCCATCGCCTGGGACGCCTCCACCGCGCGCTACCGGCGCGAGTCCGCGCTCGCGGGGGGCATCGAGGGCGGCATCTCCACCGGCGAGGTGATCGTGGCCCGGGTGGCGATGAAGCCCCTCGCCACCCTCAACCGCCCCACGCTGAAGACCGTCGACGTGGTGACCAAGCAGGAGACGGTCTCGTTCAAGGAACGCACCGACGTGACCGCGGTCCCGGCGATGGGCGTGGTCGCCGAGACGATGATGGCCCTGGTGCTCGCGGACGAGGTCACCCGCAAGTTCGGCGGTGACTCGGTGGCCGAGCTGGTCCGCAACGCCGAGGCCTACCTGGACGCGGTCGACGGCACCGGCCCCCGTGGCTGACCGCCCCACCCCTGCGGACCACGTCGTGCTCGTCGGGATGATGGGGTCCGGCAAGACGTCGGTCGGCCGTCGGGTCGCCGAGGCCCTCGACCGGCCACTCGTCGACACCGACACCCTGGTGGAGGAGCGCACCGGGCGCACCGTTCGGGAGATCTTCGAGGCCGAGGGCGAGGCGGCGTTCCGCGCCATCGAGGCCGACGCGGTCGCCGACGCGGTCGCCTGGCCGGTGCCCGCGGTCATCGCCGCCGCCGGCGGTGTCGTGCTCTACCCGGCGAGTCGGGACCACCTCCACGAGGCGGGCACGGTGATCTGGCTGTCCGCCAGCCCCGAGACCCTGGCGGGACGCGTGCGTCACGGTGACCATCGCCCCCTGCTCGGTGACGACCCCGAGCCCGTCCTGCGTCGGCTCCTCGACGAACGGCGCGGCCTGTACGAGGCGCTCGCCGACGAGGTCATCGTGGTGGACGACCTGACCACCGAGCAGGTGGCCGAGTGCGTGCTGGCCGTCTGCGGTCACCCGGCGGCGCCGTCGGGCGCGGGCGGTCGCGCCGCCGGAGCCGGGTCGTGACCGATCGGGACGGCGCCCTGATCACGGTGCCCGTCGACCTCGGCGACGACTCCTACGAGGTCCTCGTCGGGGCGGGCGCGCGGCACCGCCTCGCCGACGTGCTCCCCGCCGGCGCGGGCCGGGCCGCGGTGGTCACCCAGGCCGGCATCGGCGTCGAGGTCGACCCGGGGATCGAGCGCCGCGTGTTCACCCTCGACGACGGCGAGTCGGCCAAGCGACTGGCCACCATCGAGCACCTGTGCCGGGAGTGGGCGCAGTGGGGGATGACCCGCCGCGACGTCGTCGTCGCGGTCGGGGGCGGCGTGGTCACCGATACGGCCGGGTTCGCCGCCGCCGTGTACCACCGCGGCATCGCGGTGGTGCACGTCCCGACCACCCTGCTCGGACAGGTGGACGCCGCCATCGGGGGCAAGACCGGCGTGAACCTGCCCGAGGGCAAGAACCTCGTCGGCGCGTTCTGGCAGCCCAGCGCCGTGCTCTGCGACACGCAGGTCCTCGAGACGCTGCCGCCCCGCGAGTACGCCAGCGGGTTGGGCGAGCTGGCCAAGTACCACTTCCTCACCGGCGACGACCTGGGGGCCCTGCCCCTCGACGAGCGCGTCGCCCGGTGCGTGGCCATCAAGGCCGCCATCGTCGCCGAGGACGAGCGCGAGGGCGGTCGTCGGGCTCTGCTCAACTACGGCCACACCCTCGCGCATGCGCTGGAGATCGCCGGTGACCACGATCTGCGCCACGGCGAGGCGGTCGCCCTCGGCCTGATCTACGCCGCCCGGCTGGCCCGACGGCTCGAGCGGGTCGACGCCGCACGGGTGGCCGAGCACGAAGCGGTGGTGGCCGCGTACGGCCTGCCCGACCGGCTCGATCCCGCCCACGACCCCGACGAGCTGGTGGCGCTGATGAAGCGGGACAAGAAGGCCCTCGAGGGCCTGACCTTCGCCCTCGACGGCCCCGACGGTGTCGAGGTCGTGGCCGGCGTGCCCGAGGACGTCGTCCGAGCCACCCTCGTGGCGTGGCTCGAGGAAGGGACCGCCTGATGGCGCCGATCGTGCTGCTGCTCTCCGGTCCGAACCTGAACCTGCTCGGCGACCGCGAGCCCGAGATCTACGGGACCGCCACCCTCGACGACCACGTCGCCGCAGCCCGGTCCCGCGCCGCCGGCCACGGCCTGGAGCTCGAGCACCTCCAGAGCAACGCCGAGGGCCCGCTGGTCGACGCCGTCCACGCGGCCCGGGGCCGCGCCGCGGCGATCGTGGTGAACGCCGGCGCCCTGACCCACTACGGCTGGTCGCTCCACGACGCCCTCGCCGCGTACGAGGGCCCGGTCATCGAGCTGCACCTCTCGAACCCCGACCGCCGCGAGCCCTGGCGGCACACCTCGGTGATCTCCCCGGTCGCGACGGGGCTCATCAGCGGGTTCGGCGGCCACGGCTACGTACTGGCCGTCGACGCCGTCGCCCACCTGCTCGCGAGCGAGTCCCAGGCCGATGGCTGACGCGGTGGCCGCGCTCCCGCCCATGGAGGTCGCGGCACGGGTGGACCGGCTCCGCCCGGCCGTGGCCGACGCCGGCTGCGATGCCCTCCTCGTCACCAACCTCACCAACATCCGCTACCTGACCGGCTTCACCGGGTCGGCCGGCCTCCTGCTCGTGCGCCCCGACGACCTGGTCTTCGTGTCCGACGGCCGTTACGGCCAGCAGGCGGCCGACCAGCTCGCCGCGGCCGGCGTGGACGCCCGCATCGAGATCACGGGCACGGGCCAGCGCGAGCTGCTCCAGGGCGAGGCCGCCGGCGTGGCGCGGCTCGGCCTCGAAGCCGCTGCGGTGACGTGGGCCCAGCAACGTCGCTACGCCGAGGAGTGGTTCCCCGAGGCCGAGCTCGTCCCCACCGAGGGACTCGTCGAGGCCCTGCGCATCGTGAAGGACGCCGGCGAGGTCGCCCGCATCGAGGCCGCGGCGCACATCGCCGACACCGCCCTGGCCGACGTCCGGGCGCTCCTGCTCGAGGGTCCCACCGAGTCGGAGTTCGGCCTCGCCCTCGACACCGCCATCCGCCGCCTCGGTGCCGAGGGCACCTCGTTCGAGACCATCGTGGCGTCGGGCCCCAACGGGGCCAAGCCCCACCATCGCCCGGGGCCCCGCCGCATCGAGCCGGGCGACCTCGTGGTGCTCGACTTCGGCGCCCTCGTCGACGGCTACTGCTCGGACATGACCCGCACGGTGATGGTGGGCGAGCCGTCGCCGACCCAGGCCCGCATGCTCGAGGTGGTCACCGCCAGCCAGCAGGCCGGCGTCGAGGCCGTCCGGGCGGGTGTGGCCACCGCCGACGTGGACGCCGCCTGCCGAGCGGTGATCGCCGACGCCGGGTGGGGGGACGCCTTCCTGCACGGCACCGGCCACGGGGTGGGCCTCGACATCCACGAGGACCCGAGGGTGGCGGCCACCGCCACTGCTACGCTCGCCCCCGGCCACGTCGTCACCGTCGAGCCCGGCGTCTACCTGCCCGATCACGGCGGGGTGCGGGTCGAGGACACCGTCGTGGTCACCGACGAGGGCTGCCGCCGGCTCACCCTCGCGCCCAAGGCGCCCCTCGTCGTCGCCTGACGACCGGGACGCTCTCGACCCGCCGCCTCGCCGCCCCACCTGCTCCCGACCCCCGCCTGAAGGACCCGCCATGGCCACCATCACCACCAACGATCTGAAGAACGGCATGAGCCTCCACCTCGACGACGGCCTGTTCCAGGTGGTCGAGTTCCAGCACGTCAAGCCGGGCAAGGGCGGCGCCTTCGTCCGCACCACCTTGAAGAACGTGCGCAACGGCGCCGTGGTCGACCGCACCTTCCGGGCCGGCGAGAAGGTCGAACGGGCCATCATCGACAAGCGCGAGATGCAGTTCCTCTACCGCGAGGGCGACGACTACGTGTTCATGGACAACCAGTCGTACGACCAGATCAGCGTCGGCAGCGGGTCCCTCGGCGACTCGGCCAACTACCTGATCGAGGGCAACGCCGCCGTGCTGCAGATGTACGGAGACGAGATCGTGGGCGTCGACCTGCCCGCCGCGGTCGAACTGGCCATCGCCGAGACCGAGCCCGGCATCCAGGGCGACCGGGTGTCGGGGGCCCGCAAGCCGGCCACCCTCGAGACCGGCCTCATCGTGCAGGTACCGCTGTTCGTGAACCCGGGTGACCGCATCAAGGTCGACACCCGCTCCGGCGAGTACCTCAGCCGCGCCTGAGCGCGCGTCCCGACCCATGACCGTCGCCGGGAGCCGTCGCGAAGCGCGCGAGCGCGCCCTCGGGCTCCTCTACGAGGCGGAGGCCAAGGGCGAGGCCCCGAGCGCGGTGCTCGCGGCGCTGCCCGTCGACCCCGATCCCTACGCCGCTCGTCTCGTCAGCGGCGTCGAGGCCCACCAGGTGGAGATCGACGGGCTCCTGGGTCGGTTCGCCCGGGGCTGGAAGCTCGAGCGGATGCCCGCGGTCGACCGCGCCGTGCTCCGGGTCGCCACCTACGAGCTCCTGGCCGAACCCGGGGTGCCCACGCCCGCCGTCGTCTCCGAGGCGGTCGAGCTCGCCTCGCAATACTCCACCGACGAGTCGGGACGGTTCGTGAACGGGTTGCTCGCCCGGATCGCCACGGAGGTGCGCGGCGAGGGTGGCCCGGTGACGCCGCTGTCGCCGACGGCCGACGAGGGGGCCCCGGTCCGGAGCTCGGTGCGTCCCACCCGGGCGGTCGACGCCGACGTGGTCGAGGAGGTCGAGGCCGGGCCTGCGATCGACGAGGAGGCCGCCCTCGGTGAGGCCGCCCCGGGGCGAGGTGACGACGCCCGTCGTACCGGCGTCCCCGGGCCTCCGCCGGCACCCGGTCCTGGCCGGCGGCCCCGGCCACCGCTGCCGTTGCCCCAGCCGCCGCTCGGCGACGGCGTGGTGCGGCTACGGGCGTGGCGGCCGGCCGACGCCCCGGCATTGGTGGCCGCCTGGTCCGATCGGGACATCGCCCGCTGGAGCCCGCCGCCGAGCGGGCACACCCTGGTCGACGCCAAGCGCTGGATCGACGGGACGCCGCAGCTGCGCGAGCGCGGCCTGGCCCTCGACCTCGTCATCGCTGCGGTCGGCCCGGGCGACCGCGTGCTCGGGGAGGTCGGCCTGTCGGACTTCGACGACGACCGGGCCACCATCGGCTACTGGGTCGGCGCCGGCGACCGAGGGCGTGGCCACGCCACCCGCGCCGTGCGGATGCTGTCGACCTGGGCGCTCCAGCACCTCGGCCTGGCCGAGGTCCGAGCCACCGTCGACCCGGCGAACCGCGCCTCACTCGCGGTGCTGCGTCGAGCGGG
Source organism: uncultured Microthrixaceae bacterium (assembly GCA_964649545.1). Taxonomy (GTDB): domain Bacteria; phylum Actinomycetota; class Acidimicrobiia; order Acidimicrobiales; family DATDAH01; genus JAEUJM01. The sequence continues at coordinate 54,499 of CAZYPY010000006.1, read as the reverse complement.
CTTCAGGGCCGAGACGCCGGACCTCTGGATCGTTCACCGGCCCTGAGCCCGCATCCGTCTGCGCCCTGACCGGCACCAGCCCCGACCACCCACCCGGCCGTCGGGGAACCGCACGACCGGCCCGTGCTGCTACGGTGCGGACCTGACCGTGAATCGGGTCCGGTGAGGCCCGAACGGACAGAGGAGACGTCGCTTGGCCGAACGCGAACGCCGGATCACGCCCCCGTACGGGGGCGTTTTCGTTGCCCGGGCCCGGGTCATGGACGCCGACGACATCCGCCGGGCGATCTGGCGGATGGCCCACGAGGTCATCGAGCGCAACCAGGGCGTCGACGACACGGTGGTGATCGGGCTCCAGACGGGGGGTGTCGCCCTCGCCGACGCCCTCGTCCGGGCGCTGCACGACGTGGGGGAGGACCCCGACGCCGAACCGGTGCCCATGGGCACGCTCGACGTGGCGTTCTACCGAGACGACATCGGGCTGCGGCCGGTGCTGCCCGAGGCCGTGACCGACATCCCGTTCGACGTCACCGGCAAGTACGTGGTGCTGGTGGACGACGTGCTCTTCACCGGGCGCACCATCCGCGCCGCGCTCGACGCGCTCACCGACTACGGCCGACCCCGCGCCATCCAGCTGGCGGTGATGATCGACCGGGGCCACCGGGAGCTGCCGATCCGGCCCGACTACGTGGGCAAGAACCTCCCCACCCGGCGCGACGAGGTCGTGGACGTCACCGCCGAGGGGGTCGACATCGGGGAGATGCGGAAATGAGGGGCGAGGCGGTGGCGATGCCCGTCGCCGATCCCGCAGGGGCACCGACAGCGGAGGTGCCGCCGACATGACGGACCTCCTCTCGATCGCCGACCTGGGCGTCGCCGGCATCGACGAGGTGCTGCGCCTCACCGACTCGTTCGTCGAGGTCAGCGAGCGGGCCATCCCGAAGGTGCCGGCCCTGCGGGGCAAGACCGTGGCCTGGCTCTTCTACGAGGACTCCACCCGGACCCGCCTCTCGTTCGAGACCGCGGCCCGGCGCCTGTCCGCCGACGTCATGAACTTCTCGGTGGCCTCCTCCTCGGTCAAGAAGGGGGAGTCGCTGCGGGACACCGTCCAGACCATCGAGGCCATGGGCGTGGACGCCATCGTCGTCCGCCACGGCTCCGCCGGCGCCCCGTGGCAGGTGGCCCGGTGGGCCGAGGCCGCGGTGGTCAACGCCGGCGACGGCTGGCACGAGCACCCCACCCAGGCCCTGCTCGACTGCTACACGATCCGCCAGCACGTCGGGTCCTGCGACGGACTGCGCATCGCGATCGTCGGCGACGTCAAGCACTCCCGGGTGGCCCGCTCGGACGTCCTCGCCTTCACCGCCATGGGGGCCGAGGTCACACTCGTGGGACCACCCACCCTGTTGCCCCCGAGCCTGGAGGGTTGGCCCGTGGCGGTCAGCCACGACCTCGACTCGGTGCTGCCCAAGGTGGACATCGTCTACCTGCTGCGCATGCAGCGTGAGCGCATGGCCTCGGGGCTCATCCCCTCGCTCCGCGAGTACACCGCCCGCTACGGCCTCACCCGCCGGCGGGTCGACCGCCTCGACGAGTCGGCCCTCGTGATGCACCCGGGTCCGATGAACCGGGGGGTGGAGATCGCCGCCGACGTGGCCGATCTACCCCGCTCGGTGATCGTCGACCAGGTGCGCAACGGTGTCGCGGTGCGGATGGCGGTGCTCTTCCTGCTGCTCGGATCGGGCAGCGACAAGATCCTCACCGGTGTGGAGGCGGGAACGTGAGCTACGTGATCACGGGCGGCACGGTGGTGGACGCCACCGGGAGCCGGCGGGCCGACGTCGCCGTCGACGACGACGGCACCATCGCCGCGGTGGGCGAGGGCCTGGAGGGCGGCGACGTCGTCGACGCCTCCGGGTGTGTCGTGGCGCCGGGCCTCGTCGACCTGCACACCCACCTGCGTGAGCCGGGCCGCGAGGAGGCCGAGACGGTCGAGACCGGGTCCCGGGCCGCGGCGCTCGGCGGGTTCACCGCGGTCGTGGCCATGCCGAACACCTCGCCGGCCATCGACTGCGCCGCGGTGGTGCGCGAGGTCCTCGAGCTCGGCCGGTCGGCACCCTGCGACGTGCACTCGTCGGGCGCCATCACTGTCGGCCGCAAGGGTGAGCAGCTGACCCCGATGGCCGAGATGGCCGAGCTGGGCGTGCGGCTGTTCACCGACGACGGCGACGGCGTGCAGGACGCGGGCCTCATGCGGCGGGCCCTGGAGTACGCCTCCGGACTTCCCCAGCCGGTGACCCTCGCCCAGCACTGCGAGGTGGCCGCCCTCGCCGCCGGCGGGCACATGCACGAGGGCGAGTGGTCGAGCCGCCTCGGCATCCCCGGCCAGCCCGCCGAGTCCGAGGAGCTCATGGTCGCCCGCGACATCGTCCTGTCCCGGCTGACGGGCATGCGGGTGCACTTCCAGCACCTCTCGACCGGCGTCTCCGTCGACCTGGTGCGCGAGGCCAAGCGTCGCGGTCTGGCCGTGACCGCCGAGGCCACCACCCACCACTTCACCCTCACCGACGCCGAGGTCGCGTCCTACGACCCGCTCTACAAGGTGAACCCGCCGCTGCGCCCCGACGCCGACGTGGCCGCGGTGCGGGCGGGCCTCGCCGACGGGGCCATCGACGCCATCGCCACCGACCACGCCCCCCACACCCAAGAGGCCAAGGAGCAGGCCTTCGACGAAGCCCCACCGGGGATGTTGGGCCTCGAGACCGCGCTCGCCCTGGCGCTCACCGAGCTCGACCTGCCCATCGAGCAGGTCCTGGCGCTCCTCTCCTGGCGGCCGGCGACCATCGCCGGGTTGAGCGACCAGCACGGTGGCCCGGTGGTCGAGGGACGCCCGGCCAACCTCTGCGTCATCGACCCGACCGCGACGTGGACGGTCGACCCGGCGACGTCGGCCAGTCGCAGTCGCAACAACCCCTACGCGGGCCGCACCCTGACCGGTCGCGTCCGCCACACCTTCCTGTTCGGAGAAGCAGTGGTCCGTGACGGAGAGGCCCAACGATGAGGAGCGCCATGAGCGACGCGATCCGGCCGGCCCTGCTGGTGCTGGCCGACGGCAGCACCTTCGAGGGCGAGGCCATCGGCGCCGAGACGCCCGGGGGCGTGGCCACGGGTGAGGTGGTGTTCAACACCGTCCTCACGGGCTACCAGGAGGTGATCACCGACCCGTCGTACGCGGGCCAGATCATCACCTTCACGTACCCCCACATCGGCAACTACGGGATCACCCCCCTCGACGACGAGAGCCGCCGGCCGTTCTGCCGCGGCGTGGTCGTGCGCGAGCTGGCGCGGCGCCGGAGCAACTGGCGGTCCACCGACGACCTCGACGGGTTCCTGCGCCACCACGGCATCCCTGGCATCGCCGGCGTCGACACCCGCCGCCTCACCCGCCACATCCGGGAGGCGGGCGCCATGCCGGCGGCCTTCGGCACCGCCGACGAGGTCACCCTGAAGGCCGCCGCCGCGGCCGAGCCCGGCACCGACGGCAAGGACCTCGTCGCCGAGGTCACCTGCGCCGAGCCCTACACGGTCGGTGACGGCCCCCACCGGGTCGTGGCCTACGACCTCGGCATCAAGGCCACGATCCTGCACCACCTCGGCCAGCGGGCGACCGTGGAGGTGGTCCCCGCCACCACCAGCGCCGCCGAGGTGCTGGCCCGCCGGCCCGACGGCGTGTTCCTGTCGAACGGGCCGGGCGACCCCGCGGCCGTCACCGGCACCACCGAGGCCATCCGGGGCCTGCTCGGCGAGGTGCCCGTCTTCGGCATCTGCCTCGGCCACCAGCTGCTCGCCACCGCCCTCGGCGGCGAGACCTACAAGCTGCCCTTCGGCCACCACGGCGGGAACCACCCCGTCCGCCGCCTCGACACCGGGGCCATCGAGATCACCAGCCAGAACCACAACTACGCGGTCGCCGAGGGGTCCCTGGCCACCGCCGACGTGAGCCACGTGAACCTGAACGACGGGGTGGTGGAGGGCATCCGCTGCCGGGACGTCCCCGCCTTCTCGGTGCAGTACCACCCCGAGGCGGGCCCGGGCCCCCACGACTCGCGGTACCTGTTCGACCTGTTCGACGAGCTCATGGCCGACGGAGGGCCCCGCTGATGCCGAAGCGCACCGACATCGCGTCGATCCTCATCATCGGCTCCGGGCCGATCGTGATCGGCCAGGCCTGCGAGTTCGACTACTCGGGCACCCAGGCGTGCCGCGTCCTCCGCCAGGAGGGCTACCGCGTGATCCTCGCCAACTCGAACCCGGCGACGATCATGACCGACCCCGACTTCGCCGACGCCACCTACGTCGAGCCCCTCGACGCGGACGTGCTCACCGCGATCATCGAGAAGGAGCGGCCCGACGCGGTGCTGCCCACGCTCGGCGGGCAGACCGCGCTGAACCTGGCCATGGAGCTCGTCGAGCGGGGCGTGGTCGACGGCACCGGCGAGGCCAGGGACGGCCGTCCCGAGCTCATCGGCGCCCGGGCCGAGGCCATCGCCACCGCCGAGGACCGCGAGCGCTTCAAGGTGGCCATGAAGGAGATCGGCCTCGGCGTGCCGAACTCGGCCATCGCCCACACCCTCGACGAGGCCCTCGAGGCGGTCGACGGCATCGGGCTGCCCGTCATCATCCGCCCCGCCTACATCCTGGGTGGTCGGGGCACCGGCATGGCCGCGACCCCCGAGGAGTTCCGCAAGGCCGCCGCCCGCGGCCTCGAGGCCAGCCCCATCTCCGAGATCCTGATCGAGGAGTCGATCGCGGGCTGGAAGGAGTTCGAGCTCGAGGTCATGCGGGACCACGCGGACAACTGCGTCGTCGTCTGCACCATCGAGAACGTCGACCCCATGGGCGTGCACACGGGCGACTCCATCACCGTCGCTCCCGCCCAGACCCTGAGCGACGTGGAGTACCAGGAGATGCGCGACGCCGCCTTCGCCTGCATGCGGCGCGTCGGGGTCGAGACCGGCGGCTCGAACGTGCAGTTCGCGCTCCACCCCGACAACGGGAAGATGGTCGTCATCGAGATGAACCCACGGGTGAGCCGCAGCTCGGCGCTCGCCTCCAAGGCCACCGGGTTCCCGATCGCCAAGATCGCCGCCCGCCTCGCCGTGGGCTACACCCTCGACGAGATCCCCAACGACATCACCGAGAAGACGCCGGCCAGCTTCGAGCCGACCATCGACTACGTCGTCACCAAGATCCCGCGGTGGGCCTTCGAGAAGTTCCCCGGTACGCCGGCGGTGCTCGGCACCCAGATGCAGTCCGTGGGCGAGGCCATGGCCATCGGGCGCACCTTCCCCGAGTCCCTCCAGAAGGGCCTGCGCTCGCTGGAGCAGGGCCGCTACGGCCTGAACTGCGACCCGGGCGAGGCCCTCCTCGACGACCTGGGCGACGACGAGCTCCTCGAGCGGGCGTCGGTCGGCACGCCGGACCGGCCCTTCCAGCTCGAGGCCGCCCTGCGGCGCGGCATCCCGGTCGACCGGGTGTACGAGGCCACCAAGGTGGACCCGTGGTTCCTCGACCAGATGCTCGCCATCGTCGAGGAGCGGGCCCACCTGGCCGAGACCGGGCTCGCAGCCATGACCCGCCCCGACTGGCGGCGGGCCAAGCGCCTCGGGTTCTCGGACGCGCAGCTGGCGTGGCTGTGGTCGGTGCCCGAGGCCGACGTGCGGGCGGCCCGGCTCGCCGCCGGCGTGGCGCCGACCTTCAAGACCGTCGACACCTGCGGCGCCGAGTTCGAGGCCCGCACGCCGTACCACTACTCGACCTACGAGGACGAGGACGAGATCCGTCCCGGCGACCGCCCCAAGGTGATCATCCTCGGCTCGGGCCCGAACCGCATCGGCCAGGGCATCGAGTTCGACTACTGCTGCGTCCACGCCAGCTTCTCGTTGGCCGACGCCGGGTTCGAGACCGTGATGGTCAACTGCAACCCCGAGACCGTCTCCACCGACTACGACACCAGCGACCGCCTCTACTTCGAGCCCCTGACGATCGAGGACGTCCTCAACGTCATCGATGCCGAGTCGGCCGAGGGCGAGGTCGCCGGCGTGATCGTGGCCCTGGGCGGCCAGACCCCGCTCAAACTCGCCGGCCTCCTGCCGCCGGGCCTGGTGCGGGGCACGAGCCCTGCCTCGATCGACCTCGCCGAGGACCGCGAGCGGTGGAACTCGCTGTGCGCCCACCTCGACATCCCCCAGCCCGCCGGCGGCACGGCCGCGGCGCTGGCCGAGGCCCAGGCGGTCGTCGACCGGGTCGGGTACCCGGTGCTCGTGCGGCCCTCGTACGTGCTCGGCGGTCGGGCCATGGAGATCGTCTACGACGACGAGAGCCTGGCCCGGGCCATGGAGCAGCTGGCCGGCTTCGGCTCCCTCGGAAAGGAGGGCGGCCTGTCCGCCGAGCGGCCCGTGCTGATCGACCGGTTCCTCGAGGACGCCACCGAGGTCGACGTCGACGCCATCCGCGACCACACCGGCGGCTTCCTGATCGGCGGGATCATGGAGCACGTCGAGGAGGCGGGGGTGCATTCGGGCGACAGCGCCTGCGTCATCCCACCGCCCAACCTCTCGGCCGAGACCATCGCGGTGCTCGAGGAGTACACGCACGCCATCGCCGATGCGCTCGAGGTCTGCGGCCTCATCAACGTCCAGTACGCGGTCAAGGCCGGTCAGGTCTTCGTGATCGAGGCCAACCCACGGGCCTCGCGCACGGTGCCGTTCGTGGCCAAGGCCACGGGCGTCCCGCTGGTGAAGGTGGCGGCCCGGACCATGCTCGGCGCCACCCTCGACGAGCTCCGGACGGAAGGCTTGCTCTGCGAGCCCGTCGGCGGCGACCACTACGCGGTGAAGGAGGCGGTGCTGCCGTTCAGCCGCTTCCCCGACGCCGACTCGGTGCTCGGCCCCGAGATGCGCTCGACGGGGGAGGTCATGGGCATCGACCGCACGGTCGGACTGGCGTTCTTCAAGAGCCAGCTGGCGGCGGGGGAGCGCATGCCCGAGCAGGGGACCGTGTTCCTCTCGCTCGCCGACCGCGACAAGGTGGTCGCCCTGGAGGCGGCCCGCCAGTTCACCGACCTGGGCTTCGCCATCGCCGCCACCACCGGCACCGCCGCGCTGCTGGAGGCCAACGGCATCGAGGTGGCCACCGTCGTGGCCAAGCTCGGCGAGGAGAGCGGCATCGACGCCGTCGACCTCATCTCCAGTGGGAAGGTCGACCTCGTCATCAACAGTCCTCGCGGGCGCGGCCCCCGCGCCGACGGGGCCCACATCCGGGCCGCCGCCGGCCAGCACCGGGTGCCGTTGCTGACGACCGGCGCCGCCGGCCTGGCCGCGGCCAAGGGCATGGCCGACTGGGCCCGCCACGAGCTGCGGGTCCGCTGCCTGCAGGACTACCACGCCACCCCGGCCGGCGAGGGCGGCGAGTGACCCCCGGCCCGGTGCACGGAGCGCGATGGACCTGACCACCCGCATCGGGTCGGTCACCCTGGCCAACCCGGTGATGACGGCGTCGGGGACCGCGGGGCACGGCACCGAGCTGTCGCCGTACCTCGATCTCTCCTCGCTGGGTGCGGTGGTGGTGAAGTCGCTGTCCGCCGCCCCGTGGGCCGGCAACCCCGCCCCGCGGGTGCACGAGACGCCGGCGGGGATGCTCAACAGCGTCGGCCTCCAGGGCCCGGGCGTGGCCGCCTGGCTCGAGGACGACCTCCCCGGGCTGCTCGCCCTCGGGGCGACCGTCGTGGTCTCGATCTGGGGTCGCTCGGTGGAGGACTACGCCGCCGCCGCCGACCTGCTGGCGGACGCGCCGTCCGAGGTCGTGGCCGTCGAGGTCAACCTGTCCTGCCCGAACGTGGAGTCGCGCAACTCGATGTTCGCCCACTCGGCCGCGGCCACCACCGAGGCCATGGCCGCCACCGCCGGCTGCGGGCGCCCCCGCTGGGCCAAGCTCAGCCCGAACGTCACCGACCTGCCCTCGATCGCCGCGGCCGCCCGCGACGGCGGGGCCGAGGCGGTCACCCTGATCAACACGGTGATGGGCCTGCTCCTCGATCCCGACACCCGCCGCGCCCGGCTCGGCAACGGGGGTGGAGGCCTCTCGGGCCCCGCCATCCACCCCGTCGCGGTGCGGGCCGTGTTCGAGTGCCACGCCGCCCACCCCGACCTGCCGATCGTCGGCGTCGGGGGGGTGGCCCGGGGCGCGGACGCCGCCGAACTGCTGCTCGCCGGCGCCTCGGCGGTGCAGGTCGGCACCGCCACCTTCGCCGATCCACGCGCGCCGGCTCGGGTGCTGGAAGAATTGGCCCGCTGGGCCCGCACGCAGCCCGAGCCCCGCATCATCGACGTCCTCGGAGGAGCACATGACTGACCCCAGCACCGCGGCCTCGGCCCCCTCGGCCCGGGATCACCTGGCGCTGGCCCTCGACGTCGACGACCTCGTGCTCGCCATGCGCCTCGGCCGCCAGCTGCAACCGTACTTCCGGGTGGCCAAGGTCGGCCTCGAGCTCTTCAGCGCCGTCGGCCCCGACGCCATCGGCGCCCTGACCGACCTCGGCTACGACGTGTTCCTCGACCTCAAGCTCCACGACATCCCCACCACGGTCGAGAAGACCGCCCGCGTGCTCGGCTCGCTCGGGGTCTCCTACCTCACCTTGCACGCCCACGGCGGGGTGCCGATGCTGCGGGCCGGAGTCACCGGTCTCGCCGAGGGGGCGGCCAACGCCGGCCTCGAGGCGCCCGTGGCGCTGGCGGTCACCGTCCTCACGAGCGACGCCGACGCCCCCGCCCACATCGTCCCCAAGCGGGTGATGGTGGCGGCCGAGGCTGGTTGCGGCGGCATCGTCTGCGCCGCCTCCGACCTCCACGACGTCCACGAGTACGCCCCCCGCCTTCAGCGGGTGGTCCCGGGCATCCGTCCGGCCGGCGCGGACGCCAACGACCAGGCCCGCACCGCCACGCCGAGCGAAGCGCTCGAGGCCGGCGCCGACCTGCTCGTCATCGGGCGCCCGGTCACCCTCGCCGACGACCCCGTGGCCGCCGCCCAGGCGCTCGTCGCCGGCCTCGACTGAGCTGGTCCGGGCTCGCCGCGGGCGGCGGTAGGGTCCGAGGGATGCCCCAACCGCCCGCGCTCACCGACGACCAACGGGCCGCCGCCCGGGAGAAGGCCCTGGCCGCCCGCCAGGCCCGCGCCCGGCTGAAGGAGGACCTGAAGGCCGGCACGGTCAGCCTCGCCGACGTGTTCGAGCAGGCCGCCGGCGACCCGATCGTGGCCGGCACCAAGATGCTCACCGTGCTCGAGGCGCTGCCCGCGGTGGGCAAGGTGAAGGCTCGGCGCACCATGGACTCCATCGGCATCGCCCACTCCCGGCGGGTTCGAGGGGTGGGGGAGCACCAGCGCGAGAAGCTGCTCGTCGCGTTCCCCCCGCGGTCGTGAACATCGTCGTCGCCGGCCCGGGTGGGGCCGGCAAGGGCACCCTGGTGGGCCGGCTCATGGAGCGCGACCCGCACCTCTGGCTGAGCCGCTCCTGGACGACCCGGGCCCAGCGACCGGGCGAGGCCGACGACGCCTACGTGTTCGCCACGCCCGAGGAGTTCCAGGCCCACGTCGACGCCGACGGGTTCGTGGAGTGGGTCGAGTTCCTCGACTACCGCCAGGGCACGCCGGTGGCCGACCCGCCCGAGGGCACCGACGTCGTCTACGAGATCGACGTCCACGGAGCGAAGTCGATCCTCGAGCACGATCCCGACGTCCTGTTCGTGTTCGTGACCACGCCCACGCCCGAGATCCAGGAGGCCCGCCTGCGGGGCCGGGGCGATCCCCCCGAGATCATCGCCAAGCGCCTGGCCAAGGCCGCCGAGGAGCACGACCTGGCCCTGTCGCTGCGGGCCCACGTGGTGGTCAACGACGACCTCATCCAGGCCCTGCACGAGATCGAGGCGCTCATCGCGGAGGCCCGCTCGAGGCGCGGATGACCTGGGTTCGCGGGGTGTCGGCTGGTATCCTTGCCTGCCCGCTGTCCCAGGAGCCCTGATGAGCACGCGCCACAACACGATGATGAACCCGCCGATCGAGGAGCTGCTCTCCAAGGTCGACTCCAAGTTCACCCTGGTCACCCTGGGGTCGATGCGGGCGCGTCAGATCAACTCCTACTTCAACCAGCTGGGCGAGGGCCTGGGCTCGGCGGTCCCGCCGCAGGTGACCTCGCTGGCCCGCAAGCCGCTGTCGATCGCCTTCGAGGAGATCGCCGCCGACAAGATCGAGGGCGTCGTGCCCGAGCCGGTCGAGGAGGTCGAGCTCGAGGCGGTCGCCGACGAGGCGGCCGAGGCCGAGGCCGACCCGGCCGAGTAGCCGGGCCACCAGCGAGGAGCGCTCGCCGTGTCCGCGGCCCTGTCCGGTCGCCGCATCGTGCTGGGCGTCACGGGTGGCATCGCCGCCTACAAGGCGGTGGAGGTCTGCCGCCGCCTCGTCGACTCGGGCGCCCACGTGGCGCCGGTGCTGACCGAGGGGGCCACGCGCTTTGTCGGCGAGGTCACGTTCTCCGCCCTGGCCTCCGAGCCGGTCCAGACCTCGCTCTGGGACGAGGACAGTCCCATCCCGCACACCCGGCTGGGCCAGGGCGCCGACCTGGTCCTGGTCGCGCCGGCCACCGCCCGGCTGCTGGCGGCCTACACCGCCGGCTTGTCGGACGACCTGCTCACCGCCACGCTGCTCGCCACCCGGGCGCCGGTGGTGGTCTGCCCGGCCATGCACACCGAGATGTGGGAGCACCCCGCGGTGCAGGACAACCTGCGCACCCTGGCCGAGCGGGGCGTCACCATCGTGCCGCCCGCCGAGGGCCGCCTCGCCGGCGGTGACGTCGGTGCCGGCCGCCTGGCCGAGCCCGAGGTCATCGTCGCCGCAGTGGAGGCGCTGCTGCGTGAGCAGGACCTCGCCGGCCTGCGGGTCCTCGTCACCGCCGGCGGCACCCGCGAACCCCTCGACCCCGTGCGCTTCCTGGGCAACCGGTCCTCGGGCAAGCAGGGCCACGCCATCGCCGACGAGGCCCTGGCCCGAGGGGCCAAGGTCACCCTCGTCACCACCGCGGGCCGTCCCGCGGCCGCCGGCGTGGAGGTCGTCCCCGTCGAGACCGCGGCCGAGATGGAGCAGGCCGTGCTGAGCCGGGCCGACGGCGCCGACGTCGTGGTCATGGCCGCCGCGGTGGCCGACTTCCGCCCGGCGGTGCGCCACGACCAGAAGATCAAGAAGGCCGGGGGCGTCCCCGAGATCGTGCTCGAGCCGACCCCGGACATCCTCGCCGGGCTGGGGCGGCGCAAGCGGCCGGGGCAGACCCTCGTCGGCTTCGCCGCCGAGACCGAGGACCTGCGGGCCAACGCCGGCGCCAAGCTGGCGGCGAAGGGGGCCGACCTGATCGTCGCCAACGACGTCTCGGCGCCCTCGGTCGGGTTCGAACACGACACCAACCAGGTGCTAATCATGTCGGGTTCGGGAATCGAGCGGGACATCCCCCTGAGCGACAAGCGCGCCGTGGCGCGAGCGGTCCTCGACGCGGTGGTCTCGAGCCGAGCCACCCATCCCCCCGACCTGCCGCCCAACGACAACCACCCAGGGAGCGACACGTGACCAGCTGGACCTTCACCTCGGAATCGGTCACCGAGGGCCACCCCGACAAGATGGCGGACCAGATCTCCGACGCCATCCTCGATGCCATGCTGGCGCAGGACCCGGCCAGCCGCGTCGCCTGCGAGACCCTCGTCACCACCGGCCTCGCGATCGTGGCGGGCGAGATCACCACCGACGCCTACGTCGACATCCCGCGCGTCGTGCGCGAGACCATCAACGGCATCGGCTACGACCGCGAGTCGTTCGGCTACGACGGCAACACCTGCGGCGTCATGGTCTCCATCGACGAGCAGAGCCAGGACATCGCCCAGGGCGTGGACGACTCCGAGGAGGTCCGCTCGGGCCAGTCCGGCGAGGACGACCAGCTCGACAAGCAGGGCGCCGGCGACCAGGGGATGATGTTCGGCTACGCCTGCGACGAGACCGACGTGCTCATGCCGCTGCCGATCCACGTCGCCCACCGGATGGCCGAGCGCCTCGCCGAGGTGCGCAAGGCCGGGACCATCCCGTACCTGCGCCCCGACGGCAAGACCCAGGTCACCTTCGACTACGAGGACGGCAAGCCGGTCCGCTTGCGCACCGTGCTCGTGTCGACCCAGCACAACGACGGCATCGACCGTGACTCGATGATCCGCCCCGACCTCATCGAGCACGTGATCCGCCCGGTGATCCCCGAGCAGTTCGCCGGCGACGACTACGAGGTTTTCGTCAACCCGACCGGCCGCTTCGTCATCGGCGGCCCCGTGGGCGACGCCGGCCTCACCGGCCGCAAGATCATCGTCGACACCTACGGCGGCATGGGCCGCCACGGCGGCGGCGCCTTCTCGGGCAAGGACCCGTCCAAGGTCGACCGCTCGGCCGCCTACGCCGCCCGCTGGGTGGCCAAGAACGTGGTCGCCTCGGGCGCCGCGAGCCGCTGCGAGGTCCAGGTGGCCTACGCCATCGGCGTCGCCCACCCCATGTCGATCATGGTGGAGACCTTCGGCACCGAGACCGTGGACCGGGCCAAGATCGAGCCCGCCGTCCGCGAGGTCTTCGACCTGCGCCCGGCCGCCATCCTCCGCGACCTCGACCTGCGCCGGCCGATCTACCAGCAGACCGCGGCCTACGGCCACTTCGGTCGCTCCGGCGACGGCGACGGCTTCACCTGGGAGCGCACCGACCGGGTCGACGCCCTCAAGTCCGCCCTCGGGCTCTGAGCCCCGGGAACGACCCCGCCCCGCCCGTCGTGGCGGAGCAGCTGCAACTCGGGCCCGTCCTCGACGAGCCCACCACCGACGATGCGCCCGGCCCCGTGCCGGGCGCATCGCCGCGTCCGGCGCCGGGCGAGGGGGAGGCGACCGCCGGTCCCGCGGTCGGGGGCGACGAGCCCGACCCCGGTCCGGTCGTGGTGCGGGTGCTCCCCGACGTGCCCGCCATCGACCGCGAGTTCGACTACGCCGTGCCCCAGCGGCTGCTGCCCGCCGACGGCGAGGTGCACGTCGGCGACCTCGTGCGCATCGACCTGCACGGCCGGCGGGTCGGGGGCTGGGTCACCGCGGTCGGGGTCGAGCCCCCGTCCGGGGTCGACCTGCGCCCCTTGGCCAAGGTGTCGGGCCGGGGGCCGTCGGCGGACCTGCTCGACCTCGCCGGCTGGGCCGCGTGGCGCTGGGCGGGACGGCGGGTGCCCTTCGTGCGCACGGCCTCGCCCGAGCGGGTGGTGCCCCGCATCCCCCGACCGACGGTGGGCTCGGGTCGGGGCGCGCCGGTCCCCGTCGTCGTCGACGAGGTCGCCCGCGACGCCTTCACCCACGAGCGGGCCGTGGTGCGCCTGCCGCCGGCGGCCGATCCGTTCCCGTACGCCCTGGCGGCGGCGGCGCTCGGCAACGCGTTGATCCTGGCCCCCGCACTCGGTGCAGCCCGCGCCCTGGGGGTGCGCCTGCGCCGGGCCGGGTTGGGCGTGGCCCTGCTGCCGCGGGACTGGGCCGTCGCCGCCGGGGGCGCCACCGTGGTCGGGGCCCGCGCTGCGGCCTGGGCCCCCATGGAGGGGCTCGCCGCCGTGCTCGTGCTCGAGGAGCACGACGAGGGCTACCAGGAGGAGCGCACCCCGACCTGGCACGCCCGTGACGTGGCGATCGAGCGGGCCCGGCGGGCGGGCGTGCCCTGCGTGCTGGTGTCGCCGTGCCCGACGCTGGAGGCCCAGGCCTGGGGTCCGCTGCTGGCGCCCTCCCGGCAGGCCGAGCGGGCCGGCTGGCCGCTGGTCGACGTGGTCGACCGCCGCGAGGAGGACCCGGGCCGGGCCGGGCTCTACTCGCCGCTGCTCGTCCAGCGCCTTCGTGGCGAGGGCCGCGTCGTGTGCGTGCTCAACCGGGCCGGCCGGTCCCGCCTGCTGGCCTGCGCCCGCTGCGGCGAGCTGGCCCGTTGTGAGCGCTGCGGGGCGTCGGTCGGCGAGGACGAGGCCGGCACCCTGACCTGTCGCCAGTGCGGGGTCGAGCGCCCGACCATCTGCCTGGTCTGCCACACCACCGTGCTCAAGAACCTGCGGGTGGGCGTCAGCCGCGCCCGGGAGGAGCTCGAAGCCCTGGCGGGCGAGCCCGTGGTCGAGGTGACCGCGTCCACCGCCGGCACCGACCTGCCCGCGGCGCGGGTCTACGTGGGCACGGAGGCGGTGCTGCACCAGGTGCCCGACGCCGCCGTGGTGGCCTTCCTCGACCTCGACCAGGAGCTGCTGGCGCCCCGCTACCGGGCCGCCGAGCAGGCCATGGCCCTGCTCACCCGGGCCGCCCGGCTGCTCGGCGGGCGGGCCGGGGGCGGGCGCCTCGTCCTGCAGACCCGCCTGCCCCAGCACGAGGTGGTCACCGCCGCGCTGCACGCCGACCCGGGCCGGGTGGCCACGGCCGACCGGGAGCGTCGGGAAGGACTGGGGAACCCGCCCTTCGCGGCCACGGCCACCGTGTCGGGCGCCGCCGCCGAGGCCTACGTCGCCGCCCTGGGCACGCCGGCCGGCGTCGACGTCCTCGGCCCCCGTGACGGCGCCTGGCTCCTGCGGGCGCCCGACCACACCACCCTCTGCGACGCCCTGGCCGCCACCCCCCGTCCCCCCGGCCGCCTCCGCCTCGCCGTCGACCCCCTCCGCTGATCCGCGGCCGGTCCCACGGACCCGCCCACGCCGTTCTGGGACCAGCGTGGTGTCGTGGGTGACGTGAGCGTGGTCCCAGATCGGGCATGGTCGGTCGGTTCGACGGGGGCGGCGGGGTCCGGCACGATGCGGGGATGCGCGTCGTCGGCGGCCGGGCCCGGGGCACCAAGCTGCTGGGGCCCCCGTCGGAGGCCACCCGCCCCATCAGCGACCGGGCCAAGGAGGCGCTGTTCAACATCCTCGGCCCCGGGATCCGGGACGGCCGGGTGCTCGACCTGTTCGCCGGCACCGGGGCGGTGGGCATCGAGGCGCTGAGCCGGGGTGCGGCTGAGGCGGTGCTCGTCGAGCGTGACCGGGAGGTCGTCGACGTGATCGAGGCCAACCTGGCCAAGACCCGTCTGGGCGACCAGGCCACGGTCGTCCAGGCCGACGTCTTCGCCTGGCTCGACCGGCAGGCTCGTGACGTGGCGGAGCGGAGCGGAGCCGCGCCGAGCGCCGGCACCGGATCCCGAAGGGGTGCCGGCGGCGGAGGCACGAAGCGGTTCGACGTCGTGTTCAGCGGCCCGCCGCAGTGGCAGGGGCTGTGGGGGCGCTCCCTCGCGGCGATCGACGAGCGGGCCGGGGCCCTGCTCGCCGAGGGTGCCGTCGTGGTCCTCCAGCTCGACCCCCGGGAGGAGGCCGAGGAGCCGCCGCTGACCCACCTGGAGCTCGACGACGCCCGCCGCTACGGCAACGTGGCCCTCCGCTTCTACTCGGTAGCCTGAGAGCACCATGCCCCCGTACGCCATCCGCATCGTCGGCGATCCCGTCCTGACCGAGCGTGCCGCCGAGGTCGAGGAGATCAACGGCGCCCTGGTCCGTCTCGCCGAGGACATGCTCACCACCATGTACGAGGCCCCTGGCCTCGGCCTCGCCGCCCCCCAGGTCGGCGTGCAGAAGCGGCTCTTCGTCTACGACGCCGGCGACGGACCCTCGGTGCTGGTGAACCCGGTCATCTCGGAGAGCGACGGCGAGTGGGTCTACGACGAGGGGTGCCTCTCGGTGCCCGGGCTGTCGTGGGAGATCGTGCGCCCGAAGCGGATCCACCTCACCGGTTACGACCTCGACGGCAACGAGGTCTCCTTCGAGGCCGACGAGCTGCTGGCCCGCCTGTTCCAGCACGAGCTCGACCACCTCGACGGCGTCCTGCTGCTCGAGCACCTCGACGACGACCAGCGCAAGGCGGCCAAGAAGGCGCTGCGCGAGCAGGCCATGGCCCGGGAGGCCGCGACCGCCCGCCGGCCCGCCCCGGCGGCACCCGGCGGGCTGCGCCTCCCCTGAGCCGAGGCCGACCCGATCCCGCCCATGACGCCGCTCATCCCGCCCGACCCGCGCCGCCTGGTCTACCTGGGCACCCCCGACCTGGCCGTCCCGCCGCTGCACGCCCTCGTCGACGACGGGCGTGACGTCGCCCTCGTGGTCACCCGGCCCGACAAGCGGCGCGGCCGGGGCGGCGACCTCCAGCCCAGCCCGGTGAAGGCCGCCGCCCTGGAGCTGGGCATCCCGGTCAGCCACGACGTGGATGACATCCTGACCGTCGGCGCCGACCTCGGTGTGGTGGTGGCCTTCGGGGAGATCCTCCAGGATCACGTGCTCGACGCCGTGCCCCTGGTGAACCTCCACTTCTCGCTGCTGCCCCGGTGGCGGGGCGCGGCGCCCGTCGAGCGGGCGATCCTCGCCGGTGACGAGCACACGGGCGTCTGCCTGATGGAGGTCGTGCCCGAGCTGGACGCCGGCGGTGTGTACGCCCGCACCGAGTGCTGGATCCACCCCGACGTCACCCTGGCCGAGCTCCGCGACGAGCTGGTCGACCTCGGCTCGTCGCTGCTGCTCGACGCCCTGGCGGAGGGCTTCGGTGCGCCGGTGCCCCAGGAGGGCGAGGCCACCTACGCCAAGAAGATCCGCCCCGAGGAGCGCGAGATCGACTGGTCCCGCACGGTCACCGAGATCCACCGCCAGGTGCGGGTGGGCGGCGCCTGGACCACCTTCCGCGGCAAGCGGTTGAAGGTGCACCGCATCCGGACGGTCGACTCGCCGCCGGCGCCCGCCGTGGCCGTGGGCGACGTCGAGCACGCCGGTGGCGAGGTGCTCGTCGGCGCCGGCGACGGCCCCATCGCCCTGATCGACGTGCAACCCGAGGGCAAGGGCCATCAGCCCGCCGCAGCGTGGTTCAACGGCGCCCACTGGTCCGCCGGCGACCGCCTCGGAGCGTGACGTGAGCGAGATCCCCCTGCGAGCCAAGGTGCTGACGGTGTCCGACGGCGTGGTCGCCGGCACCCGGGAGGACAAGTCCGGGGAGGCCCTGGCCGCCCACCTGGCCGCCCACGGCTGGGATGTGGTCGAGCGGCGGGTCACCGAGGACGGCATCGAGGCGGTGGCGGCGGCGCTCCGCGAGCTGACCGACGGCTTCCCCGGCCTCGTCGTTACCACGGGCGGCACCGGGTTCGGCCCCCGCGACCTCACCCCCGAGGGCACGCTCGCCGTGCTCGACCGCCAGGCCCCCGGCCTGGCCGAGGCCATGCGCCTCGTGAGCCCCCTCGGCCGCCTGTCCCGGGCGGTGGCGGGCACGGTGGGGGAAAGCCTCGTGCTGAATACCCCCGGCTCCACCAAGGGCTGCATCGAGACCCTCGACGCCGTCCTCGACGTCCTGCCCCACGCCCTCCGCCTCCTCGCCGGCCACCGCGAGCACTGATCCGGCCCGTGAGCACCACCGGACTCGACTTCCTCTTCCGTGTCGAGGCTCCGATCATCCATGTGGGTCCCGGGGAGTCGGAGCGGCTCCCGTGGACGGCGAGCCACTTCTACTCACGCCCACGGCTCGATGTCTGTGTCCGGGTTCTCCGCGGTCACAAGATGCGGAGCGTCCCGGCGCTGATGGACGAATTCGCCGCTGCGTTCCAGTTCTTCCCTGGCTTCGGGGAGAACTGGCCTGCACTCACCGAGTGTCTGAGCTACCTCGACGAGTGGTTGCCCGCCGACGCCTACGTGCTCGTCGTCGAGCGAGCTGACGAGCTCTTGGCGGACGACGAGGCAGATATCCCTGCGCTCCTGCGAGCGTTGGACGGAGCTGGGCGATTCTGGTCCGAGCCGGTCATCGACAATGGTCGCTTCGATCGACCCGCACGCCCGTTTCATGCGCTCCTGATGGTTCCAGAGTCGAACGGCGCCGTGGTTCGGAGAATTCGGACGGCCGCATCGAGCATCGACATCGCATTCGACTGATTGACGGCGGCTCGACCTCCATCATCCGGATCCCGGGCGTGATTGGGCGGACATGTCCTTCACCAACAACAGCAGGGTGAGCTGGTCGAGGGGCGAACGCTCGAAGCCGTGGTGCTCGTAGAAGGCCGCCGCGTCCGGGTTCGCGGCGTGGACGAGGAGGAGGCGGACACCGACGAGCTCGGCGACCTCGAGCGCCTTCAGCAGGAAGTGCTTCAGGAGCGCCGCCCCGAGGCCCGCACCCTGGTGGCGTCGGTCCACCGCCAGCCGACCGAGGAGGAGGGCCGGGAGGGGATCGGGCTGGTTGCGGGCCGCCCCACCAGGGGCAGCCGAGCGCAGCACCACGGCGGTGCTCGAGGCGTAGAAGGCGACGACCGTGCTCCCGTCGAGGACCACCCAGGTCCGGGATTCACCTTCGACCTGGTTGCGGAGCGCCCGCGAACGCAACCAGCCGTCCAGGATCGTGTCGCCGCAGCGGAACGCTTCGACCTCGTGATCGGCACGGAGCGGGACCGGGCCCCGCAGCGCGCTCACGGCGGTGGTTCGAGCACCGAGGGGTTGGTGAGCAGCTTGGTGAGTGCCGGCGTGGCCGCCGGCGGACGGGCGAGCAGCTGCTGAAGCTCGTTCCAGGCGTCGTCCTCGACCACGAAGACCCGGTGGTCGGCGAGATCGTCGCGAGCCGCCTGGACCGCGTGGCGGACCACGAAGTCGTTCAGGGACTCACCGGACTCGTCGAGCACCTTGCGGACGACCGCGTCCTGCGCCGGGGTCACCCGCAGGTTCCAGCGCTCGGTCTTGGCGGTCACGTCGCCACTGTACGTCTCTGTGCTGTACGCGACAATGGCGATCTCCTCGGGTCGTTCACGGGCAGGCCGACCGTACGCTTGGGGTTTGACCGGAGCCTCCGGCAAAATTAGAATCGGTTCTAAATTTGAAGACACCCCTCGCGGGGTTTTGGGTGAAAGTCCCGACCGGCAGTACAGCCTGCGAACCCTGGCCCTCGGGCCCGGGCCGATCCGGGGAAGTTCCGGAGCCGACGGTCACAGTCCGGATGGGAGCGAGGGTGCCACCACGCCGGGACCCCTGGCGCGCGCACCCTTGCCTGTGCGCACGCAGGAGGAGCAACCGGGTGGACGACAGGTCGGACGACGAGGCGGTGATGGCCCGGGCGGTGGCGCTCGCGTCCGCCGTGCGCGCCTCCACGTCGCCCAACCCGTGGGTGGGCTGCGTGCTCACCGCCGCCGACGGCTCGACCTTCGAGGGCGCCACCCAGCCGCCCGGCGGGCCCCACGCCGAGCGCGTGGCCCTGGCCGCCGCCGGGGAGGCCGCCCGGGGAGCGACGGTCCACTCGACGCTCGAGCCGTGCTCGCACCAGGGCCGCACCGGCCCGTGTGCCGATGCCCTGATCGAGGCGGGCGTGGCCAAGGTGGTCTTCGCCCTGGAGGACCCGGACCCACAGGTCGCCGGCCAGGGTGCCAAGAAGCTGCGGGACGCCGGCATCGAGGTGGTCGAGGGCGTCGGCCGTGCTGCGGTGGCCGAGCAGCTCGCCCCGTACGTCAAGCACCGCACCACGGGCCGCCCGTGGGTGGTGCTCAAGCTGGCTGCCTCGGCGGACGGCTGCACCGCCGCCCCCGACGGCACGAGCCAGTGGATCACCGGCCCGGAGGCCCGCGCCGACGCCCACGCCCTGCGGGCCGAGAGCGACGCGGTCATCGTCGGCGCCGGCACGGTCCGGGCCGACGACCCGTCGCTGACCGTCCGCGACGCCGAGGGCGCCGACCCGCTTCGGGTCGTGCTCGGCCGGGCCCCCGAGGGCGCCAAGGTCCACCCTGCGTTGGAGCTCGACGGCCCGCTGCCCGCGGTCCTCGACGAGCTGGGGGAGCGCGGCGTGCTCCAGGCCATGGTCGAGGGCGGGGCGTCGGTGGCCGGCGCCTTCCACCGCGAGGGCCTGGTCGACCGCTACGTGCTCTACCTGGCGCCGGCGCTGTTCGGGGGCGACGACGCCCGCGGCCTGTTCGCGGGCCCCGGCGCGGCCACCATCGACGACGTGTGGCGGGGCGAGCTGCGCTCGGTCCGCCGGGTCGGCGCCGACCTGCGCCTCGAGCTCGCCCCCACCCGCACCGACCTCGACGTTCTGGCTCCCGATTTCGGTGTCAGGGCACCGAAATCGGGAGCCAGAAGCGCAGGAACCAACGAGGAGACCGCCTGATGTTCACCGGGATCGTGGAGGAGCTCGGCACCGTCGAGTCCGTCGAGCCCACCGCCGACGGGGTGCGGATCCGCATCGCCGCCACCGGCGTGCTGGAGGGCGCCGGCCTGGGCGACTCGACCGCGGTGAACGGGTGCTGCCTGACCATCGTTGCCCTCGACCCGGCCGACCCGCCGACGTGGTGGGAGGCCGACGTCAGCGACGAGACCCTGAAGCGCACCAGCACGGGCGGCCTCCGGTCGGGCGACCCGGTCAACCTGGAACGGCCGGTGCGCCTGATGGACCGCCTCGGCGGCCATCTCGTCCAAGGCCACGTCGACGCCGTCGGCGAGGTGCTCGCGCCGGTGCCCGACATGCGGGTGCGCATGCCCCGCCACCTGCTCCGCTACGTGATCGAGAAGGGCTCCATCACCGTGGACGGCGTCAGCCTCACCGTGGTCGAGCCCCTCGAGGACGGCTTCACCGTCGCGGTCATCCCCCACACGGCCGAGGTCACGACCCTCGGTGCCCGTCGCCCCGGCGACCTCGTGAACCTCGAGGTCGACGTCATCGCCAAGTACACCGAGCGCCTGCTCACCCACGACGCCGAACCCGGCGCCGCGTTCGACACCCCGGCACAGGAGGCCTGATGGCCGAGCACAAGAACCCGTTCGACACCGTCGAGGAGGCGGTGGAGGCCATCGCCCGCGGCGAGATCGTCGTCGTGGTCGACGACGAGGACCGGGAGAACGAGGGCGACCTGATCATGGCGGCCGAGCACGCCACCGCCGAGAAGATCGCCTTCTTCGTGCGCCACACGTCGGGCCTCATCTGCGTGCCGATGACCGGCGACCGCCTCGACGAGCTCGACATCCCCCTGATGGTGAGCCACAACACCGAGGCCCAGCGCACGGCGTTCACCTACAGCGTCGACTTCCGTCACGGCACGAGCACCGGCATCTCCGCCGCCGACCGGGCCGCCACCATCCAGGCGCTCATCGATCCGGCGTGCCGGCCCGCCGACCTGGCCCGGCCCGGCCACATCTTCCCCCTGCGCTACGCCGACGGCGGCGTGCTGAAGCGGGCGGGCCACACCGAGGCCGCCGTCGACCTCGCCCGCATGGCGGGCCTGTACCCGGCGGGCGTGCTCTGCGAGATCGTGAACGAGGACGGCACCATGGCCCGGGTGCCCGACCTGCTCGAGTTCCGTGAGGAGCACGGGCTCAAGATGATCTCGATCGCCGAGCTCATCCGCCACCGCCGCCAGAACGAGAAGCTGGTGAAGCGCATCGCCGAGGCCCGCATCCCCACCCAGTGGGGCGACTTCACCTGCTACGGCTACGAGTCGGTGCTCGACGGCGAGCAGCACGTGGCCATGGTGCGCGGCGCCGTCCAGGGGGAGGACAACGTGCTCGTCCGGGTGCACAGCGAGTGCCTCACCGGCGACATCTTCGGCTCGCTGCGCTGTGACTGCGGCGTGCAGCTCGACGCGGCCATGGCCCGCATCGCCGAGGAGGAGCTGGGCGTGCTCGTCTACCTGCGCGGCCACGAGGGCCGCGGCATCGGCATCGGCCACAAGCTGCGGGCCTACAGCCTCCAGGAGGCGGGACACGACACCGTCGACGCGAACGTCGAGTTGGGCCTGCCCATCGACAACCGGGAGTACGGCATCGGCAGCCAGATCCTCGTCGACCTCGGCATCACCACCATGCGGCTCATGACCAACAACCCCGCCAAGTACGGTGGCCTCGAGGGCTTCGGGCTCGAGGTCGTCGAGCGGGTGTCGCTGGAGTCGGTGCCGAACCCCGAGAACATCAACTACC
This sequence comes from uncultured Microthrixaceae bacterium, assembly GCA_964649545.1. Taxonomy (GTDB): domain Bacteria; phylum Actinomycetota; class Acidimicrobiia; order Acidimicrobiales; family DATDAH01; genus JAEUJM01. The sequence goes on along the minus strand of CAZYPY010000006.1, from coordinate 32,448 downwards.
TGCGCACCAAGCGGGAGCGCATGGGTCACCTGCTGGAGGGTCTCGATGACGTCCTATAGCGGCAACCTCAACGGCGGCGGCATGCGCATCGCCCTGGTGTGCGGCCGGTTCAACGACTTCATCACCGAGCGGCTCGTCGCCGGCGCCCGTGACGCCCTCGTGCGCCACGGCGTGGACGAGGCCTCGATCACCGAGGCCTGGGCACCGGGCTCGTTCGAGATCCCGCTGGTGGCCAAGCGCCTCGCGGCGTCGGGCGAGTTCGACGCGGTCATCACCCTCGGCGCGGTCATCCGCGGCGCCACCGGTCACTACGACTTCGTGGCCGGCCAGTGCGCGTCCGGGGTCCAGGCGGCCCAGCTCGACACCGGCGTCCCGGTGGTGTTCGGGGTGCTCACCACCGACACCATCGAGCAGGCCATCGAGCGGGCGGGCACCAAGGCCGGCAACAAGGGTCACGAATCGGCGGTCACGGCCATCGAGATGGTCGACCTGCTGCGCCAGCTCCCGAAGGGCTGAGGACTCGTGATCGGCTCGGCCACCGGGGTGGTGGCCAGCTTCGACGACCCCCGAGGCCTCGGCACGGTCCGCGCTGACGACGGCACCGAGTACCCGTTCCACTGCACCGCGATCGCCGACGGCACCCGCACCATCGACGAGGGCGTGGCGGTCGACTTCGAGGTCGTCGCCGGCCGCATGGGCCGCTGGGAGGCGGCCAAGATCCGTCCCCGTGGCTGAGCCCGGGGCCGGCGCCGGCACCGGCTCGTTCCGGATCCGCCGGGGCACCGAGGACGACCTCGACGCCCTGATGGCCCTGCGCGCCGCGGTCGCCGGCGAGGGGGTCTGGATCGGCGCCGAGCTGCCCCTCGACGAGGCGGGGGACCGCGAGCGCCTCCGCCCGGGGCGGCCGGGCACCGCCACCTTCGTGGCGGTCAACGACGCCGAGGCGCTCATCGGGAACCTCGGCATCGAGCTGGTCCCGTACGGCGTGGCCCACCTCGGCATGGTCGTCGCCGACGGCTGGCGGGGCCGCGGCGTCGGGCGGGCGCTGCTCACGGCGGCCATCGAGTGGGCCCGCGAGGTCGGCGCCCACAAGGTCGAGCTCCAGTGCTGGCCCCACAACGACGCCGCCCGCCGCCTCTACGAGGGCATGGGCTTCGTCCAGGAGGGCTACCTGCGCCGCCACTACCCCCGCAAGACCGGCGAGCTGTGGGACGCGGTGGTGATGGGCCTCGTGCTCGACGAGGACACGCCGGGCTCCTCGCTACACTGAGCCCGGGCGGGGCTCAGCCGGGTCGGCGCCGCGGCTCCAGGGCCTCGGCGTAGGAGGTCACCCGGTCGGCCGCCTCCATGGCCAGGTCGACCGACGAGAGGTCGGCGTCCTCCCAGACCTCCGACACGCGCCGCCAGTGCTCGGGGCGCCCGCCCACGAAGCCGCCGGCGACCGGGTCCTCGCCGAGGTCGGCGCGCCAACCCCGCTCGTCGGCGAGCAGGGCGGCCAGGACCGCGTCGTTGCGGGCGGCGTCACGGTGCTCGGCGTGGAAGCCGACCTCCACGTGGCGCCCGTCGAGCCACTGGACCTCGTAGTGCTCCCTGGGCTCGTCGAACCAGACCTTCACGCTCCAGCCGGACCCCTTGACCGACGCCCCGGGGAGCAGGCCGGGGACGATCTCGGCGACGGCCTCGAAGAACGGCCGGCCGTCCGCGAAGACGTCAGGCGTCGGGGTCCTCGCCGGCCATGGCGCCCTGGACCTGCACGAACGCGAGCTGGATCTGGCCGAGGGCGGCGCGCAGGTCACCCTCGTGGGCGCCGAGGCGACCCTCGAGTCGCTCGAGCAGGGCGGCCATGGCGTCGATGGCCAACTTGGCCGCCTCGAGTTGAGGCGGCTGCTGGCTCAGATGGATGGCGGCGAGCTGGTAGAAGCCGACCGCGTGGTTCGCCACCACATCCTCGGCCGGCGTGTCGGCCAGGCGCTGCTGCGCCTCGGCCATCTCCGCCAGCATCTCCTCCGCCTGGGCCCGCTCCTCGGGGGAGAGGTCGGCGAAGGGGTCGTCGCCGGCGCCGGGTAGATCGGGTCGGGCGGGGCCGCCCCGGTCGACCGGGTGCTCGCCCTCGGGGGTCCAGAGGCTCATCGGGGACCGCCCTGGCGGGGCTCGGCTGTCGGGTTCGGGGTCATCGCTGGTACTGTAGGCGAGCAACTGAAGACGGAAAGCGGGGTCCTCGGCCCCCACCCGGCCACCCGTGGTGCGCCGGGTCGATCGAACGGTCTCTCGCCGGCGCGCCGGTGCGTGGGCGGACGTCGGCTTTCCCGGCGTCCGCCTCTCTTGCTTTTCCGCCTCGGTGGGGCGGCAGGGGCTGCGGGGCGCCACCCGACGTTGCCACGAACCCTCATCCCCATCTCAAGGAGTTGCGCATTGCGCAGTGATCGGCCATAGCGGCGCAGAACGAGCCTCGGATCAACGACAAGATCCGGGCCCGTGAGGTCCGCCTGGTGGCGCCCGACGGCGAGCAGATCGGCATCCGGCCCCTGCCCGAGGCCCTGGCCATGGCACGTGATCTCGACCTCGACCTCGTGGAGGTGGCCGACAAGGCCAATCCGCCGGTCTGTCGGATCATGGACTACGGCAAGTACAAGTACGAGGCCGCACAGCGGGCCAAGGAGTCCCGTCGGAACGCCACCAACGTGGTGGTCAAGGAGATGAAGTACCGGCCCAAGATCGGGGCCGGCGACTTCGAGACCAAGACCCGCAAGGTGGAGCACTTCCTCGACGAGGGCCACAAGGTCAAGGTGACGATCATGTTCCGAGGCCGGGAGATGCAGCACCCCGAGCTCGGCAAGAAGATCCTCGACAACGTGGCCGAGGCCGTGAGCCACACGGGCCGCGTCGAGGTCGTGCCGAGGGTCGACGGCCGCAACATGACCATGGTGCTCGTGCCCGACCGCAAGGCCCAGCAGGCCCACGCGGCCGCCCAGGCCGGTGAGGGCCAGCCGGACGGGGTCGCCCCCGCCGATCCGCCCAGCAACCCCGAACCGAACACCCCCGACGACCTGACCGCGGGCGAGACCCCGGCCGAGTCCACCTGAGCACCGGCTCAGAGAACCGCAGGAGACCTCATGCCCAAGATGAAGACCCACCGTGGCGCCGCCAAGCGTTTCAAGGTGACCGGTTCCGGCAAGATCATGCGCCGCAAGGCGTACCGGGCCCACATCCTCGAGAAGAAGTCGTCCCGGCGGACTCGCCGCCTCGCGGGCGAGACCGAGGTGCGCGGCGGCGACCGCGACCGTGTGAAGCGCCAGCTCGGCATCTGAGCCGGCCTCTGAGCCTCGGCCGGCGGGTGCCCGCCGGCCCCCTTCGACCTTCCCCCACCTCCTGAAAGGAGCTTCCGATGGCCAGAGTCAAGCGCGCCGTCCACTCCAAGAAGCACCGCCGCGCCACCCTCGAGCGGGCCAAGGGCTACTACGGCAACAAGAGCCGCAGCTACCGCGCCGCCAACGAGCAGGTGATGCACTCCCTGCAGTACGCGTACCGCGACCGGCGGGCCCGCAAGGGCGAGTTCCGCAAGCTCTGGATCCAGCGGATCAACGCGGCCTGCCGCCTCAACGGCACCACCTACAGCCGCTTCATCTCCGGCCTGCGCCTCGCCGAGGTGGAGGTCGACCGCAAGGTGCTCGCCGATCTCGCCGTCACCGACGCCGCTGCGTTCGCGGCGCTCGTGAAGGTGGCCGACGAGGCCAGCGCGGCCGCGGACTGATCCCGCGCCACGGACGAACGATGCGGCGGGGTCGGCGAACGGTGGAAGGCCGCCGGCGCTGACCCCGCTGTCGCCCCGCAACCCCCGTGTGCAGCGGGTGCGGCGGCTGGCCCGCCGCCGGCGGGACCGCGCCGGTGAGCGGGCCTTCCTCGTGGAAGGCCCCCACGCCGTGGCCGCGGCCCTCGACGCCGGTGCCACCCTCGACGACCTCCTGTACGAGCCGGCCCCCGACCACGACGCCGAGGTCGCGGAGCTGGTCGAGCGGGCCCGCTCGGCCGGCGTCGCCGTGGCGGCCCTGGTACCGGGGACCCTCGCCCGGGTCACCGACGCGGTGACGCCGCAGGCGGTCGTCGCCGTGGCGGCCTGGTGCGACGTGCCGATCGACGAGGTGGTGGCGGGGGCGACGGCGCCGGGCGCCGGGCCCGTCGTGGTGCTGCACGACGTGCGGGACCCGGGCAACGTCGGGACCCTGGTGCGCACGGCCGAGGCCGCCGGTGCCAGCGGGGTCGTGGTCGCCGGGACCAGCGCGGACGTGTTCGGCCCCAAGGCCGTGCGGTCGTCGGCAGGGGCGGTGTTCCATGTGCGACTCACGGTGGCGCCCGAGCCGTCGGCCGCGCTCGAGTCGCTCACGACGGCGGGGATCCGGGTGATCGCCACGGCGGCCGACGCGCCGACGCGGCACGAGGACGCCGACCTCACCGGTCCGATCGCCCTGGTCCTCGGCAACGAGGCCGAGGGTCTGCCGGACGAGGTGCTCGTCCGGGTCGACGAGCGCGTGGCCATCCCCATCGAGGGTCGAGCCGAATCCCTGAACGTGGCCGCCGCCGGCGCGGTCCTGTGCTTCGAGGCCGCGAGACAACGACGCCGGGCCGCGGGGGTGGCCCCCGGCCGGGGCAACCGATGACCGGGCGGGACGCCCCGCTCACTATCGTCGGATCACCCCACCCCGAGGAGGCCTCCCCCCGGTGTCGATGATCGACCAGCTCGCACGGATCGGCGACGACGCCGTGGCCCGCGTGGCCGCAGTCGAGTCGCTCGTCGAGCTCGACGCGCTCGGGTCCGAGCTGCTCGGGAAGCGCTCGGCGCTCAGCGAGCTGAAGAAGGGCTTCCGCGACCTCGACGAGGACGAGCGCCGTGAGGTCGGCCGGATCTTCAACGAGGTCAGCGCCCGGGTGCAGGCGGCCGTGGAGGCCCGTCGGGCCGAGCTGGAGGCGGGGGAGCGCGCCCTGCGCCTCGAGGCCGAGCGCCTCGACCTCACCGAGACCATCCCGGACCGCGACCTGGGCCACCTCCACCTCGTCACCCAGACCCACGACCGCCTCGAGGACGTCTTCGTAGGCATGGGGTTCACCGTGGCCGAGGGCCCCGAGGTCGAGACCGACTGGTACAACTTCCAGGCCCTGAACATCCCCGAGTCGCACCCGGCACGGTCGATGTGGGACACGCTCTACGTCGACCTCGGCCCCCCCGAGTCGACCGTGCTGCGCACCCACACCTCGCCGGTGCAGATCCGCGTGATGGAGGGTGGGCCGCCGCCGATCTACTCCATCATGCCCGGGCGGGTGTACCGGCGCGACACCGCCGACGCCAGCCACATGCCGGTGTTCCACCAGATCGAGGGCCTCGTGGTCGACAAGGGCATCAGCTTCGCCGACCTGGCCGGCACCCTCGAGGCCTTCACCACCGCCTACTTCGGCGGTGCCATCCACTCCCGGCTGCGGCCCTCGTACTTCCCCTTCACCGAGCCGTCGGCCGAGTACGACATCAACTGCCTGTTCTGCCTCGGCGAGGGCTGCCAGACCTGCGGGCGCACCGGCTGGATGGAGCTCGGCGGCTGCGGGATGGTGCACCCCAACGTCTTCGCCTCGGTGGGCTACGACCCCGAGGAGTGGTCGGGCTTCGCCTTCGGCTTCGGCACCGACCGCCTGTCCATGAACCGCCACGGGATCAACGACATCCGCGAGCTGTTCACCAACGACATCCGCTTCCTCACGCAGTTCTGATGATCGACACGACGACAGCGGTCGGTCCAGGCTGCGGAGCGGAGCGGAGCAGCGGCACGGTCGAACCGGATGCCGAAGGCGCTCCGACGAAGGAGGAGCACAGGTGAAGGTGCTGTTGTCGTGGCTGCGCGAGTTCGCCCCCTTCGAGGGCGATCCGGTCGCGCTCGGCGAGACCATGAGCGACCTGGGCATGGCGGTCGAGTCGATCGACCACCTCGGCGAGGGCCTCGACGGGATCGTCGTGGCCGAGGTGCTCGACCTGCGCGAGCACCCCGACGCCGACAAGATCCAGCTCGTCGACGTGGACGCCGGCGACGGCGAGGCGCTCCAGATCTGCTGCGGCGCGTTCAACATGGCCGTGGGCGATCTCGTGCCCCTGGCCACCCTCGGCACGGTGATGCCCAACGGCATGGAGATCGCCCGGCGCAAGCTGCGGGGCGAGTGGTCGAACGGCATGCTCTGCTCGGCGGCCGAGATCGGCCTCGGCGGTGACGCCGGCGGCATCCTGATCCTGTCTGACGGCCTCGTGCCGGGCACGCCGCTGCGCGAGGCCCTGGGCGTCGAGCCCGACGTGCTCTACGACCTCGAGATCAACCCCAACCGACCCGACGCCATGTCGGTGGCCGGCGTGGCCCGGGACCTGGCCGCCCGGCTGACCCTGCCCTTCACCCTGCCGTCACCGGCCTTCGCCACGACGGGGGCGGCCGCCGCCGAGCAGGCCCGGGTGGAGATCGTCGACCCCGACCGCTGCGGGCGCTTCGGCGCCCGGGTGCTGCACGACGTCACCGTCGGCACCTCGCCCCAGTGGCTGGCCAACCGCCTGACCGCCCTCGGGATGCGCCCCATCAACGGCGTGGTCGACATCTCCAACTACGTGATGCTCGAGCTCGGCCACCCCAACCACACCTACGACCTCGACCTGGTGGCCGGCCGCACGCTGCGGGTCCGCCGGGCCCGCGACGGCGAGCGCCTCGTCACCCTCGACGACGTCGAGCGCACCGTGACCGCCGACGACACGCTGATCTGTGACGGCGACGACGTGCCCATCGGCATCGCCGGCGTGATGGGCGGGGCCACCACGGAGATCTCGGAGGCGACCCGCTCGGTGCTGCTGGAGATGGCGTGGTGGCCGTCGCTGATGATCGCCCGGACGTCCAAGCGCCTGCGCCTGCGCTCCGAGGCGTCGATGCGCTACGAGCGGGGCCTCGACCCGTTCGGGATCGACCGGGCCCTCGACCGCTTCTGCGAGCTCGCCGCTGCGGCCGGTGCCACCGTCGCCCCGGGCACCATCGACGAGCGCGGCGACCTGCCCGACCTCGGGCCCATCCGGGTCCGCACCCCGCGGGTCAACGCCATGCTGGGCACGGACCTGGCCGCGGACCAGATCGCCGGCTACCTGCGCCCGATCGGTTTCGAGGTGGAGGCCGACGCGGGCGACGCCCACGCCCAGGCCGTCACCGTCCCGGGCTTCCGGCCCGACGTGGCCACCGAGATCGACGTGATCGAGGAGGTCGCCCGCCACCACTCGTACTCGGCCATCCCGCGGCGGCGTCCGCCGGGCGTGCACACCGGCGGGCTGACCGAGCACCAGCGCCAGCGGCGCAAGGCCCGCTCGACCCTCGCCGGCCTCGGCATCAGTGAGGCCCTGCCCCTGCCCTTCCTCGCCCCCGAGGACCTCGTGAAGGCGGGCATCGACGGCCCCCACGTCACGGTCACCAACCCGCTGGCGGCGGAGGAGTCGGTGCTGCGCCCGTCGCTGCGGCCCGGTCTGCTCGGGGCGCTGGCGTACAACGCCCGCCACCGCAACCGGGGCGTCGCCCTGTTCGAGATCGGCCACGTCTTCGGGGTGCCGCCCGAGGGCCAGCAGCTGCCCGACGAGCGCGAGGTGCTCGGGGTGGTCCTGGGCGAGGCCGAGGCGCCCAGGGCGGTGGAGGTCTGGCGGCTCGTGGCCGAGGCCCTCGGGCTGGGCGACACGGGGCTCGAGGCCATCGCCGATCCCGCCGAGGCGCCTGGCCTGCACCCGACCCGCACCGCCAGGGTGCTCGTCGGCGGCGAGCCCGTCGGCCGGGTGGGGGAGATCGACCCCGGCGTGGTCGCCGCCTACGACCTGGGCGAGCGGGTGGCGTGGCTCGAGGTCGAGCTCGGCTCGCTCCTCGACACGATCCCGGTGCCGCGGTACCGCGAGGTCAGCCGCTACCCGTCGAGTGACGTCGACCTGGCCTTCGTGGTCGACGAGGCCGTGCCCGCCGGCGCGGTCGAGGCCACCCTGCGGGCCGCCGGCGGCGACCTGCTCGCCGACGTGCGCCTCTTCGACGTGTTCCGGGGCCCGTCACTGGGGGAGGGCCGGCGCAGCCTGGCCTACGGCCTGCGCTTCCAGGCCCCCGACCGCACCCTCACCGACGCCGAGGTCGGCGAGGCCCGCGCCGTCCTCATCGACGCGGTGACCAGCGCCCACGGCGCCACCCTCCGCTAGCGCGCCCCAACGTCCGAGCCGGACGGACGCAACGAATGGTTTTGCATAGTCATGCGGGCATCCGTATGCTCTTGCGATGGTCCGGGTCTCACCATGAGCAAGGTCGGCATCATCGGGGCGTCGGGCTACACGGGCGCGGAGTTGCTGCGCCTGTGCGCCGCCCACCCCGAGCTGTCGGTCGAGCTGGCCACGGGCGACAGCCAGGCCGGCACCGCGGTCGCCGAGCTGTACCCGAGCCTGGCCGCCGCCTACGGCGACCTCGCCTTCGCCCCCTACGAGGACGGCGCCGCCGACGGCCTCGACCTCGTCTTCCTGGGCCTGCCCCACGGCGCCTCGCAGGCGATCGTGCCGGGCCTGCTCGACCGGGTGCCCCACGTCGTCGACCTGGCCGCCGACTTCCGGCTGAAGGACCCGGCGCTCTACCCCGAGTGGTACGGCGAGCCCCACGCCGCTCCCGAGCTGCTCGAGCGCTTCGTCTACGGCCTGCCCGAGGTCTACCGGGACGACCTCGCCGGCGCCGCCGCCGTGGCCGTGCCCGGCTGCTACCCGACCGCCGCCAACCTCGCCCTCGGCCCGTTGGTGCGTTCGGGGCTGGTCGAGCCCACCGGCATCGTGGTCGACGCGGCGAGCGGTGTCTCCGGCGCCGGTCGGCCCCCCAAGCCCAACACCACCTTCTGCACGGTGGACGAGGACTTCACCGCCTACGGCCTGCTGCACCACCGCCACACCCCCGAGATGGAGATGGTGTTCGGCACCTCGGTGCTGTTCACCCCCCACCTCGCGCCGATGAACCGGGGCATCCTGGCCACCTGCTACGCCCGGCCGGCGGCGCCGACCACCACGGAGGTGGTGCTCGGCGCGCTGCAGGAGGCGTACGCCGACGAGCCCTTCGTGGTGGTCTCGGAACGGTCGCCGTCGACCAAGGCGACTCTCGGGTCCAACACCGCCCACATCACCGCCCGGGCGGACACGCGCACCGGCTGGGTGGTGGCCATCTGTGCCATCGACAACCTGGTCAAGGGTGCCTCGGGCCAGGCCGTCCAGTGCGCCAACCTCGCCCTCGGCCTCCCCGAGGCCACCGGGCTCCCCAGCGCCGGGCTCTACCCGTGACCCCGCCGCCCGCCCACGTCCTCTCGATCTGGCTCCCGATTCGATCGCCAGGGCGATCGAATCGGGAGCCAGAAGCTGCCGTCCACGTCGACCTCACCCCGCCAGGAGCGTCATCATGAGCGTCACCGCCGCCGCCGGGTTCGTCGCCGCCGGCGTCCACGCCGGCGTCAAGGAGGACCCCGAGCACCTCGACCTGGCCTTGGTCGCCACCGAGGACGGCCAGCCGGTCGCCGCCGCCGGCGTGTTCACACCGAACAAGATGACCGCCGCGCCCGTCCAGCTCTGCCAGGCCCACCTGCGCACGAGCGGTGGTCAGGCCAGCGCCGTCCTGCTCAACAGCGGCAACGCCAACGCCGCCACGGGGGAGGCGGGCCACGCCGACGCCGAGCACCTGACCGGCCTGGTGGCGGCCGAGCTCGGTTGCGGTCTCCACCACGTGCTGATGTGCTCGACCGGCCTCATCGGCAACCGCCTGCCCGTCGAGCCGATGGCGGACGCGATCCCCGCGCTCGTCGCCGCTCGAGGGGTGGACGGCGCCACCGACGCGGCCGAGGCGATCATGACCACCGACACCCGCCGCAAGGAGACCGTGGTCGAGGGCGACGGTTTCGTGGTCGGGGGCATGGCCAAGGGCGCGGCGATGCTCTCGCCGAAGATGGCGACGATGCTCGCGGTGCTCACCACCGACGCCGACCTCACCCCCGCCGAGCTGAAGGACGCCCTCACCGCCGGCGTGGCCCACTCCTTCAACGCCCTCAGCGTCGACGGCTGCCAGTCGACCAACGACACGGTCCTGCTGCTCGCCAGCGGCCGTGCCGGGCGACCTGCCGACCTCGTCGCCTTCCACGACGCGGTCGCGGCCGCCTGCCTGCATCTCGCCGAGCAGATGGCGGGCGACGCCGAGGGCGCCACCAAGCTCGTGCGGGTGCACGTCACGGGCGCCGCCTCCGACGCCGACGCCGAGGCCGCGGCCCGGCGCATCGCCGACAGCGCCCTCTGCAAGTGCTCCTGGTACGGCGAGGACCCGTACTGGGGACGGGTGGCCAGCGAGGCCGGCAGCGCCGGCGTGCACTTCGACCAGGCCCTGCTGTCGGTCTGCTACGGCGGGGTCATGGTCGCCCGGCATGGCGTGGAGATCGAGCACGACACCGGCGCGGTGGCCGACCACATGGCCGAGCGCGAGCTCGACGTCACCGTCGACCTCGGCGTCGGCGCGGGACGCTTCACCATCCTCACCAACGACCTCACCCACGCGTACGTGGACGAGAACATGGGCACGTCGTGAGCCCGGTGACCGACCCGGATCAGATCGCGGGGGTCCTGGTCGAGGCGCTGCCGTACATCCAGCGCCTCGCCGGCGAGATCGTGGTGGTGAAGTACGGCGGCAACGCCATGGTGGACGAGGCCCTCGCCCGTCAGTTCGCCGACGACATCGTGCTGCTCCAGACCGTCGGCGCCAAGCCCGTCGTGGTGCACGGCGGCGGCCCGCAGATCGGCGACCTGCTGGCCCGGCTGGGCAAGGAGTCGGTGTTCAAGAACGGCCTCCGCGTCACCGACGCCGAGACCCTCGAGATCGCCCGCATGGTGCTCGAGGGCAAGATCAACAGCGAGATCGTGGCCGGCATCAACGTCCACGGACCCCTCGCGGTCGGCCTGTCCGGTGGGGACGCCAGCCTCATCCAGGCCTCGGTGCGCCACGCCGACCTGGGCTTCGTCGGCGACGTCGCCGCGGTCAACCCCACGATCGTGCAGCGACTGCTGGCCGAAGACCTCATCCCGGTCATCTCCACCATCGGCACCGACGCCGCCGGCCAGGCCTACAACATCAACGCCGACACGGGCGCGGGCGCCGTCGCCGAGGCCCTCGGCGCCCACAAGGTCATCTACCTGACCGACGTGGAGGGCCTGCGCCTCGACGCCGACGACCCGGACACGCTGGTGAGCGAGATCACCACCGCCGACCTCCAGCGCCTCGTGGACGACGGCGTCATGAGCGGGGGGATGATCCCCAAGATCGCCGCGTGCATCCACGCGGTCGAGCACGGCGTGGGCTCGGCCCACATCCTCGACGGCCGCCTGCCCCATGTCGTCCTGCTGGAGCTGTTCACCGATGCCGGCGTCGGCACCATGATCACCGGGAGCGCGTCGTGACCGCGCTGATGTCCACCTACCCGCCGGCCGCCGTCACCTTCGTCAAGGGTGAGGGCACCCGGCTCTGGGACGACGAGGGCAACGTGTACCTCGACTTCCTCGGGGGCCTGGCGGTCACCTCGCTCGGCCACGCCCACCCGGCCGTCGCCGATGCCCTGTGCGAGCAGGCCCGCACCCTCCTGCACGTGTCGAACCTCTTCGCCACGGTCCCCGGTCCGCAGGTCGCCGCCACCCTCGACCGGCTCCTCGGCGGCGGCGGCAAGGTGTTCTTCTCCAACTCGGGGGCCGAGGCCAACGAGGCCGCCATCAAGCTGGCCCGCAAGTGGGGCGGCCACGGCCGCCACGGGGTGGTGAGCGCCTACGGCTCGTTCCACGGGCGCACGCTCGCCACCCTCCACGCCACGGGCCAGCCCGAGAAGCACGAGTCCTTCCAGCCCCTGCCCGAGGGCTTCCGCCACGTGGTGTGGGGCGACGTCGACGACCTCGAGCGGGCCATCGACCCGACGGTCGCGGCGGTGCTGCTCGAGCCGGTCCAGGGCGAGGGCGGCGTGAACGTGGCGCCCCCGGGGTACCTCGCCGCCGTGCGCGAGCTGTGCGACGAGCGGGGCCTGCTCCTCATGGTCGACGAGGTCCAGACCGGCCTCGGCCGCACCGGCCGTTGGTTCGGTCACCAGCACTTCGACGTCGTCCCCGACGTGGTGACCATGGCCAAGGCCCTCGGCAACGGCGTGCCCATCGGCGCCTGCTGGGCCCGCGATGAGGTCGCGGTCGCGTTCCAGCCCGGTGACCACGCCACGACCTACGGGGGCCAGCCCCTCGCCGCATCGGCCGCCCGCGCCGTGCTGGAGGTCATGGAGGCCGAGGACGCCCCCGCCCGGGCCGCCGCGGCCGGCGCCCGCCTCACCCGGCAGCTCCTGGCCCTCGACGCCGTGACCGACGTCCGGGGGCTCGGCCTCCTCCTCGCCGCCGAGCTGGACGGACGCGACGCCCGCCAGGTCGCCGCCGACTGCCTGAACGCCGGGCTGGTCGTCAACGGCGTCACCCCCACGGCCCTGCGCCTGGCCCCACCCCTCCTCGTGACCGACGCCGAGCTCGACGAGGCCGTCGCCATCCTCTCGGAGGTCCTCGCATGACCCCCACCCCCGCCTTCTGGCTCCCGATTTCGGTGCCAGGGCACCGAAATCGGGAGCCGGTTCGAGCGGCCTGGGGCCGAGGAGGTTCATGGTGACCCGCCATTTCCTGGAGATCGACGACCTGACGCCAGCGGAGCTGACCCGGGTGCTGGACCTCAGCGAGGACCCCGCGCCGCCGTCGGTGCTGGCGGGCAGGGGGATGGCCCTGCTCTTCGAGAAGCCGTCACTGCGGACCCGCAACTCCACCGAGATGGCCGTGGTGCAGCTCGGCGGCCACCCGATCTCGATCCACGCCGACGAGGTGGGTCTCGACGTGCGCGAGACCACCGAGGACGTGGCCCGCACCCTGTCGGGTTACCACGCCGCCATCGGTGCCCGGGTCTTCGCCCACTCCAAGGTCGAGCGCATGGCCGCGGTGTCGAACGTCCCGATCGTGAACCTGCTCTCCGACGAGGCGCATCCGCTCCAGGCGCTCGCCGACCTGCTCACCATCCGCCAGGAGTTCGGCTCGCTCGACGGCCGGAGCATCGCCTACGTGGGTGACGCCAACAACGTGGCCCGGTCGATCTCCATCGCCGCGCTCATGCTCGGCATGGACGTCCGCCTGGGCTGCCCGCCGGGCTACCGGTTCGGGCCGGTCGACCTCGACCGCATCCGGGCCGCGGGCGGCGAGCCCACCGTCCACGACCGGCCCGAGGAGGCCGTCGAGGGCGCCGACGTGGTCTGCACCGACGTCTGGGCCTCGATGGGTCAGGAGGAGCAGGCCGAGAAGCGCCGGCGGGACTTCGAGGGCTGGACCATCGACGCCGGTGTCGTCGCGCGCCTGGCCCCCGCCGGCGTGTTCCTGCACTGCCTGCCCGCCCACCGGGGTGAGGAGGCCTCCGCCGACGTCGTCGACGGTGACCGCAGCCGCATCTGGCGCGAGGCCGAGAACCGCATGCACACCGCACGCGGCCTGCTGGCCTGGCTCCTCGGCGAGGCCTCGGAAGGCGGCGCCTGATGTCCGAGAGCGCGCGGCTGTCGAAGACCCAGCGCCAGCACCGCATCGCCGGCCTGCTCGAGCTGCACTCCGTCACCAACCAGGGCCAGCTCGTCGAGCTGCTGGCCGCCGACGGCGTGGTCGCCACCCAGGCCACCGTGTCGCGCGACCTCGACGACCTCGGCGCCATCAAGGTGCGGGTGCGGGGCGGCGAGCCCGTCTACGCCATCCCCGAGCTCCCGAAGGACCAGATCGCCCCCGAGGACCACCTGCGCCGGGTGTTCGGCGACTGGGTGGTCGACGTGGCGAGCTCGGCCAACCTCGTCGTCCTGCGCACTCCGCCGGGGTCCGCCCACGTGGTCGCCTCGGCCCTCGACCGGGCCAACCTCGAGGAGGTCCTCGGCACCGTCGCGGGCGACGACACCCTGATGGTGGTGGTGGGCGAGTCCACCACCGGGACGGCGGTCGCCGACCGCCTCCGCGACCTGGCCGGCCTCGCATGAGACGAACGACGATGGAAGGGACGCGCATGACCGGGATCGAGAGGCTGCGGAGCGGAGCGGAGCAGCGAGACGTACCAACCGGATGCCGAAGGCCGCCCGACGAAGGAGGGCGAAAGCAAACAGGAGGTGCATGGTGAGACGCGTCGTGTTGGCGTACTCCGGGGGGCTCGACACCTCGGTCGCGGTGCGGTGGATGATCGAGGAGCTCGGCGTCGAGGTGGTCTGCCTCGCCGCCGACGTGGGCCAGGGCGGCGACTGGGACGAGGTGCGCGAGCGTGCGCTGGCCGCCGGCGCGGTCGAGGCCGTCGTCGCCGACGTCCGCGAGGAGTTCGCGGCCGACTACGTGGCCCCGGCGCTCAAGGCCAATGCCCTCTACGAGGGTCGCTACCCGCTGGTGTCGGCGCTCTCGCGTCCGGTGATCGTGAAGCACCTCGTCGCCGCCGCCCGGTACCACGGCGCCGATGCGGTCGCCCACGGGTGCACGGGCAAGGGCAACGACCAGGTGCGGTTCGAGGTGTCGACCCGGGCCCTCGCGCCCGACCTCGAGGTCCTCGCCCCCGTGCGCTCGTGGGGCATGACCCGCGAGGACTCGATCCTCTACGCCTACCGGCACGAGATCCCCATCAAGGCGACGAAGGAGAAGGTGTACTCCATCGACGACAACCTCTGGGGCCGGGCCATCGAGTGCGGCGAGATGGAGGACCCGTGGCGGGTGCCGCCGCCGGGCGTGTGGTCGATGACGGTGCCCACCGAGACCGAGCCGCGCGATCTGGTCATCGGGTTCGAGGAGGGCATCCCGATCTCGGTGGACGGGGAGGACCTCGGCATGGTCGAGCTCATCGACCGCGTGAACACCGTGGTCGGCTCGTACGGCTGGGGCCGCATCGACATGGTCGAGAACCGTCGGGTCGGCATCAAGAGCCGCGAGACCTACGAGTGCCCGGCGGCGCTGGCGCTGATCATGGCCCACGCCGACCTGGAGTCGATCACCCTCGAGCGCGACCTCGAGCGGGAGAAGGCCCGGCTCGAGTCCCGCTACGCCGAGCTCATCTACGACGGCCTGTGGTTCTCACCGCTCAAGCAGGCCTTCGACGCGTTCATCGACGAGAGCCAGCGCAAGGTGACCGGCGAGGTGCGCCTGCGCCTCGAGCCCGGCAACTGCTACGTGAACGGCCGGCGCAGCCCCCACAGCCTCTACGACTACGGCCTGGCGACCTACGACGCCGAGGACAGCTTCCGCCACGAGGACTCGGCGGGCTTCGTGCGGCTCTGGGGCCTCGGCCTCGAGACGTGGAGCGCCCGCCAGGGCCCGGGCTCCGAGGCGACGACGCGGTGACGCTCTGGCACGGCCGCTTCGCCGACGGGCCCGCCGAGGAGCTGCTGGCCTACACGGTCAGCCTCCCGTTCGACCGCCGCTTGGCCGCCGACGACCTCCTCGGGTCGCGGGCCCACGTGCGCGGTCTGGTCCGGGCGGGGATCCTCGACGGAGACGAGGCCGCGGCCGTGCTGGGCGCGCTCGAGACGGTGGAGGAGGAGCTCACCGACGGCACCTTCGCCTTCCGGCCGAGCGACGAGGACATCCACACCGCGGTCGAGCGTCGGGTCACCGAGCTGGCCGGTCCGGCCGGCGCCAAGCTGCACACCGGCCGCAGTCGCAACGACCAGGTCGCCACCGACCTGCGCCTGTTCGCCAAGCGGGAGCTGGCCCTGGTCGCGGGCCGGGTGCTCGACCTCCAGCGCACCCTGCTCGCCCGGGCCGAGGAGGCCGGCGACGAGTACCTGCCCGGCTACACCCACCTCCAGCGGGCCCAGCCGGTCACGCTGGCCCACCACCTGATGGCCCACGGCTGGGCGATGTCCCGCGACGTCGACCGACTCCTCGACGCCCGGCGGCGCCTCGACGTGTCGCCCCTGGGCGCCGGCGCGCTGGCGGGCTCGTCGCTCGACCTCGACCCCGCCGGCGTGGCCGCCGACCTCGGCTTCGACCGGGCCTTCGACAACTCGCTCGACGCGGTCAGCGACCGGGACTTCGTGGCCGAGTCGCTCTTCGCGCTCGCCATGGTCGGCCTGCACCTCTCCCGCATCGGGGAGGAGGTCGTGCTGTGGACGTCGGAGGAGTTCGGCTTCGCCCGCCTCGACGACGCCTACGCCACCGGTAGCTCGATGCTGCCCCAGAAGAAGAACCCCGACATCGCCGAGTTGGCCCGGGGCAAGGCCGGGCGCCTCGTGGGCAACCTCACCGGCCTGCTGGTGACCCTGAAGGGCCTGCCCCTCGCGTACAACCGCGACCTCCAGGAGGACAAGGAGCCCCTGTTCGACTCGCTCGAGCAGGTGAGCCTGGGTCTCGCCGCCGTGAACGGGCTGGTCGCCACCCTCACCTGGGACCACGACCGCATGCGGGCCGCCGCCGACTCGCCGACGTCCGCGGCCACCGACCTCGCCGAGTTCCTCGTGCGGGCCGGGATGCCGTTCCGGGACGCCCACGCCGTGGTCGGCGGCCTCGTGCGGGAGTCGCTCGACGGAGGCGCCGCCCTGGCCGACCTGGTGGCCGCCCACCCGGACCTCGGCGCGGACGCGCTGCCGCTGCTCGAGCCGGGTGCCGCGGCGGCCCGCCGCACCACGCCGGGTGGCGCCGGCCCGGTGCCGGTGGCCCGGCAGCTCGAGCGCTTCCGCGATCGGCTCGACGCGGACGCCGTCCGCCTCGCCGAGGCCTGACCCACGGTGGCGACCCCGCTCGTCGCCCGCACCGCGACGCTCGCCGACGTCGAGGAGCTGCTCCGCCTGCGGCTGGTGATGTTCGACTCGATGGGTGTGGTGGCCCGCGACCCCGCCTGGGTCGACGCCTGCCGTGAGCACCTCCGCACCCAGCTCGGGACCGAGGCGCTCTACGGCGCGGTGGTGGACCACCCCGACGGCACCGGCGCCATCGCCTCCGGGCTCGTCGAGTTCCACGTCCGCATCCCGGGCGCGCAGAACGTGCTCGGCCGCACCGCGTACGTCAGCTCCATCGCCACCGACGAGGAGTTCCGCCGCCGGGGGCTGGCCCGGGCCGTGCTCGTCCACCTCCTCGACGAGGTGCGTAGCCGCGGCGTCGAGATCGTCGACCTCCACGCCACCTCGGTGGGCGAAGGGCTCTACCGCGACCTGGGCTTCGCCCCCCGGGCCCAGCCGGAACTGCGCCTGCACCTCGACCTCGACCTCCCGTCGAGCTGACGGTGCGGGCCCGGACGCTGCCACGGGCCTTCTACCGGCGCGACAGCCGCGTCGTGGCGCCGGAGCTGCTCAACAAGGTGCTCCGGCTGTCGGTCGAGGGCGCCCCGCCGATGGCGGCCCGCATCGTGGAGGTGGAGGCCTACGCGGGCGCCGAGGACCCGGGCAGCCACGGCTACAAGGGCGAGACGGCGCGGACCCGCACGATGTTCGGCCGGGCCGGGCACCTCTACGTGTACTTCACCTACGGGATGCACTGGTGCGCCAACGCGGTGTGTGGCGAGGTGGGGGAGTCGTCCGCCGTGCTCCTGCGGGCGGCCGCCCCGCTCGACGGGCTCGACCGCCTGCGGGCCAACCGCGGTGCGGCCGCCAAGCGGGACCGGGACCTCTGCAGCGGCCCGGCCAAGCTGTGCCAGGCCTTCGGCATCGACAAGGCCTTCGACGGTGCCGACCTGGTCGTCGGCGACCTCGGGCTGCGCCTCCTCGACGACGGCACCCCGCCGCCCGAGGCGCCTCTGGTCACCCGGCGCATCGGCCTCAGCGCCGGCGTCGAGCACGAGTGGCGGTGGCTGGTGCCGGGCGACCCCAACGTGTCCCGCTGACCACCGTCGACGTCCCTACGATGCGGGGGTGACGTTCGGCGGGACGGAGCGGCCCCCACGCCGGTGGTGCCACGCGGCGACCGAGCTCGACGCGTTCGCCATGGTCACGTTCCGGGTCGACGCCGACCGCCTCGCTGCGGCCCTGCCGTCTGAGGTCGTGCCCGATCGCTTCACGTTCGACGACGGCACCGAGGGCGCGCTCGTGTCCGCGGTGCCGTTCCTCGACCGGGACTTCCACTTCCGGTTCTTCCCGGCGGTGAAGGTCTCGTGCGGTCAGGTGAACTATCGGGCCTACGTGACCTTCCGGGGCGAGCGCGGCGTGTGGTTCTTCGGCACCTCCCTCGACAGCGTGTTCGTGGCCCTCCCACGCCGCGTGTGGCGGATGCCGTGGCACCGGGACCGCGTTCGCTTCGACCACGCCTGGGACGGCGAGCGGTGTGCCGCCTGGTCGTTCACCGCGACGGGCTGGGGCGCCGCCTCGTGCCGGCTCGAGCCGTCGGGCGAGTCGCTCGGGCGACTCGACGGCTTCACCGACCTCGACGAGACGCTCGCGGTGCTGACCCATCCGATGGTGGGCTGGTACCAGCGCACCGGAGGTGGGCTCGGCCGCTACTCGGTGTGGCACCCCGTGCTCACCCTGGAGGCCGGTGCGGCCCCCGAGGCCCGCTTCGAGGTCTTCGAGCGGCTCGGGCTGGTCGAGCCCGGACAGGTCCCCCACAGCGCCGTGGTGGCCCGCACGATCCACTTCGACGTGCACACCCCGCCGACCCGCGTGCGGCCCTGACCGGGCGCCGGGCGGTGCTCAGGCGAAGGCGCCCTGGAACAGCTCACCCGCGGCCCCGACGGCCGCCGGGTCGGCCAAGGGCATGTTGAAGATGAACTCCTCCACGCCGGCCTCGGCCAGCGCGTGGAGCTGCTCGACGACCTCACCGGGCTGACCGAGGTTGCTCGTGGTGAGCGCGTCGGGGCCGGCGGCCCGGGCGAGGAAGTTCTGGAGCTCGCCGGTCTGCTGGGCCGAGGACGTGATGACCAGGGTGGCGAGCCGGGTCACGCGGATCTCGGCGGGGTCCCGGCCGACCTCCGCGCAGTGCCGGTGGAGCACCTCCAGCTTGTGGCGGATCCCGTCGGGGTCGCCGTGGAGGTTGCAGGCATCGGCGTACTGCGCCACCAGGCGCAGGGTCCGCCGCTCGCCACCGCCGCCCACGAGGATCTCCGGCCCGCCGGCCCGGATGGGTCGGGGCAGGTTGCGGGCGTCGTCGGTGCGGTAGTGGGTCCCCTCGAAGGTGACGTGGTCGCGCTCGAACATGGCCCGGCAGATCTGCAGGGCCTCCTCGAGGCGGTCCATGCGCTCGCCCACCGGCGGGAAGTCGAACCCGTAGCCGAGGTGCTCGGCGTCGTGCCACGCGGCGCCGAGGCCCAGGACCGCCCGGCCCTTGCTGATCACGTCGAGGGTGGTGACGATCTTGGCCAGCAGGGCCGGGTTGCGGTACGTCACACCGGTCACCATGGTCCCGAGCGTGACCGTCTCGGTGCGTGCCGCCAGCGCCCCGAGCAGCGTGTACGCCTCGAGCATGGGCTGGTCGGCGCCACCGAGTGCCGGTAGCTGGTAGAGGTGGTCCATCACCCAGAGCGACCGGAAGCCCGCCCCCTCGGCTGCGGCCGCCCGGGCCGCCACCTGGTCGAAGAGCTGGTCGTCGGGGACGCCGAAGCCGAAGTTGGGGAGCTGGAGGCCGAAGGTGGTCACCGCCGCAGGGTACGACGGCGCCGGCGACCCCGAGGGTGCGGGCCGGTGACGACCGGCCGGACCGTGCGCTACAGGTCGAGCGGGGTGCTGCAGCTCGCCATGTCGTTCACCTCGGCGAAGTTGTCGATGGTGGCCGTGATCGACCGGCCGCCCCGAGCGGTGAACTCCGCGGGATCGGTCGATCCCGCCGCGAGCGAGTCCGCGTAGGCCGCTCGGTCGTCGAGGTGCGTCCGCCAGTCGTCCAGCCACAGACGGGTGATGCGCTCGTCGCGGTCGCCGCTCGGGGGGACCAGTGTGTCGAGCTCGTCCACCATGGCGGTCAGCGCCTCGTTGGCCTGTCGCACGGTCACCGCCCGCGCCTCGGGGCTGTCGGCGTCCCGTGCCGCCGGCAGTGCCTCGAGATCCTCCCGAGTGGCGGCGCAGACGGGCTCGGCGGCCTCGGCGAAGGCCGGATCGTCGAGCTGATCGGGTGGGTCCTTGGCGGCCACCCCGGAGAAGGCGTAGATCCACATGAGGGTGAGACCGAGCACGACCACCACCGCGGCGACCCGACCGACGGTCCAACCCCGACGGCCGGGCGCCTCGCCGGCATCGGCACCGGTGTCCGACGGATCGGCGGCGCCGGTCGAGATCCGGGGCGCGGGGTCCACCGCGCCAGGGTCCCCGGCCGGAGGGGGCCGTGTCCAGTCGGGCCGCAACCCGCTTGCCGCCCCGCCTCGCCGACGGCGAGAGTGAGGTGGTGACGACCAACGCCCTGCTCGACGACCTCGCGGCGCGCGGCCTGATCCACGACACCACGGACCGGGACCGACTGGCCGAGCGCATGAACTCGGGCCCGATCGTCGTCTATGCCGGCTTCGACCCCACCGCCGACAGCCTCCACGTCGGCAACCTGGTGCCGCTCCTGCTCCTGCGACGCTTCCGCGACGCCGGCCACGAGGCCATCGCGCTCGCCGGCGGCGCCACGGGGATGATCGGCGACCCCAGCGGCCGCTCGGAGGAGCGCAACCTGCTCGACGAGGCCACGCTGGCGGCCAACCTCGAGGGCATCACGCCCCAGCTGGTGCAGATCCTCGGCGACGGGGCCACCTTCGTGGACAACTACGGCTGGACCCGTGACGTCACCCTGCTCGAGTTCCTGCGCGACGTCGGCAAGCACGTCACCGTGAACCAGATGGTGGCCAAGGAGTCCATCCGGTCGCGGATGGAGGGCACCGAGGGCATCTCCTACACCGAGTTCACCTACACCCTCCTGCAGGCCTTCGACTACTGGCACCTCCACGAGGCGCACGGCTGCGAGCTCCAGGTGGGGGGCTCCGACCAGTGGGGCAACATCACGGCCGGCATCGACCTGATCCGGCGGCGCACCGGCCACCACGTCCACGGCCTCACCGTCCCGCTGGTGACCCGTGCCGACGGCCAGAAGTTCGGCAAGAGCGTGGACGGCGCGGTCTGGCTCTCCTCCGAACGCACCTCCCCGTACCGCTTCTACCAGTACTGGATGCAGATCGCCGACGCGGACGTCGAGCGTTTCCTCCTCCAGCTCACCCTCCTCCCCGTGGACGAGGCCCGAGGGCTCGCCGCCGCCCACGCCGAAGCGCCCCACCGCCGGGAGGGACAGCGGGCGCTGGCCCGGGAGCTGACCAGCATGCTCCACGGCGAGGCCGCCTCCCGGGGTGCCGAGGCGGCCTCCCGTGTGCTCTTCGGTGGCTCCACGGCCGATCTCGCCGGCCACGCGCTCGACCTGGTGGCCGCCGAGGTGCCCTGCACCGAGCTGCCGCGCGCCGCCGTGGTCGGCACCGACCTCGTCGAGCTCCTCGTGGCCACGGGACTCGCCTCGTCGAGGGGCGAGGCCCGCCGGTCGCTCGACCAACGGGGGATCAGCGTCAACAACACCAAGGTCGAGCCGGGCTTCGCGCCGACGGAGGCCGACCTGCTCGACGGCCGAGCCCTGCTCCTCCGGAAGGGCAAGAGCACCTACCACGCGATCTTTCTCGTCCGAGGTTGACGCGGCCCGGGACCACCGGTACAGTCGTCCTTCGCCTCGGGCAGCACTCGCAGATGTGAGCGGCCCCGAGCACCAGGTGCACCAACGGCTCCACCCGCAGGGTGGGGGCGAGTGCCCACCAGAGCACCCAGGCGATCGGCTTCGGTCCGCCCGGGCGGCGCTCCTTGAAAACGGAATAGAGGACGAAAAAGCTAGTGCGGGCGATCACGCCGCGACGCTGGGCCATCCGGTCCGGCCGGTCGACGTGACCGTTCAGAAACACACATAGCACCAATGACGGACAAGTCAGTCTGTTCTGGTGCCAGTCGGTCGACGGGCTAGCCAGCCCCGACACCGGCTCTCCCGATCACCGGTCGGCCCACCACGGAGTCAAACCCGTGCGCAGCCGGCCAACGATCTCGACGGAGAGTTTGATCCTGGCTCAGGACGAACGCTGGCGGCGTGCCTAACACATGCAAGTCGAGCGGGGTCCATCCAGTGGCAACACTGGGGACGACCTAGCGGCGAACGGGTGAGTAACACGTGAGGAACCTGCCCCGAAGACCGGGATAACCCGAGGAAACTCGAGCTAATACCGGATACCCCCACGAGATCGCATGGTCTTGTGAGGAAATGTCTTTTCGCTTCGGGAGGGCCTCGCGGCCTATCAGCTAGTTGGCGGGGTAACGGCCCACCAAGGCATCGACGGGTAGCTGGTCTGAGAGGACGATCAGCCACACTGGGACTGAGACACGGCCCAGACTCCTACGGGAGGCAGCAGTGGGGAATCTTGCGCAATGGGCGAAAGCCTGACGCAGCAACGCCGCGTGGGGGACGAAGGCTCTCGGGTTGTAAACCCCTTTCAGGAGGGACGAAATTGACGGTACCTCCAGAAGAAGCCCCGGCCAACTACGTGCCAGCAGCCGCGGTAACACGTAGGGGGCGAGCGTTGTCCGGATTTATTGGGCGTAAAGAGCTCGTAGGTGGCTCGGTAAGTCGGGTGTGAAATTTCGAGGCTCAACCTCGAAACGCCACCCGATACTGCTGTGGCTAGAGTCCGGTAGGGGAGCGTGGAATTCCTGGTGTAGCGGTGAAATGCGCAGATATCAGGAGGAACACCAGCGGCGAAGGCGGCGCTCTGGGCCGGTACTGACACTGAGGAGCGAAAGCGTGGGGATCAAACAGGATTAGATACCCTGGTAGTCCACGCCGTAAACGTTGGGCACTAGGTGTGGGGTTCTATCAACGGACTCCGTGCCGAAGCTAACGCATTAAGTGCCCCGCCTGGGGAGTACGGCCGCAAGGCTAAAACTCAAAGGAATTGACGGGGGCCCGCACAAGCGGCGGAGCATGTTGCTTAATTCGAGGCAACGCGAAGAACCTTACCTGGGTTTGACATGTAGGGAAAAGCCATAGAGATATGGTGTCCTTTTGGGCCCTACACAGGTGGTGCATGGCTGTCGTCAGCTCGTGTCGTGAGATGTTGGGTTAAGTCCCGCAACGAGCGCAACCCTTATCCTATGTTGCCAGCGCGTAATGGCGGGGACTCGTGGGAGACTGCCGGGGTCAACTCGGAGGAAGGTGGGGACGACGTCAAGTCATCATGCCCCTTATATCCAGGGCTGCAAACATGCTACAATGGCCGGTACAAAGGGCTGCTATACCGCGAGGTTGAGCGAATCCCATAAAGCCGGTCTCAGTTCGGATTGGAGTCTGCAACTCGACTCCATGAAGTCGGAGTCGCTAGTAATCCCGGATCAGCAACGCCGGGGTGAATACGTTCCCGGGCCTTGTACACACCGCCCGTCACACCACGAAAGTCGGCAACACCCGAAGCCAGTGGCCCAACCCCTTGGGGAGGGAGCTGTCGAAGGTGGGGTCGGCGATTGGGGTGAAGTCGTAACAAGGTAGCCGTACCGGAAGGTGCGGCTGGATCACCTCCTTTCTAAGGAGTCCATGTCCCTCGATCTCGAGGGGCTACTCCCAGTTGATGCACTAGCTACTCGTTCCTCGAAGCCGCCGGCCCGGTGGTAGATGTACTTCTCCTGGGCCGACCGGTGGACGGGTTCGTCGTCCTCTGTTCCGTTTTGAGGGAGTGCCCTTCGAGGTCCCGGCCTGACGCCGGGGCCTCGTCGTGTTCCCACGGAGCCCCTTGAGAATTGCATAGCGAGCACGAGCATCTTTGTTCTTCCAAGCTACAAAGAGCCAACGGTGGATGCCTTGGCGTCTACTACCGAAGAAAGACGTGGGTGGCTGCGAAAAGCCACGGGGAGCTGCCGACCAAGCTTTGATCCGTGGATGTCTGAATGGGGAAACCCGGCACCCGTCATGGGGTGTCACTCCGGTCTGAACACATAGGGCCGGTAGAGGGAACCGGGTGAACTGAAACATCTAAGTAACCCGAGGAAAAGAAAGCAACAGCGACTCCCTGAGTAGCGGCGAGCGAAATGGGATCAGCCTAAACCGAACTGGTGCAATAGCCTGGTGGCGTTGCCAGTTCGGGGTCGTGGGACCCGAACGACGGAGCACCAGATCCGTCACAGAGTTACCAATCCGATGCCTAGTGGAAGCGTTCAGGAACGGCGCGCCGCAGAAGGTAAGAGCCCTGTACACGAAAGGTAATCGGACTCTGCTCGGTCATCCCAAGTAACGCCGGAACCGTGAAAGTCGGCGTGAATCTGCGAGGACCACCTCGTAAGGCTAAGTATGCGTAGACGACCGATAGCGAACTAGTACCGTGAGGGAAAGGTGAAAAGCACCCCGGGAGGGGAGTGAAATAGTACCTGAAACCGTTGGTTTACAATCAGTCAAAGTGTCGTCAGGGGCTTGCCCCTGGCCACGATGGCGTGCCTTTTGAAGAATGAGCCAGCGAGTTGCGGTACGCGGCAAGGTTAACCAGTGATGGGGAGCCGGAGCGAAAGCGAGTCTGAACAGGGCGTTCAGTCGCGTGCTGCAGACCCGAAGCCGAGTGATCTATCCATGGGCAGGGTGAAGCGGGGGTAAGACCCCGTGGAGGCCCGAACCCACCTAGGTTGAAAACTGGGGGGATGACCTGTGGATAGGGGTGAAAGGCCAAGCAAACTCGGTGATAGCTGGTTCTCCCCGAAATGCATTTAGGTGCAGCGTCGGGTGTTCAGCAGCGGAGGTAGAGCACTGGATGGGCTAGGGGGCCTACAAGCTTACCGACCCCAACCAAACTCCGAATACCGTTGCTCCACAACCCGGCAGTGAGACCATGGGGGATGAGCTTCATGGTCGAGAGGGAAACAGCCCAGACCGCCGGCTAAGGCCCCTAATTCTGGACTAAGTGGTAAACGATGTGGGATTGCACAGACAGCCAGGAGGTTGGCTTAGAAGCAGCCACCCTTGAAAGAGTGCGTAACAGCTCACTGGTCGAGTGATCCTGCGCGGACAATGTAACGGGGCTCAAGTCCAGAGCCGAAGCCGCGGATCCTTTACGGATGGTAGGGGAGCGTCGATCTCGGAGCGAAGCGGCGGTGTGAACCGTCGTGGACCGTGGTCGAGTGAGAATGCTGGCATGAGTAGCGAGAGAGGGGTGAGAAACCCCTCCGCCGAAAGCCCAAGGGTTCCTGGGGAAGGCTAATCCTCCCAGGGTAAGTCGGGAGCTAAGGCGAGGCCGACAGGCGTAGTCGATGCACAACTGGTTGATATTCCAGTACCACCACGTGCGCGCCCAAGCCAACTCTCTGGTGCTAGGGGCTGTTCACCTTCGGGTGAACGAACCGAACCACCGTTGACGCGGCTAGCAATGAGGGGACGCAGGAGGGTAGGTGAACCCAGGCGATGGTTGTCCTGGGGTAAGCGTGTAGGGAGAGGTCCAGGCAAATCCGGCCCTCATTCATCCTGAGACGCGATGCCGAGCCGATACAGGCGAAGTCACTAATCCCATGCTGCCGAGAAAAGCCTCTAGCGAGCTCACGTGGTGCCCGTACCCCAAACCAACACAGGTGGGCAGGTAGAGAATACCAAGGCGATCGGGAGAACTGTGGTTAAGGAACTCGGCAAAATACCTCCGTAACTTCGGGAGAAGGAGGACCCCAGTAGGGTGACGTCCCTTGCGGACCGAGCTCGAAGGGGTGGCACAGACCAGGGGAAAGCGACTGTTTACTAAAAACACAGCAGCGTGCCAAGCCGCAAGGCGATGTATACGCTGTGACGCCTGCCCGGTGCCGGAAGGTTACGGGGAAGGGTTAGCCCTCGGGCGAAGCTCTGAACCTAAGCCCCGGTAAACGGCGGCCGTAACTATAACGGTCCTAAGGTAGCGAAATTCCTTGTCGGGTAAGTTCCGACCTGCACGAATGGCGTAACGACTTCCCTACTGTCTCAACCACAGGCCCAGCGAAATTGAAGTACGAGTAAAGATGCTCGTTAGCTGCAGAAGGACGGAAAGACCCCGTGGACCTTTACTACAGCCTGATATTGGGTTTTGGTATGTGTTGTGTAGGATAGGTGGGAGACTTGGAAGCGTCGGCGCCAGCCGGCGTGGAGTCATCCTTGAAATACCACCCTGCACATGCCGGAACTCTAACCTAGACCCGTGATCCGGGTTGGGGACAGTGGCAGGTGGGTAGTTTGACTGGGGCGGTCGCCTCCTAAAGAGTAACGGAGGCGCCCAAAGGTTCCCTCAGGCTGGTTGGCAATCAGCCGTCGAGTGCAATGGCACAAGGGAGCTTGACTGCGAGACAGACACGTCGAGCAGGTGCGAAAGCAGGGCATAGTGATCCGGCGGTTGCGTGTGGAAGCGCCGTCGCTCAACGGATAAAAGGTACCCCGGGGATAACAGGCTCATCTTCCCCAAGAGTCCATATCGACGGGAAGGTTTGGCACCTCGATGTCGGCTCATCGCATCCTGGGGCTGAAGCAGGTCCCAAGGGTTGGGCTGTTCGCCCATTAAAGCGGTACGCGAGCTGGGTTTAGAACGTCGTGAGACAGTTCGGTCCCTATCCTCTGCAGCCGGAGGGAATTTGAGGAAAGCTGTCCCTAGTACGAGAGGACCGGGACGGACGCAGCTCTCGTGTGCCAGTTGTCCTGCCAAGGGCACGGCTGGTTAGCGACCTGCGGAAGGGATAAGCGCTGAAAGCATCTAAGTG
Source organism: uncultured Microthrixaceae bacterium (assembly GCA_964649545.1). GTDB lineage: Bacteria > Actinomycetota > Acidimicrobiia > Acidimicrobiales > DATDAH01 > JAEUJM01. Next base: position 5,691 of record CAZYPY010000006.1, on the reverse strand, counting down.
CGAAGCCCGTTCCTAGATGAGATTCCCCACTGGGTTAACCAGGTAAGGCCCGTGACCAGACGATCACGTTGATAGGCCGGAGGTGTACGCACAGCAATGTGTTCAGCCGACCGGTACTAATCGGCCGAGGGCTTGGATCGACAATGATGTTCGTGCTCGCTATGGAGTTCTGCAAGGGGCTCGAGCGTCGCTACGGCGAGCGCTCGCCCGTTGACAACAGGTTTCGGTGGCTATGGCGGTGGGGTCACACCCGTTCCCATCCCGAACACGGAAGTTAAGCCCACCAGCGCCGATGGTACTTGGGGAGAGATCCCCTGGGAGAGTAGGACGCCGCCGGATTTCGCACTCGAGAACCCCGCCCCCGTGGCGGGGTTCTCGTCGTTTTCCCGCCGGAGGTGCCGGCGACCGGTGCCCGGTCCGACGGCTCGGGGACGGCCGGTAGGCTGGCCTCCATGCCCCGGTCGTCCGATTCCTCTTCGCGCGCCCGGGGTGCCGGCGACGCCCGACCACCCGCCGGCGGGGCGAAGCGCACCGGACCTGCCTCGGGCGCTGGGTCGAGGCGCCCGGCTGGCCCCAAAGGGTCGTCGACGGGCGGCGGAGGTCGAGGCCGGCGGCCCGGTGGGAGCTCCGGTAGCGGCTCGAGCCGATCGTCGAGCAACGGCGGGCGGCCGGCGGGCGGTGGCCGTGGCGGCTCCCCATCTCGATCGGGCCCGTCCCGGGGCGGTGGCGCCCGGGGAGACGACGGCCGGCGAGGCAACGACCGCCGGAGCGGCCCGTCGTCCCGGAGCGGCTCGACGTCTCGGAGCGGAGCGCCGGCACGTAGCGGCTCGGGGTCCACGCGCGACGGCGCCGGACCGGGCCGGAGCAGTCGACCCTCGACGGGGAGCAAGGACGGCCGCGAGGGGCGCCGGGCTCCGGCTGGCCCCAAGGGCGGGAGAAAGGGCGGGCCGCGCGGCGGTTCGGGCGGTCGCGGTCGCGGGGGTCGGGACGACAACCCCTTCGAGTCCGAGGTTCCCGTCAAGGGTTGGGGCGCGCTGGCCCGTCGGGGGGCAGCCCGGATCGCCCCGCGCGAGGGCGTGGGCGACACCGCCGCGGCCGAATGGCGCCGGGCCGTCCAGGAGGCGCGCGACCAGGGCCTCGACCGCGACTACGAACCGGAGACCACGTGGGCCCGGGTCGACGACGACGAGGGTGTCCGCAAGGAGGCGTCGGGAGCGGTGCGTCGCGGCCGACAGCGCGACGCCGCCCCTCCCGCCGCACCCGTGGCCGACACACGCGAGGAACTGTCGAAGTCGGTCGGCGCCCGCCAGGCCGAGAAGCTGGGGAAGGTCGTGCGCGAGGCGGCCCGGGCCTTCGATCGAGAGCGCTACCAGGAGAGTCGCAAGCTGCTGGTGCCCGTGACCGAGCGGGCACCGTCGTTCGCCCCGGCCCGCGAGCTGCTCGGGTTGACCTACTACCGGCTCGGCCGTTGGAAGCAGGCGGTGAAGGAGCTCGAGGCCTTCCGCGAGATCACCGACTCCGCCGAGCAACACCCGGTACTGGCCGACTGCTACCGGGCGCTGGGCAAGTGGGACCAGGTCGACGAGCTCTGGGTGGAGCTCCGCGAGGCCTCGCCGAGCGCCGAGCTCGTGACCGAGGGTCGCATCGTGGCCGCCGGCGCCCTCGCCGACCAGGGCAAGCTCCGCCCGGCCATCTCGCTGCTCGGGGACAAGGGCTGGAAGCTGCCCAAGGCCCCCAAGGAGCACCACCTGCGCCGGGCCTACGCCCTGGCCGACCTCTACGAGCGCGCCGGCGACGTGCCGCACGCCCGGGACCTCTTCGCCCGCGTCCGCACGGCGGACCCCGAGTTCGGCGACGTCGCGGAGCGTCTCTCCTCTCTCTAGCGACGCCGCCGCTCCCGGGTCACCCGGTGGCGGCCAGCTCGTCGGGCCCGGCGGCGGACGGGCCGGCCCACTCGGCCTCGGCACGGGCGAGGGCCTTGTCGAGTGCCGTGCGGCAGCGCTTGGCCTGACGGACCGGGAGCACCGAGTCGGCGACGACCTCGGTTCGGCTCTGCGTCGAGCCGCTGGCGACCCGGAAGAAGCGCCGACGGACCCGGCCCACGACCAGCACCTCGTCGCCGGCGTCGAGCGCGAGCGCGGTGGCGGGCGCGTCGTGCCAGACGACGGGGACGGACTCGGATCGGGTGCCGGGCCGCTCGACGGTGACCTCGTAGGCGACCAGGTGGTCGCCAGAGGGCAGGTCCCGCGGTTCGGGGGCACGCGACAGGCGGCCCCGGACGATGGTGACGTTCATCTCCACGCTCCTTGGTGGTGGGCCGCGGCGGGCCCGGTGAGGTGCCGGCCCGGCCGGCGCCACGGATGGGGGAGGGGGAAGTCCGAGGGGTCGATGACCCGGGGCGAACCGTACGCCGGAGGACTGACAGGAATCCGGCGGCGGCGTCGCTCGTCAATGTGACCGCGGGCACGGGCGCGCGTACCCTAGGAACGCGAACGGACCACGAGGAGCGCAACGGACGATGGACATCACGAGCCTGTTGGGTGACGAGGCCGAGAGCCTCCTGAGCCACGAGTCGAAGGGCATCCCCAAGGAGGACCTCGAGCTCCCCGGTCCCGACTTCGTCGACCGGGTCTTCGCCCAGACCGACCGCTCCCCGCAGGTGCTGCGCAACCTCCAGTCGCTCTACGACCACGGGCGCCTCGCGGGCTCGGGCCACGTCTCCATCCTCCCGGTCGACCAGGGCATCGAGCACTCCGCGGCCGCCTCCTTCGCGCCGAACCCGGCGTACTTCGATCCCAAGAACATCGTGGAGCTCGCCATCGAGGGTGGCTGCAACGCGGTGGCGAGCACCTTCGGCGTGCTCGCCGCGGTGTCGCGCCGCTACGCCCACAAGATCCCCTTCATCGTCAAGATCAACCACAACGAGCTGCTGACCCTCCCGAACAAGTTCGACCAGGTGATGTTCGGCGGCGTCGAGCAGGCCTTCGACCTCGGCGCGGCCGGCGTCGGCGCCACCATCTACTTCGGCTCCGAGGAGTCGACCCGGCAGCTCCAGGAGACCGCCGAGGCCTTCGCCCGCGCCCACGAGCTCGGCATGTTCACGGTGCTGTGGTGCTACCTGCGCAACTCGGGCTTCAAGAAGGACGGGGTGGACTACCACGCCTCGGCCGACCTGACCGGCCAGGCCAACCACCTCGGCGTCACCATCGAGGCCGACATCATCAAGCAGAAGCTGCCCGAGAACAACGGCGGCTACACCGCCATGGGCAGCGGCTACGGCAAGACCCACAAGCTCGTGTACGACGGCCTCACCACCGACCACCCGATCGACCTCTGCCGCTGGCAGGTGGCGAACTGCTACATGGGTCGCATCGGCCTCATCAACTCGGGCGGGGCCAGCTCGGGCGCGACCGACCTCGCCGAGGCCGTGCGCACGGCGGTGATCAACAAGCGGGCCGGGGGACTGGGGCTCATCAGCGGCCGGAAGGCCTTCCAGCGGCCGATGGCCGAGGGTGTGGAGCTGCTCAACGCCATCCAGGACGTCTACCTCGACGACTCGATCACGGTCGCCTGAGGCCCCGCCCGAACCACCAATCGACGCCTCGGTCCCCCTAGCCTGAGGGGGACCCCATCACGCCCGGGGGCCGTGGGCCCCTCGAAGGAGCACGGGTGGCAGACACCGCGCAGCACGTCCAGCAGCACCAGGACCTCGACCGCGTCATCATCCGCTTCGCCGGCGACTCCGGCGACGGCATGCAGCTGACCGGCGATCGCTTCACCAGCGCCTCGGCGCTGTTCGGGAACGACCTCGCCACCCTGCCGGTCTTCCCGGCCGAGATCCGGGCCCCGGCCGGCACCCTCGCCGGCGTGTCCGCCTTCCAGGTGCACATCTCGGACCACCCCATCACCACGCCGGGCGACGCCCCCAACGTGCTGGTGGCCATGAACCCGGCGGCGCTGCGCAGCGAGCTGCACAGCCTCGAGCCGGGCGGCGTGATCATCGTCAACACGGACGCCTTCGAGGCCCGCAACCTGGCCAAGGCCGGCTACGAGACGAGCCCGCTCGACGACGACAGCCTCAAGGGGTACACGGTCTACGAGATCCCCATGACCAGCCTCACCAAGCAGGCGTGCGCCGACCTCGGGGTCAAGCCGCGCGACGCCGAGCGGTCGAAGAACTTCTTCGCCCTCGGCGTGATCTCGTGGATGTACACCCGGCCCATGGAGCCGACCCTCGACTGGATCAGCCAGAAGTTCGCCGGCAAGCCCCAGATCGCCGCAGCCAACACCGCGGCGTTCAAGGCCGGCCACGCCTTCGGTGAGACCGCCGAGCTGTTCGAGAGCACCTATCAGGTCAAGCCCGCCACCCTCGAGCCCGGCACCTACACGAGCATCACCGGCAACACCGCCTTGGCGTGGGGCCTCGTCGCCGCCAGCCGTCAGGCCGAGCTGCCGCTGTTCCTCGGCTCCTACCCGATCACCCCCGCCTCGGACATCCTCCACGAGCTGTCCAAGCACAAGAATTTCGGCGTGCGCACCCTGCAGGCCGAGGACGAGATCGCCGGCATCGGCTCGGCGCTCGGCGCCGCCTTCGGGGGCCACCTGGCGTGCACCACCACCAGCGGCCCCGGCGTGGCCCTCAAGTCGGAGACGATGGGTCTGGCCGTCAGCCTCGAGCTGCCGTTGCTGGTCATCAACATCCAGCGGGGCGGCCCGTCGACCGGCCTGCCCACCAAGACCGAGGCGGCCGACCTCCTCATGGCCATGTTCGGTCGCCACGGCGAGTCACCGTTGCCGATCGTCGCGGCCAAGAGCCCGGCGGACTGCTTCGACGCCGCCCTCGAGGCCGCCCGCATCGCCCTGAAGTACCGCACCCCGGTGATGTTGCTGTCCGACGGCTACCTGGCCAACAGCTCCGAGCCGTGGCGCCTGCCCTCGGTGGCCGACCTGCCCGACCTCCGCACGGAGTTCGCCACCGAGCCGAACCACGTCGACGACGAGGGCAACCCCGAGTTCTGGCCCTACCTGCGCGACCCCGAGACCCTCGCCCGCGCCTGGGCCATCCCCGGCACGCCGGGGCTCATGCACCGCATCGGCGGCATCGAGAAGCAGGACGGCACCGGCAACATCTCCTACGACCCCGCCAACCACCAGCGCATGATCGACCTGCGCGCCGCCAAGGTGGCCGGCATCGCCAAGGACATCCCCGACGTGGTGGTCGAGGGCGACGTGGACGACGCCGAGCTGCTCGTGATCGGGTGGGGCTCCACGTGGGGGGCCATCGACGGTGCCGTCGACCGGGCCCGGGCTTCGGGCCTCGAGGTCGCCCGCGCCCACCTCACCCACCTCAACCCGTTCCCCGCCAACCTGGGCGACGTGATCAAGCGCTACCCGAGGGTGATGGTGCCCGAGATGAACCTGGGGCAGCTCTCGATGCTGCTGCGGGCCGAGTACCTGGTCGACGCCCGGTCCGTGTCCAAGGTGCGGGGCGAGCCCTTCACTGCCGGCGAGCTCGAGGCGGCCATCCGAGAGGAGATCACCCGGTGAGCCGGAGGAACGACGACGTCGCCGAATCAGCGGGCCGCCGCCTGCGTGGCCGAACGCAGAACGGGCGCAGTGAACAGGAGCGGGACGTATGACGGACGTGCAGATCACCACCCGCAAGGACTGGTCCAGCGACCAGGAGGTCCG
>CAZYPY010000005.1:0-77927 GCA_964649545.1 uncultured Microthrixaceae bacterium | reverse complement strand
ATGATCTGCCGTGGCTTCCGTCACCTTGAGAAGATAGGCGTCGCCCAATGAATCTCAGCTCGATCACAACCGCAAGCCCAGTGCTCGTACCCGTGCGCGTGGCCACCACAGCTGCTGGCACTCTGAGCTCAGACTTCGCGGCCGGAGACGCCGTCGACGGCGTGACGCTGGAAGCTGGTGATCGCATCCTGATCAAGAATCAGGCGACAGCGTCGGAGAATGGGATCTACACGGTGAACACCTCGGGGTCGCCGATACTGGCTCGAGATGTCATCGAAGCGTGGCGGCCAGTCCCCGGTGCCATGGTGTTCGTACGTGAGGGAACCGTGAATGTCCGCAAGGGCTTCATGGTCACAGACGACGATCCGTGGACTGTCGCAGAGCACCTCCACTCGACTGCGTCGCTCGTCCGTGCCCTCACTTCGTTCTACGCCGACGCGCCGAACTCCGGAACGAGTGAGACGGACGCGTTCTCCTACTCGCTGATCGCCAACACGATCCGCGGGCTCAACGAGATCCTCGAGTTCGACTACACCGGCGTTACCACCGGTAACGGGAGCGGGACACGCCGACTGAAAGTGGTCTTCGCAGGTACCGCGATCTTGGACACGACCGACGTCGTACCGGCCGCGAACACGATCTGGCGGCTGACCGGATACATCGTCTGCTCCGCGTACGGGACCGGCTCGACGTGCTCTGTGCGGTGCGTCACCACCTTGACTTGGACCTATCCGAGTTCCGGCACCACCTTCTTGGTGGGAACGGTGATCACAGATGTGAGCAGCATCAACCTTGCATCCGCGGCGAACGCGCTGAAACTGACCCTCACCAGCAATGGGTCCAGCAACGACTTGACGGCAAACTCCGGCGTTGTCAAGTGCGCCACCGGCTACTGAGCCCGATCCAGGTCGAACGAAGTCTCTGAGATTCAGCCCTCGATTACGAAGAACAGACGGAGCTCACAGCCGCGCGAGGGCTGCCACCGCAGAACTGCCGCGTACTCGAGGACGGAGCCCCGGCTACGTTGGAACGGTGCTGCAACTCGGACCCGCCGAAGCGAACTCGTCGCTAGTGGTCGATCCATGGCCGACAAGCTCCTCGCCGACCCTCAGCACGACGGACGGCCACAGTCCATTCGGGATCTGTCCATGACAGCCGTGGCGGCAGCGAGCAGGGCCTATGCGGCCCTCAGCCGGTGCTACTCGACGCCGGTCGGTGCGCTGACCACGCTGGCGGTGCTCGTAGCCGCTCGTGGAATGACGCTACTTGTACTCGGTCCCGGCCTGATACTCGATGACTGGACAGCTGTAGGGAACCGCGAGTTCCAGGGTCTGCTCGAGATCGCCGATCAAAGCCGACTACACAGCCGGCCGATCGAATGGCTGACCTACACCGTGGTGTACGGCATCGGTGGCGACAGTCCGGTGCTCCTGCTCATCGAGGTAACCGCACTCAACATCGCCGCAGTTGCCGCACTGTACACGCTCCTCGGCCGCTACTGGTCCCCACGCACAGCATGGATCATCTGCGCGGCCTGGATCTTGGTGCCCAACCACAACGCGATGGCAGCCTGGGCGGCGAACACCCAATCCGTCGTTGCTGTGACCCTCCTAGCCCTCGGAGTCCTACAACTGTCACGCGGGTCGAAATGGTCGGCGGCGTTGCTGTTGACGCTCGCGGTGCTCGGCTACCAGCTCACGATCATCCCGGCCCTTGCTGCGACGATCCTGGTTGGAACCACCGTGATGCCACTGTTCCCAAGCGCAACACCTCCACGAACGAGCCTGTGCGTCCGAGACCGCGTCATGGTGATGGCCAGCATCGGGGTTGGCGTGGCGTGGACATCTATCGAGCCGACCTACCCCTTGCGAATATCTGGCCCCCGACCAAACGTCTACATCTCGGCCCACTTCGGCGAAGGCCTGTTCGCAAGTTCTGTCCACCCGCTCCTGTACCTAGGATTCATTCTCACCGCACTCGCCGGCGGCACGCTCGCAATCACCATGTTCCTCCGCGGCGACCGAACACGAGAGGGCGGGCCCACTTTGGTGGTGACAGGCATCGCCATCATGGCACTCGGCAGCCTCGGCGTCGTTCTGTCGGGCAGCGAGGCCTACGGCATGACTGACCGGCTCTACGCAATCACCTCGCTCGGAGCGGTCATCATCTGGATAGGAATCGCCCGAGTTGCGTACGCGCTCCGGTCCACACTCGGCTGGGCAATAGCCGCTGCCTGGTGCGCAGCCTGTCTCTACGGGCAGGCCGTATCACTCAACTCCTGGAGCCAGGCGGGCGAGGACGTCAACGACCTCATGGCACATCTCGAGCGCGAGATCAGAGACGACAACGCGGCGATCGTGGTAGGACCGCAGGCCGTCAGACGCAACAACATCGTGGGGCTGGTCTCTCCACACGCCCCAGACAACGCCCTGTGGCTCTCTCGCAATCAGGTCACCGGGTCCCTCCGCATCGCAAAGACTCCCGACGAGTTCGTCTTGCGGGACCCGAGCGAGGTACTCGTCACCTGGCCCTGAGCAGCCGGTCCCTTCGGCCAAGGCAATAGCGGCGACTCTTCCCGTCGCTGCTCGAACCGCGCCGGCGGGTCGACAAGGCCCTGTGGGGCGTGGTCATGACCGCCTGCACCACCGGCACCAGCACCCGGAAGGTCTCTGACCTCCTCCAGGCCCTCGGGGGCGAGTCGGGGGTGTCGAAGTCGACGTGTCGCGGATCTGCGCCAGGATCGACGAAGGCGTCGCGGTGTTCCACACCCGCCGCCTCGACCACGTCGCGTTCCCCCGAGCGCACTGGCGAAGATCGCGTCGACGAACCAAGTGGAGGCGCCGGAGGGTGGCGGTTTCGGCGCAGCCGGAGTCATCGGTCTCGATCACAGCTCGGGCCTGGGTGCCGATGAACTGCGCTCAGCTGGGCCCGGTCCGGTTCGGTGTCGGGTCGATCCCGGCGTCGCAGAGGATCTTCCACACGCTCGAGGCGGCGACCTTGTAGCCAAGACGGGACAGTTCGCCGTTGATGCGCCGGTAGCCCCCAAGTGGCGCCGGCCATGGCGATGGCGAGCCGTCGGATTCTCGGCCTGCACCCGCGGCCGTCCCCGCCACGGGGTGTCGGGTTGGTCCCATCGTCGGGCGACGTGACGGCGGTGCCAGCGTATGACGGTGGCGGGTTGCGCGATGAGGAGCACGTCAGGCAGGCGCGTCCCGTCGATGTCGGTCGACAGAACGCTGACCGAGGACAGGAAGGACGCGATCACCGCCAGCGTGCAGGTGCTCGAGCAGCACGGGCCCGTTCTCGGTCGGCCGCTGGGCGCAGGTGGTGTTCAGCAGGGCGCCGCCGGCGCCACGAGGGGCCAGGGGCGCTCGCGCTCGACCAGCAGGGCGAGGTCGAGCAGGAGCGGCTCCTGGTGGTGGGGGGCCAGCACCTGGAGGCCGACGGGCAGGCCGTCGTGGCTCACGCCGATGGGGATGGAGATGGCCGGGTTGCCGTAGATGTTGGAGGGGATGGTCAGGGCGCCGTGATTGCCGCCGCGCACCTCCCGGCCGTCGATGGTCCCGGGCAGGCGGCCCTCGGCGGTGAAGGCCACGTCGGGGTTGGTGGCGGCGATCACCAGGTCGACCTCGTCGAACAGCGCGGCCATGGCCTCGTTGAGGTCGACCCGGCGGCGCGACGCCCGGGCCGCGGCTTCGGCGCCGTAGTGCTCGTGGGCTTGGGCCACGGCGATGCGCATCAGCCCGGTGAGCTGGTCGGCGCACCCGGGCCAGCGGTCGCCGAGGGTCTCGACGAGGCCGAGCGCGCCCGTGGCCGCCCAGGCCGCGCCCATGCGGGGGATGGCCACGGGGACGTCGCGACGGACGAGGTCGGCGGCGCCGACGAGCCAGTCGGCGGCCTCGGTGACGAGCGCGGCGACCTCCTCGGCCACGGTGGCGGCGCCGCCGAGGTCGGGGCTCACGGCCACCCTGCGGCCGGCGAGCTCGCCGAGGTGCGTCCCGAGGCCGACCTCCCAGCCCTCGACCCGGGGCAGGCTCAGGGGATCGCGCGGGTCGTGGCCGTTGACGGCGTCGAACCAGCGGGCGGTGTCGCGCACCGAGCGGGTGAGGCAGCCGGGTACCGCGGTGAGGTTCTCGAGGCCGGCCCGGGGGCCACGGGGGATGCGCCCGTAGGTGCTCTTGAGCCCCACCAGGCCGGTGAACCCCGCGGGGATGCGGATGGAGCCGCCGCCGTCGCCGCCCGTGGCGGCCGTGACCAGCCCGCCGGCCACCGCGGCGGCGCTTCCGCCCGAGGACCCGCCGGGGGTGCGGTCGAGCCGCCACGGGTTGCGGGTGGCGCCGTGGAGCTTGGTGGTGGTCTGGTTGACCCCGCCGAATTCGGACGAGGTGGCCTGCACCGCGGTCACCGCGCCGGCGGCCCGCAGCCGCCGCACGTGGGTGGACGTGCGGTCGGCCACCTCGCCGGCGAAGGCCACCGACGCGTGGGTGTCGGGCCAGCCCTCGACGGCGTCGAGCTCCTTGACCGCCACCGGCACCCCGCCGAAGGGCAGGGACACGTCGGCGGTCGCCGCCGCGGTGCGGGCGCCCTCCTCGTCCACGAAGCAGCACGCGTTCAGTCCGCTCGCCCCGACGGCGGCGAGGGTGGCGTCGAGCTCCTCGGCGGGCGACCGCTCCCCCCGCCGGAAGGCGTCGACGAGCGAGCAGGCGTCCCCGGACCACGGTGCGTCGGCCATGGCCGGGCACCCTAGGACAGCCGAGGACGGGGCCGGCCCGGCCGCAGGGGCCACACTGGGGCTGTGGCCGGCGGGACCCCCTACGACGAGCGCCTCTACGACCTCGACCTGTGCATCCTGAGCTACCAGCTCTACGCGCAGACGCTGCTGTGGCCCATGGACCCGTACAGCGAGCAGATGGCCCGGCCCTGGACCAGCCGGCGGGACGCTTTCCTCGCCCGGGCTCGCCGGCGATTCGCCGAGCGGCGGGTGCCCGGGCACCTCGACCCCATCCTCACCGACCTGCGGCGCCTCGGGCCGCTGCGCCCCTGCTTCATGAAGCCCGAGCGCCTCGGCACGTGGGAGGTGTTCGACGCCCCCTCCGCGATCGCCGACCGCATCGGCGAGGTGTGGGTCGCGACCGAGCGCTCGAGCGAGCCGGTGCTGCTGTGGCGGGCCCCCGGCGGCACGGCAGGTCGCCCCGACCGGCTCTACGCCTTCGAGGGCCGCACCGGCCAGGTCTGGCGGCGCCACGGCCACGGCAGCTTCCTCGGCTTCGTGCTCGAGCGCGACCTCGGCGACGCCGGCAACCGCGGGCCCGGTGACGCCGACGGCGACGACGCGGGCGGCTACGACGTCCACGTGGTGTTCCGCGGCAGCCGCAGCGGCTGGGTGGTGCGCTCGGCCATGCGGGGCCTCGTCGCCGGCCAGGGCAACCCCGACTGGACCACGGCCATGGACCTGTTCCGCCAGGTGCCCGAGCCGCGGATCTCGGCCACGGGCCGGTCGAGCCGCGGGTTCGGCCGCTCGGTCAACGAGACGCTGCCCAACATCGCCACGTGCCTCGACGCCATCGACTGGCCGCACCCGCCGCGGTCGATCCACGTCAGCGGCCACAGCCTCGGCGGCGCCCTCGCCGCCCACTTCACCGCGGCCATGGTGCTGGCCGCCCCCGAGGGCTCGGCACGGGCGCGGCCCGCCGGGGCCGGGGGGTGGCGCTCGTGGCCCTGGGACAACGTGGTGCTGCGCACGTACGGCGCACCGACCGTCGGCGACGCCGCGTTCCGGGCCTCGCTCGAGCTGAGCGTCTCGGCCGACCGCTTCTGGGTCGCCGGCGACCCGGTCGTCACGAACCGGGTCGAGCGCTTCGGCGTGCACGTCGGTCACGAGCACCCCCTGCCCCCGCCGGCCGCCCTGCGCCCGAAGCCCCGGCCCTGGCACCGCGACGGCGCCGAGCCCAAGCCCCGGGTGCAGCAGCAGTTCCACAAGCCCCAGGTGCTGCGGCAGGCGCTCGTCGAGCAACTCGAGGCCGAGGGCGCGGACCTGGCCGCGGTGCCGGCGACGGCGCCGGCCGCGCCCGACGCCCCCTGGAAGAGCTACCCGTCGCTCGGTGCCGTGCTCGCCGAGCACCCCCGCTTCCACCGCCAGCCCGCCAACCTCGAGGCGGCGCTGCGGGGCATCGGCGCGCAGCTCGTCACCTACCTCGAGCTGGCCGAGTGGGTGCTGGGCCGGCGCCGGGCCTACCCCTTCCACCTCAAGACCGCCCGCCAGCGCCGCCTCGCGAGCGGTGCCGTGCGCCAGGTGATCGAGACCATCCGGGCCATCGAGGACGACCCCCGCGACACTGCCGCGTCGGAGCGGGTGTGGATGCGCATCACCGACGCCGTGAACGACGTCGTGTTCCACCGCTACCTGGGCCAGTGCCTGATCCTCGCCCACCTGGCCAAGGTGCCCGACCTCCGCCCCAAGGCCTTCGGCACGATGGCCGTCTGCCTCGACGAGTTCTGACGACCGTCCCCGCGGCGTCGGACGGCGGGGCCGCTCAGCGGGGCCAGACGGGGAGGCAGGCGGGCATCCCGAGGGGGTCGCCGGGTGCCAGCGCGGCGTGGTGGGCGTTCAACGGAACGCCGGGACGGGGCTGCCAGGTGACGCCGTCGCCGCAGTAGCGGACCGACAGGGCGCGGCGCCGGCGGTCGGCGGTGGCGTTGGCGGGGGCGCCGTGCAGGGTGCGGGCATGGTGGACGGTGAGGTCGCCCGGCTGGAGGTCGAAGCGGAGGATCTGGTCGGCGAGCGCGGGGTCGGCGAGCACGTCGGGGACGACGTCGCCCTCGGTTCCGGGGATCGGCTCGGTGGTGACGAAGAGGTTCGGGCGGAAGTCCTGCTCCCACCGGTGGCTTCCCGCCACGAAGCGGAGGGTGCCGTTGACCTCGTCGGTGGGGTCGAGCGGAACCCAGAACGTGCACATGGCGTCGCCGGCGGCGTGGAAGTAGGCGGCGTCGGTGTGGAACTCGGTGCGCAGCGACGAGCCCGGCTCCTTCACCAGCACGCTGTCCTCGTAGAGCCAGACGTGCTCGCTGCGCAGCAGGGCGGCCGCGATGGCGGGCAGCGGCGACTCGGCCGCGAAGGCCCGCAGGTCGTCGCTGGAGCGCCAGTGGTCGGTGCCCGCGACGAAGCGGCCGGCGGGCTCGTCGGGCCCGGCCAGCACGCCGAGGTCGGCGGCCTCCCCGGAGCGCAGCGTGGCCTCGATCGGCGCCTCGATGCGGGCCAGCCAGTCGGCGGGCACGGCGCCGCGCAGGCACACCACCCCGTCCCGCCAGAACGCCTCGACGTCCTCGTCGCCGACCATCCCCCGACCCTACGCGCCCAGACCTAGGCGAGGAGCTGGGCGAAGCCGTGCAGGGTCAGGCCGGCGAGGGCGCCGACGACGGTGCCGTTGATGCGGATGAACTGCAGGTCGGGGCCGAGGAGCAGCTCGAGGCGCTCGGCGGTCTCCTCGGCGTCCCAGCGCTCGATGGTGCCGGCGACGAGGCCCACGATCTCGCCGTGGAAGTGCTCGACGAGGTAGGCGGCGCCGGTGGCGACCGCGTCGTCGAGGCGGGCGGCCAGCTCGGGCTCGCGCTGGAGGCGCTCGCCAGTGGCGATCACGACGTCGGTGAGGCGCCGGCGCAGGTCCGACTCGGGGTCGGCCGCCTGGGACCGCAACTGGCTCTTGGCGTCGGTCCACAGCGCCGCCACCCACTCGCCGACCTGAGGCTGGGCCAGCAGCTCGGCCTTCAACTCCTCGCCCCGCTCGCGGTAGGCCTCGTCGTGCTGGAGGTCCTGCGCCAGCTGGGCCAGGCGCTCCTCGAACCGCCGGCGCAGGTGGTGGCCCTCGTCGACGAGCATGGCCTGGAGCAGGGTGTGGGCGCCCTCCATGAGGCGCTCGAAGAGGCGGTCCTCCGCGGCGCCGGGCAGCCACCAGGGCGACTTCGTGCCGAGCTGGGCCCGCAGCTCGGCACCGTGGTCGAGCAGGTAGCGGTCGAGCTCGCGGATGCCGACCGACAGCGCCTGTTGGTGGCGGCCGTCGCGGATCAGGAAGTCGAGGGCCCGGCCCGCCATCGGGGCGACCGGCACCGTCTCGAGGCGGTCGCGGACCACCCCCTGGAGCACGCGGTGGACGTCCTCGTCGCGCACGAGGTCGCTGACCTGCACCGCCCCGTCCATGACCTCGGCCGAGACCCGCGCGGCGTTGGCGGGGTCGACCAGCCAGGCCGCCACCCGGTCGCCGACGTTGGCGGCCCGGATGCGGCTGGTGACCGCGTCCGGGGTGAGGAACGCGTCCTGGATGAACTCGCCGAGGGTCTCGGCGAACTGGTCCTTGCGCTCGACGATGATCGCGGTGTGGGGGATGGGGATCCCCAGCGGGTGGCGGAACAGCGCGGTGACCGCGAACCAGTCGGCGAGGCCGCCGACCATGCCGCCCTCGGCCGCGGCCTGCACGTAGCCCGCCCAGGTGGCGTCGCCGCCCCACACCGTGACCACGACGAACACCGCGGTGGCGCCGAGCAGGAACAGCGACGCCCGGCGCTTCATCACCGCGAGGCGGCGCTTGCGCTCCTCCTGGGCCGTCACCGGGGGCAGCGCGGGGACGCCGGCGTGCCGCGCCGGGTCCGCGCCGGGGGTCGGGGGCGCCGGGGTCGGGGGCGCAGGGGTCGGCACGGTCACGGTGTCGGTCGTCCGATCGTCGGCCTCGGCGGGGGCGGCGTGTTCGTGGGCACGCAGGTCAGCAGCAGGCAGATGGCGGGGAGCGTGGTCGGGGGGAGCGGTGTCGTGGGCGACGCCGACCGCGGCGCGGAGGTGGGCCGGGTCGAGGCGGGCACGAGGGCGTCAGCCCTCGAGGGCGTCCTTCACCCGGTCGATCGTTCCCGGATCGAGGTTGGCGTAGACCAGGTCGGCGCCGGCGAAGCGCTTGACCTCGGCCACCAGGGCGTCGGGGTCGAGGTCCTCCACGAGGAGAGCGACGATGACCCGGCCGGGGTCGACGGCCTGCTTGAACCAGTCGACCCACTCGTCGGGGATGCCGAGGTCGATCACCTTGGCGGTCACCGCGCCGGCGCCGGCGCCGACGGCCAGTCCCGCGGCCCAGCCCACCGGGCCGCCGAGGATGAGCCCGAACAGGCCCGCCCACATCGCCCCGGTGAGCGCGGTGCGGCCGGGGGAGGGGTCGATGGTCTCGTGCACGTGGGCCCGGCCCTCGTCGGTCTTGCCGACGAGCACGGCGTCTTTCAGGGTGAACGCCTTCTTGGCGGCGAGGCCCTGGGCGGCGGTGAAGAATTCCTCGGCGCGGTAGGTGTCCTCGAACGAGATGCCCACCAGGGTGGGAGCGACGCCGTCGTCGTCGGGTTGCGCCGGGACGGCCTCATCGGACGGACCACCCGTCGGTTCACCGTCGGCCGGCGGCGGGTCGGCGGACGTGGCCTCGGCGGGCGCGGTCCCGGCCGGGGCGGCGTCGTCGGGCGCTGCGGTCTCATCGGGCACGGGGGTGTCCACGAGGCCCAGCCTAAGGTGCACGGTGATGACCCACGCCGCCGAGGACGCCGCCGCCGACGAGTCCTTCGAGGCCTTCCACCGCCTCCTGCTCGACCGCGCCGAGCGCCGCCCCGAGGGCTCCTCGACCGTCGCCGCGCTCGACGCCGGCGTCCACGAGATCGGCAAGAAGGTGCTCGAGGAGGCCGGTGAGGTGTGGCTCGCGGCCGAGCAGGGCGAGCGGGACGACCTCGCCGAGGAGATGAGCCAGCTCCTCTACTGGGTGCAGGTCCTGATGGTCCACGCCGGCCTCACGCCCGACGAGGTGGTCGGCTACCTGTACCGGCCCCGCTGACGCCCGGTACCCGTTTGCAACGGGGGGAGGGGACCGGTACACACTCTCTGTGCGCCTCCACGGGCGCGCGCGCTGCCGTAGCTCAGTTGGTCAGAGCGCCGGGTTGTGGACCCGGAGGTCATGGGTTCGACCCCCATCGGCAGTACTGACGGCCCACGCGACACGTCGTCGCCGGAAACGGAGCCCCCACGTGTCCACCGATCGTCCCAGCGCCCGCCTCCCGAGCGGCTTCGCCGACGCGAGGGCCGACGACGTGCTGGCGCGCCATGCCATGGTCGAGCGCATCGTCGCCGTCTACCGCCTGTACGGCTTCGAGGCCCTGGAGACGCCGGCGGTCGAGTACCTCGACGCCCTCGGCAAGCACCTCCCCGACGAGGACAGCCCCGACGAGGGTGTCTTCGCGCTCCGGGACGACGACGACCAGTGGATCGCCCTGCGCTACGACCTCACCGCGCCGCTGGCCCGGTTCGTCGCCCAGGCCGGCCAGCACCTGGTCCGCCCGTTCCGGCGGTACCAGGTCGGCCCGGTGTGGCGCCGCGAGAAGCCCGGCCCCGGCCGCTTCCGCCAGTTCACCCAGTGCGACTTCGACACGGTCGGCAGCGCGTCCGTCGGCGTCGACGCCGAGGTCTGCGCGGTCCTGGCGGCCTCGCTCGAGGCCATCGGCATCGACCGGGGCGACTACGTGGTGCGGGTCAACGACCGCAGAATCCTCACCGGCATCCTGCACCGCGTCGGCATCGAGGACCCCCACGCCCAGCTGACGGTCCTGCGGGCCGTCGACAAGCTCGACCGCCTCGGCGTCGACGCCGTCGGCGAGCTCCTCGGCGAGGGCCGCACCGACGCCTCCGGCGACCGCACCGAGGGCGCCGGCCTCGCTCCCGCCCAGGTCGACGCCGTGCTCGCCTTCGTGCGTGCGGGCGGCGGCACCCGGGCCGAGGTGCTCGACCGCCTGGCCGACCTCGTCGGTGACGAGCCCACCGGCAAGGCCGGGCTCGACGAGCTCGCCACCATGGCCGGGTTGCTCGACGCCATGGACCTCGGCGGCGACCAGGTCGTGTTCGACCCCACCGTCGTGCGGGGCCTCGCGTACTACACCGGGCCCGTCTTCGAGGCCGAGCTCACCTTCGAGACGCTCGACGACAAGGGCCGGCCCCGTGCCTTCGGCTCGGTGGCCGGCGGCGGCCGCTACGACGACCTCGTCCAGCGCTTCACCGGCGAGCAGGTGCCCGCCTGCGGCGCCAGCCTCGGCGTCGACCGGCTGCTGGCCGCGCTCCGGGCCCGGGCGGGCGATGCGGCGGCGCCCCGCGGCCCCGTGGTCGTCACGATCATGGACGGCGAGCGCCTCGCCGAGTACCAGGCCATGGTCACCGAGCTGCGCAACGCCGGCATCACCGCCGAGCTCTACCCCGACCAGCGCTCGTTCAAGGCCCAGCTCAAGTACGCCGACCGTCGACGCTCGGCCGCGGCGGTCATCGCCGGCTCCCAGGAGTTCGACGCCGGCGAGGTCGTGGTGAAAGACCTCGCCCTGGGCGAGGAGCTGGCCAAGGGCATCGCCGACCGCGACGAGTGGCGCTCCGGCCAGCCCGCCCAGCGCTCGGTGCCCCGCTCCGACCTCGTGGCCACCGTCGCCGAGATCGTCGGCCGCGCCGATGGCCCCGGCGCCCTCGGCGCCACCGGTGGCGAGGGCTGAGGGGGCGGCGGTGGCCACCACCGAGCCCGTCTCGGGCGCGTTCGACCTCGCCGAGGAGCAGGCGGTCCGGGCCGAGGCCCTCGCGGAGTCGTCCCGAGCCTGGTTCCGCAGCCACGGCTTCGCGCCGGTGAAGCCGCCCATCCTCGAGCGGGCCGCCCCCTTCCTCGACCGCCTGGGCGAGGAGATCCGCAGCCGCATGTACATCTTCACCGACCCGGGCGGCCACGAGGTCTGCCTGCGGCCCGAGATGACGATCCCCACCGCGCGCCTCTACGCCGACGCCATCCACGGCCGCGGCGAGGTCTTCCGCGGCTACTACGTGGGCTCGGTCTTCCGTTTCGACTGGCCCAAGGAGGGCCGCTACCGCCAGTTCACCCAGGCTGGCGCGGAGCACTTCGGGGAGGAGGACCGCGCCGCGGCGGACGCCGAGATCCTCGCCCTGGCCCACGGTCTGCTCCGCTCCTACGGCCTCGACGGGCTGCAGGTCGAGGTGGGTGACGTGTCCTTCTTCGGGGCCCTGCTCGGCGACGAGCGCCTCGCCCCTGGCTGGCGGGTGCGGCTCACCCGGGCCGCGCCCGACTGGGCCGCGCTCGAGCGCGAGCTCGAGGCCGCCCGAGACCTGGCGGACGCCCAGGACGACGGCGGCGGGCCGACGGGGGAGTCCGGTGACGAGGTCGTGGCCCTGCTCGACCGCACGCCGGCCGCCCAGCGCGACGCCCTGCTCGGCCGCATCCTCACCGCCGCCGGGCCCGAGCACATCGGGGTCCGCTCGCCCGAGGAGATCGCCCGCCGCCTGCTCAACCGCGCCGAGGCCCGTGGGCCCATCGAGCCCGCGCTGGCCGAGGCGCTGGCGGCCGTGGTCGCCGTCGACGCACCGTTGGCCGAGGGTCTCGCCTCCGTGCGGGCCATCGCCGAACGGGCGGGCTCGCCGGCGCTCGCCGCCGTCGTGGACGGCTGGGACCGCCGCGCCGACCTGCTCGCCGAGCGGGGCCTCGATCCCGCCGGGGTGCGGCTGCGCCCCCGGATGGGCCGGGGCATCCACTACTACACGGGCTTCGTGTTCGAGATCCACGACGGCACCGACTCGGCCGAGAGCCAGCTGTGCGGCGGGGGCCGTTACGACGACCTGGTCGAGTCCGTGGGCGGCACCGCCCCGGTGCCCGCCGTCGGGTTCTCGCTCGGCCTCGAGCGGGTGCAGCTCCAGCTCCACGGCTCGCCCGCGGGCGCCGAGGAGGCGTCTTGATGAGCGACGACGTGCTGGTCCTCTGCGTCGTGGCCAAGGGGTCGCTGCACGACGGCACCCTCGGCCTACTCGACCGGTGCTTCATCCCGATCAAGCGGGGCGGGCGCTCCTACGCGGCGCGGATGGCGGGGCTGCCGGGCGTCGAGGTGCTGCTCTCGCGGGCCGACGAGATCCCCGAGCTCATCGCCTCGGGCCAGGCCCACGCCGGCATCACCGGGCTCGACCTGGTGAGCGAGGCCAACGCCGACCCGGGCACCCCCGGCCCGGTCGAGGTCGTCATCGGCGATCTCGCCTTCGGCCGCGCCGATCTGGTCGTCGGCGTCCCGGCGATCTGGCTCGACGTCACCACCATGGACGACCTCGTCGAGGTCGCGGCCGACATCCGCCACGAGCACGGGCGGGTGTTGCGGGTGGCCACCAAGTTCCCGAACCTCACGCGGGCCCACTTCGCCCGGTCCGGCTTCAGCGACTACCGCCTCGTGGCCTCGCTGGGCGCCACCGAGGGCGCCCCCAAGGCCGGCACGGCCGACATCATCGTCGACCTCACCTCGACGGGCACCACCCTGGAGGCGAACGGGCTCAAGCAGATCGACGGCGGGCGGGCGCTGCGGTCCCAGGCCTGCCTGGTGGCGGCCACCGATCCGTCGGCGTGGAGCGCGGCCCGGCGCCGCGCGTTCACGCAGGTCGTCGACCTGATCGAGTCCGCGCTGGCCGCCGGCGAGACGCGGGTGGTGCGGGCACACTTCCCCGTGGCCGGCGCCGAGGCGCGTGCCGCGCTCGACGGCGTGCTGCTCGACAGCGCCTGGATCGAGGCCGAGCGGGGCACCGAGCTCGACGGCCACCTGGCCATCGCCGACGTGCACGAGGTGCTGCGCCTGCTGCGCGAGCACGGCGCGGAGAACGCGGTGATCGAGGCGGTCGACCTCATGGTGCGCCCGACGCACCACTACGCCGAGGCGTTCTTCGCCGCGGTCGACGCTCGGGCCTGACCCCGCCGTTCCGGCTCCCGATTTCGGGGCCATCGCACCGAGATCGGGAGCCAGTTCGGGATGAACGGGGGCGGCCCTGGTCAGTCCCGGGCGTGGACGACCACGACGGGGACCGGGCTGTGCTCGACCACCTGGTGGCTCACCGAGCCCAGCAGCAGTCCCTTGACCGCGCCGAGGCCGCGGGCACCGACGACGACCAACTCGGCGCCGTCGGCGGCGGCGAGCAGCGCACGCGCCGGTCGGTCGTTGGTCGCGGTCAACGTGACCTCGACGTCGCCGAGGGTCTCGTCCTCGGCCCGCGCGTCCTCGACGATGGCGGCCAGCGCGGCGAGAGCGTCGTCCTCGCCGAAGTCGGGCGTGAAGTCGTGGCCGCTCAGGGGGGCCTGGTCGAGGTAGCTCCAGGCGCCGACGACCTCCACCGTGGCCGCGCGCAGCGCCCCTTCACGCAGGGCCCAGACGAGCGCCCGGCGGGCGCCGTCGGAGGCATCGACGCCCACCACGATCCGTGCCATGGTGCCCACCTTAGGAGTCGAGCAGGGCGGCGAAGCGCTCGGCGAAGAGGTAGGCGTCGCCGGGCCAGCGGGCGGACAGGTAGCGGCCGTCCTCCACGACGAAGGCGGGCCCGTGGTCGGCGCGGGTGCCGCGTCGCAGCCCGGCGCGGGGGCCGCGTTCGAACTGTCGGTCGGGGTCGACGAGCGCGGCGCGAACCTCGTCCTCCACGTAGGCGGGATAGGTGCGGTAGTAGCGGCCGAGGCGCCATGCGGTGGCGTAGAACGCGGTGCGCTCGAGGTACTTGGGCAGGCAGGTCGTGCGGCGGTCGGCCAAGAGGCTGCGCCCGTGGTCGTCGTTCGATCGGGCCAGCACGAGCACGCCGTGGCAGATCGCCGCCACCGGGCGATCGAGCGCCCAGAACTCGGCGACGCGGTGGTGCAGCACCGGGGCGCCCAGGTACTGGCGCATGCGGGGGGCGTGGCCCCCCGGGAGGAGCAGCGCGTCGAACTCCTCGACCCGCAGGTCGATCCACCCCTCGGGGTCCCGCCACGCCGGCGACCGGACCAGCTCCCGGTGGAACGCCTTGGGCTCGGCGGCGGCGCCGAGCCGGCCGAAGATCACGCCGTCGAGCAACCGGGGGTCGGCCTCGGGGACGGTCCCCGCCCGCTCGGTGGCGAACACGACCTCGTGGCCGGCCTCGGTCAGCAGCTTCCACGGCACGGCGACCTCGGTGACATCGACGTCGTGGTCGGGGACGGGCACCAGGACGCGCACGGCCGGGACCGTACCGGCCGGCGACGGCCAGGAGCCTTCAGTAGAGCCAGAGGCGGTTGCGGCGTTCGGGGTCGTCGTGGAAGAGCACGTCGTCGCGCCCGTTGCCGTCGAAGTCGCCGGCCACCGACACCGCGAACACGCCGGGCATGTTCACGGTGTTGCCGAGGAAGCCGCGGTTGGCGGTGCCCAGCCAGATGGTGTCCGGGAGGTCGCCCGACCCGTACCAGAACACGTCGGCCCGGCCGTCGGCGTTGTAGTCGCCGACGACGGGGACGGCGTCATGGGGCGCGTCGGTCGACTCCGGCGCGAACCGGTTGTTCCTGGTCCCGCGCCAGATCCGGTCGGCCTGGCCTCCGGGCCCGTACCAGAAGATGTCGTCGCGGCCGTCGCCGTCGAAGTCGCCCGCGAAGGGCTCGTGGTGGCCGTCGGCCCGCTCGGTGCGCCCGACGAAGCGTCCGTAGATCGTCCCGAACCACACCGGGTCGGTCGGGGCGCCCGGGCGGTACCAGAAGATGTCCTCGGCCCGGTCGCCGTTGAAGTCGCCGACCACTGGCTGGTAGTCGCCGCCGACGGTGACGTCGAGGTGCCGGAAGGTCCTGCCCGGGGTCCCGAGCCAGATCGCGTCGCGGTGGCGACCCGGGCCGTACCAGAAGATGTCGTCGCGGCAGTCACCGTTGAAGTCGCCGGTGAAGACCCGGTAGTCGCCGCCGACCCGGCGCACGTCGTTGGTGAACCTCCCCCCGCCGGCCGCCCACCAGATGCGGTCGTCCTCACCACCCGGCCGGTACCACAGCACGTCGTCGCGCCCGTCGCCGTCGAAGTCGCCGGTCGCGGCGCGGTCGAAGTCCGGGTTCGCCGAGAAGCCCACCACGTTGCGATCCGCGGCGCGGAACCGGGGAGCGTGGTACGTGCGGGACCAGTAGCTCACCCGCCCCGCGCCGCCGTCGCGGGTGAGGCTGAAGTGGACGTGGTCGGTGTGGGGCGACGGGCCCGAGTAGGGCGTCCACCCGCGGTCGGTGTCGTACATGCGGAACATCCGCCGGTTCCAGATGATGTACATGACGCCGAGGCGGCGGGCGTTGGCGTAGGCGTTGCAGTTGTTGTCCGTGGCGAAGAGGAAGTCGAACGCGCCCTGAGCGGCGGCCTGAGCCTCGACGCACGGGACCCGCCGTCACTACCCGGTCGAGTCGCGGGGGAGAATGCGGATGTCGCATTTCCTCCCGGAATCGAGGACTCGTGCCCACCCGCGCCGCCCCTGACCCCTTCGCCCCGGCCGAGCTCGGCCCGCTGACCCTGCGCAACCGCATCGTCAAGGCCGCGACCTTCGAGGGCATGACCTTCGACCACGTGGTCTCGGAGCGCCTGATCGAGTTCCACCGGGCCATGGCCGCGGGCGGCGTGGCCCTCACCACCGTGGCCTACTGCGCCGTGTCCCCCGAAGGGTGCGGCACCCCCAACGAGATCATCCTGAGCCGGGAGGCGGTGCCGGGCCTCCAGCGCCTCGCCGACGCCGCCCACACCGAGGGCGCCAAGGTCTCCGCCCAGATCGGCCACGCCGGCGCGGTCGCGGCGGGAGCCGGCTACCAGGGCCTGTCGCCGTCACCCATGTTCAGCCCGCTGGCCATGCGCCGCACCCGGGCGGTGAACGCGGACGACATCGCCCGCATCACCGCCGACTTCGCCGCCGCCGCCCGCATCGTGGTCGACGGGGGCTTCGACGCCATCGAGATCCACCTGGGTCACGGCTACCTGCCGAGCGAGTTCCTCAGCCTCAGGATCAACAAGCGGACCGACGAGTGGGGCGGCCGCCTCGAGAACCGGGCGCGGTTCCCGCGGGCGATCGTCGCGGCGGTGCGCGAGGCGGTCGAGGCGTCCGGGGCCGACGTGGCGGTGCTGGCCAAGGTGAACATGGCCGACGGCGTGCCGGGCGGCTTCTGGCTCGACGAGAGCGTGCCGTTCGTCCGGATGCTGGAGGCCGACGGCCACCTCGACGCGGTGGAGCTCACGGGCGGCAGCTCGCTCCAGAACCCGATGTACCTGTTCCGCGGCGAGGCGCCCGTGCGCGAGATGGCCCGGTCGATGCCGAAGTTCGTGCGCCCTGCGTTCAAGGTGCTGGGCGGCCGGTTCCTGCCGGAGTACCCCTTCGAGGAGGCGTACTTCCTGCCCTACGCCCGCCAGTTCCGCGACGCCGTCGACCTCCCGCTGATCCTGCTCGGCGGCATCACCAAGCGGGAGACGATCGACCAGGCCATGGCCGAGGGCTTCGACTTCGTGGCCATGGGCCGTGGTCTGCTGCGCGAGCCCGACCTGGTGGCCAAGCTCGCCTCCGGGGCGACGACCGAGTCGCTGTGCGTGCACTGCAACAAGTGCATGCCCACGATCTACCGGGGCACCCACTGCGTGTTGGTCCCCGAGGACCAGCGCGCCTGAGCCTCACCTCGCCCGCCAGTCAGCCTGTCTGGAGGAAATAGCTGCGACATGTGACAGCTATTTCCTCCAATGCGGTCTTCAGTCGGCGGCGGGCGTGTCCTTGGCCGTCTGCTTGGCCCAGCGGTAGTCCGCCTTGCCGCTCGGCGAGCGGGTGATGGCGTCGACCAGGTGGAGCTCGCGGGGCACCTTGTAGCCGGCGATCTTGGTGCGGCAGTGCTCGGCCAGGTCGGCCAGGGTTGGCGTCTCGCCGGGCCGGGGCGCCACCACGGCGGTGACCCGCTCGCCGAAGCGCTCGTCGGGCACGCCCACGACCACCGCGTCGAACACCTGCGGGTGGCTCTTCAGCGCGGCCTCGACCTCCTCGGGGAAGATCTTCTCGCCGCCGGAGTTGATGGAGACCGAGCCGCGGCCGAACAGCGTGATCGAGCCGTCCGCCTCGACGGTCGCCCAGTCGCCCGGGATCACCCAGCGCACGCCGTGGCGGTCGACCTTGAAGGTCTCCGCGGTCTTGGCCTCGGCCTTGTAGTAGCCGAGGGGGATGTGGCCGGTGCGGGCCAGCAGGCCCCGCTCGCCCGAACCGGGCTCGATCGGCTCGAGGTCCTCGTCCAGCACGTTGGTCGACGGCGTGACCGCGAACTGCGGGTGGCCCTCCTTCGAGGCGCCCACCGCGGTGCCCTGCGCCCCCGTCTCCGACGCTCCGAAGCTGTCGTTGATGATGAGGTTGGGCAGGACGTCGAGCAGCTGTTGCTTGACCCCGGCGGACAGGATGGCGCCCCCCGAGCCGAGGGCGAAGAAGTTGGACAGGTCGTAGTCGTCGCGGTGGGCGACCAGCTCCTCCACCAGCGGCCGGGCCATGGCGTCACCCACGACGGTCATGGTCATGACCTTCTCGTCGCACACGGTGCGCCAGATCTTGGCGGGGTCGAACTTGTGGGTCGACGGCAGCACCATCGCGCTGCCCGAGTGCAGGCAGATGAACGTCGCCCACTGGGCGGCGCCGTGCATGAGCGGGGCGGCGGTGGCCATGGTCAGGGTGCCGCCCGAGAGCTTCACGCGCTCGGCGAGGTCCTCAGGAGTGTCGGGCTTGGGCGCCACTCCCATGGCCGAGCCGTCCATGGCCGCGAAGAAGATGTCCTCCTGGCGCCACATCACGCCCTTGGGCATGCCCGTCGTGCCCCCGGTGTAGAGGATGTAGAGGTCGTCACCCGACCGCTCGGCGAAGTCCCGCTCGGTGGACTGCTCGGCCAGCGCCGCCTCGTACTCCGCGACGGGATGCGCGGGCGTGTCGAGCCCGCTGACGTCGACGCCGGAACCGTCCTCGACGTAGAGGAAGCTGGTGACGCCGGGGACGCGGTCGGTGACCGCGGCGATGGTGGGGGCGAACTCTCGGTGGTGGACGACCGAGACGAGGTCGGCGTCGTCGAAGAGGTAGACCAGCTCGTCCTCGACGTAGCGGTAGTTGACGTTGACCGGGACGGCCCGGATCTTCCAGCAGCCGAGCATGCCCTCGACGTACTCGGTGCCGTTGTGCAGGTAGAGGCCGACGTGATCGCCGGCGCCGACGCCCCGGGCGGCCAGTGCGTGGGCCAGCCGGGTCGCACGGTCGTCGAGCTCGCGGAACGTGAGCCGGCGGTTCTCCGTGATGATCGCCATGTTGTCGGGCACGGCGTCGGCGATCACCTCGATGGTGTCGGCGAAGGTGAAGGGTCGGGCCATGGCTCGAGCGGGCTCCTCGGTCGTTCGTCGGCTGCGACACTTTGGCACGGTGGCCCGTGCCCCACCCATGCGAGGGGGTCGGTAGCATCGACTGAAACCTGTTCTACGGAGGAGCACCCCACCCATGGAAACCCGCGACGTTCTGTTCATCGGAGGCGAGTGGGTCGCCCCCGCGAGCACGAAGACCTTCACGGTCACCAACCCCGCCACCCTCGAGACCGTGGCGGTCGTGCCCGAGGGCACCGAGGCCGACATGGACCGCGCCGTGGCCGCCGCCCGTGAGGCGTTCGACCACGGTCCGTGGCCGCAGACCTCGGCCAAGGAGCGCGCCGAGGTGCTGCGGGCGCTGTCGCAGGGCATCCAGGCCCGCATGGGCGAGTTCGCCGAGACCATCACCAAGGAGAACGGCGCCCCCGCCACCTTCTCGATGATGGGCCAGGTGCTCGCCGCCACCATGGTGCTCGACGGCTTCGCCAACGCCACCGAGTCGTTCCCCTTCGTGGAGGAGCGCCAGGGGATGATGGGCCCGGTCCTCGTGAACAAGGCGCCGGTCGGCGTGGCCGCCGGCATCGTGCCGTGGAACGTGCCGCTGTTCATCTCCATGATGAAGCTGGGCGCCGCCCTGGCCTCGGGCTCGACCATGGTGCTCAAGCCCGCCCCGGAGACCCCGTTCGACAGCTACCTGCTGGCCGAGGTCATCCAGTCGGTCGACCTGCCCCCGGGCGTGGTCAACATCGTCGCCGGCGGCCGTGAGGCCGGCGAGCACCTCGTCCGCCACCCCGGCGTCGACAAGGTGAGCTTCACCGGCAGCACCGCCGCGGGGCGCAAGGTCGGCGCCATCTGCGGCGAGCAGCTCAAGCGCTGCACCCTCGAGCTCGGCGGCAAGTCCGCCGCGGTGATCCTCGACGACGCCGACCTCGACGCCGCCATCCCCGAGCTCATGCCCGCGGCGATGATGAACAACGGCCAGGCCTGCGTGGCCCAGACCCGCGTGCTCGCTCCCCGCAGCCGCTACGACGAGGTCGTCGAGGCCCTCGCCGCCGCGGTCGGCGCCCAGAAGGTCGGTGACCCCGCCGACCCCGAGGTCGAGGTCGGGCCGCTCGTCGCCGAGCGCCAGCGCGAGCGCGTCGAGGGCTACCTCGAGGCCGGGCGCAAGGAGGGCGCCCGCGTCGTCGTCGGCGGTGGCCGCCCGTCCGGCCTGGACACGGGCTGGTTCGTCGAGCCCACCGTGTTCGCCGACGTGACCAACGAGATGACCATCGCCCGCGAGGAGATCTTCGGGCCGGTCGTGTCGGTCATCGCCTATGAGGACGAGGCCGACGCCGTCCGCATCGCCAACGAGTCCGAGTACGGCCTGTCGGGCTCGGTCTGGACCGCGGATCGCGAGCGCGGCATCAACGTGGCCAAGGGCGTGCGCACCGGCACGTACGGCGTGAACACCGGCGTGGTGATCGACCTCCACAGCCCGTTCGGCGGCTTCAAGGCGTCGGGCGTCGGGCGCGAGCTCGGGCCCGAGGGCATCGAGGAGTTCACCGAGATCCAGACCATCGTCCTCGGCGGCTGACGCCCGGGACGATGACCGATCCCGCCCGCCCTGAGGGACCCCAGGGCCCCCAGGGCTGGTTCGGGCGGGCCATGTCGACGCTGTCGTCG
This sequence comes from uncultured Microthrixaceae bacterium, assembly GCA_964649545.1. Classification (GTDB taxonomy): domain Bacteria; phylum Actinomycetota; class Acidimicrobiia; order Acidimicrobiales; family DATDAH01; genus JAEUJM01. The sequence goes on along the minus strand of CAZYPY010000005.1, from coordinate 57,089 downwards.
ACCCGCGCCTTCGCTCGGATCGCCCCACCCATCGTCACCAACCTCGACCGGGCGGTCTACCGGCTCAGCGGCGGACGCTGGGTGCTGACCGGCAACAAGAAGGTCCTGCCCATCCTCATGCTCATCACCGTGGGCGCGAAGACGGGGGAGGAGCGCCGGGTGCCGCTGGCGACCATCCCCGACGGCGACGTGCTCTACCTGGTGGGCAGCAACTTCGGTCGGGAGAAGCACCCGGCCTGGACGGGCAACCTGATCAAGACGCCGCAGGCGACGGTCACCTACGAGAAGGAGACCTTCCCGGTGACGGCCGCCCTGCTCGACGCCGACGAGAAGGCGGAGGTCTGGCCCAAGCTCCTCGCCCTCTGGCCGAACTACGACGGCTACCAGCAGCGCAGCGGCCGCGACATCCGCGTCTTCCGCCTCGACCGCACCGACGGCGGCTCGATCCCCGCCCCCTGACCACGGGTCACGACACGATCGGCTGGCGGCGCCACAAGAGCGCGCCCAGCCACACCGCCCAGACCAGCAGGCCGTAGAGGTACACCTGGAGCGGCACGGCCGAGAGGCCCGGGGCGTCGAGGGCCACGCCGAGGGCGTCGAGGGCGCCGGCCACGCCGACGACGGCCGACAGGACGGCGAAGCTGCGGCGCGCCGTCCACGTGAGTCGTGCGGTGACGAGCAGCCACACGGCGGCTGCCAGGGAGCCGAGCAGGTTCCAGAGACCGAAGATCACCGCCTCGCTGATGGCCTCGAAGGTGGCGGTGATCGCGGCGGCCTCGCTCGGGCCGGCACCGTCGATCTGGTCGAGGGCGAGCGGCCAGGTGACCGCCAGCACTGCGGCGCCGACCGCGCCGGTGACCAGGTACGCGAGCCCCGCGGTCGATCCCAACTGTGCGAGGGCCGGATCGCGTCGACCCAGGTGACGACGAAGAGCCAGGAGCGCAGGAACCATCAGCGCGTAGTAGCCGAGGATGTCGAGCACCATGGCCCACCGCACGCCGTCGGCGGCGCCGCTGCCCTGGGCCAGCAGGGTGACCGGGGTCTCGAAGATCTCCGCGTCCCAGTCGGCGGCCGCCAACACCGCGACGAGGCTCAGTAGCCCGATGGGTGCCGAGACCAGTGCGATCAGGCCGGCGGTTCGGTCCGCGGCGCGGTCCGTGTCGTCGTGCGCCGAGGCGGTTGCGGTCATGGTGGCGGCGGTCACGACGCACCCCCCTCGAGCACGGCGAGCGGAGGGCCGAGGATCTCGGCGCCGTGCTCGGCCGCGGCCGCACCCATGGCGGCGAAGTCCGGCGGGCCGTCACCGGTGAAGGCGGCGGCCAGCTTGGCGTAGAGGTGGTGGAAGCCACCGGGCCAGTTGACCCCGATGAGTCGGGCCTCGGTCAGCGCCATGAACGTATGGGGCACGTCGGGCGGGGTGAAGAGGAGGTCGCCGGGGCCCAGCTCGTGGGTCTCGTCGCCCACGCGGGCCCGCACGCGGCCCTCGACCACCACTTCCCAGGTCACCCAGGGGTGGCGGTGCAGCGGGGGGCCGTCGCCGGGAGCGAGCCGCTCGTCGGTGATGTCGGGGCGCTCGTCGTCGCCGGCGACGAGGAAGCGCAGGTGGTCGGTCGGGGTCGTGGTGAAGGCCAGGGCCTCACTGGCACGCATGACGTTGGAGGTGTCCATGGACAGAACTGTACGGTTTCGTTTCGCCGCTTGTCAAACGGTACGGTACAGTTTCATCCCATGGACCGACGGACCCACTACACCGAGGTCGCCCTCCGGCTCTTCGCCGAGCACGGCTACCACGGCGTCACCATGGACCAGGTGGTGGCCGAGGCGGGTGGGTCGAAGGCCACCCTCTACCGCTACTTCTCGTCGAAAGAGGAGCTGTTCGAGGCGCTGATCGACGAGGTGCGCGCCGGGACCGAGTCGGCGCCCGACGTCGACGACCTCGCCGGGCTCGGACTGGCCGAGGCGCTCGATCGCATCGGACGCGACGTCGCCGCCGCGGCCCTCGATCCCCGGGTCACCGTGCTGTTGCGGATGGCCATGGGGGAGTACAACCGCTTCCCGGAGCTGGCCCGGGCGCTGTTCGAGCGCGGTCCGGCCACCAGCTACCGTCGGCTGCTGGCGTTGTTGGCAGATCGCTCGGCGGCGGGCGAGGTCGACGTCCCCGACCCCCAGGTCGCCGCCGAGCAGTTCTTCGGCGGCATCGTGGGTCACCAGCAGATCCGGTCGGCCCTCGGCGCCGGAGAGCCGACCGCCGCGGAGATCGACGTGCGCGTCCGCGCCGCGGTCGACGCGTTCGTCCGGCTCTACGGGCGCTCCTGACCGCGCCGCGGTGCTGCACTAGGTTCGCCGCTCGGACCAGAGGGAGGGCACGAGTGGCCAGCGAGCGACTGCACCTGGAGATCGACGGCCCTGTCGCCGTCCTCACCAACGACAACCCGGACAAGCACAACGCGTTCGACGACGACATGGACCAGGCCCTGTTCGAGGCCCTCGAGGAGCTGCGGGCCCGGGGCCCCGAGGTGCGGGCGGTGGTGTGGCGGGGCGAGGGCAAGAGCTTCTCGTCGGGCCGTGACGTGGCGTCGATCGGCAACCACACCGTCGACCTGCCCCACACCGAGCTCATGCGGCGGGGCCACCGCGGCATCCAGCAGCTCTGGGAGCTCGACGCCCCGGTGATCGTGGCGTGCAAGGGCTGGGTCATGGGCGGGTCGTTCCAGCGGGCGCTGCTCTGCGACCTGCGGGTCGCGGCCGAGGGCACCCGGTTCCGCCTGCCTGAGCTGACCCACGGGGTCATCCCCGACACCGGTGGGGTGGCCGTCCTCCACCAGATGTGCGGGCCGGGCGTGGTGAGCGACCTCGTCCTCACCGGCCGGGTGATGGACGCCGACGAGGCGTTCCAGCACGGCGTCGTCAGCCGCATCGTCCCGGCCGAGGGCCTCGACGAGGTGTGCCTGGAGATGGCCCACCAGGTCGCCAAGGCGCCGCTGCTGTCGGTGCGCCTCGCCCGCGACGTGATCCGCCACCTCACCGTGCCCGAGGTGAAGTCGTCCATGGCCGACCAGGCCGTCTACCAGACCATGATCAACCGCAGCGACGACTTCGCCGAGTTCCGGGCCGCCCACGCCGAGGGCCGCGAGCCTCGCTACCAGGGGAGCTGACCGTGACCGAGAGCGTGCGCCGACCTCGCCCGTTCTGGCTCCCGATTTCGGTGCCATGGCACCGAAATCGGGAGCCAGTTCGAGTTGCCGGCGTGCGGCTGGAGGGAGAGCACCGTGGCTGAGAAGCGAGGTTTGACGCCGCCGCCGGCGCCGGGCGCGACCGCGCTCGTGCCGGGCACGTTCGACGGGGTGTGCGTGTTCGTGACCGGCGGGGGGACGGGGCTGGGCAAGGCCATCGCCGCCGAGTTCGCCCGGCTGGGGGCGTCGCTGGTCGTGGCCAGCCGCAAGCCCGAGCACCTCGAGGCCGCGACCGAGGCCCTCGAGGGACTCGGTGCGCCCGTGACCACCGTCGCCTGCGACATCCGCGACCCCGAGGCCATCGCCGCGGCCTTCGACGCCGCCGAGGCTGCGTACGGCCTGCCCGCGGTGCTGATCAACAACGCCGCCGCCAACTTCCCGGTGCCGGCCGAGGACATGTCGCCGAACGCCTGGCGCACGGTGGTCGACATCACCCTGAACGGCACGTTCTTCTGCGCCCGGGAGTTCGGCCGCCGCCACCTGGCGGCGGGCACGCCGGCGTCGATCGTCAACATCGCCGCCTCCTACGCCTGGACCGGCGGCCCCGGCTTCGCCCATTCCGCGGCGGCCAAGGCCGGCGTGGTCAACCTCACCGAGACGCTGGCGGTCGAGTGGGGCCCGTACGGGATCCAGGTGAACGCGCTCGTGCCCGGCCTGTTCCCCCACGAGGACATGACCGCCGACATCACCGGCAGCCTCGACCGCACCCACGACAAGGACGTGTGCCAGCCGGCGCTGCGGGTCGGCCAGCGCCAGGAGCTCGGCTGGGCCGCCACCTTCCTGGCCTCGCCCTACGCCCGCTTCATCAGCGGGCACACCCTCGTGGTCGACGGCGCCAACTGGCAGCGCCGCACCCTCACCAACCCGCCCGTGGTCACCGTCCGCGAGCAGATGGGCCTCGACCCTTTCACTGGCTGAACGGCACGGAGGCCCCTCATCCGGGCCGGGAGCCGTCGTCGCCGGGCTCCGGCCCCGCCCGGGTGCGCCGGTGGAACGGTGCGACGGTTCGGGTCCCCCACCGTCCTCACCACTCCACGCCACTCCGAGCGCCGAGATCTCCGGCCCTCCGGGACGGCGTGGCGTCACGCGGGCGAGACGGTGCGTGGTGGGAGGTGGATGGCGATGTCGGTGTCGGCGTGGCGGAACGCGGATTGCGGCGGTTGCCCGGCGTTCGACAGTCCGCAGTCCTCGAAGGCGTGCACCCGGGCCCGGAGAGCGCGGCCGGCGACGACGCCGTCGTCGGCGAAGGCCACGGAGAAGCGGCGGACGCCACGGCGACCGAGGAACCAGCCCACGGTGGCCGAGGCCACCTGGGGTGGCGGCTCCGGCGCGCCCTCGGGGCAGGTCGCGACCTCGACGTCGATGCCCGAGGACGCCACCCGCACCCACCCCGACGGTTCCTCGTCGATGGCGACCGCGCCGCGTTCCCACGGCATCCCCCAGAGTCGGCGGGGGAGGCCGGCCAGGGGACTGTCCTGGACGGTGCGGAGGAACCACACGCCCCGCTCGTCACGGACCCGCACGTAGGCCCGCAGGTGCACCTGGTCGCCCGACAGGCGGGGCACGGGCAGGCCCCGCAGGCCGAGCCCGACGTAGCGGTAGGCGACCGCCGAGACGAGCGGGAGGTCGATCTCGACCCCGGGCGGGAGCAGGCGGCGAAGCGCAGCGGGGTCCGCGTCGAAGGTGACCACCGCGAAGCGCTCGAGGCGGGCGGTGGCGAGCACTCAGCCCGGGCCGGCTCCGGCAGCCGCCCCGGCCGGGATCAGGCCCGCCGCCGCGGCGACGAGCGCCGCCGAGCGCCGGCGCTCGGCAGGGTCGGTGATCATGGTCGACAGCATGAGCTCTTGGACTCCGGTGCGCTCGACCAGGGCCGAGAGCGCGGTGACGACCGCCTCGGGCGTGCCGACGACGTGCGAGCCGGTCCAGCCCCGGATGGCCTCCTTCTCCACCGGGGTCAGCTGGCGCTCGGCGGCCTCCTCGGGCGTCGGGTAGCGGCCGGGCCGGCCCTGGCGCAGGCGCAGGAAGGCGAGGCCGCCGGGTGCCGCGAGCCACCGGGCGTGCTCGTCGGTCTCTGCGCACACGACCGAGACGCCGAGCATCACGTGGGGCTCGGGGCAGTCGTCGGAGGGATCGAAGGCATCCCGGTAGGCGGCCAGCGCGGTGTCGAGGCCCGCTGGGGCGAAGTGGTACGCGAACGAGAAGGGGAGCCCCAGCCGGCCCGCCAGGGTGGCGCTGAAGTCGCTGGAGCCGAGCAGCCAGATCTCGGGCCGGTACCCGTGGGCGGGCGTGGCCTCGATGCGCGAGAAGGGGTGGTCCGCGGGGATGGTGCCGTCGAAGTAGCCGACCAGCTCGGCGAGCTGGCTCGGGAACCCGTCGGGCCCGTCGACGCGCTGGCGGCGGATGGCGTGGGCGGTGACCGGGTCGGTGCCCGGCGCCCGGCCGAGGCCGAGGTCGATGCGGCCCGGGTGCAGGGCCTCGAGCATCCCGAACTGCTCGGCGACGACGAGGGGAGCGTGGTTCGGGAGCATGACGCCGCCGGAGCCGAGGCGGATGGTGCGGGTGGCGGCGGCCACGTGGGCCAGCAGCACCGGCGGCGCCGAGCTGGCGATGCCCGGCATGCCGTGGTGCTCGGCCACCCAGTAGCGGCGGTAGCCGAGCGCCTCGACCGCCCGGGCGTAGTCGGCGGTCGCCGCCAGCGCCTCGGCCGGCGTCGACCCCTCGGCTACCGGGGCGAGGTCGAGGATCGAGAGCGGGAGGCCGAGGCCGGTCATCGGGGTTGGCAACCGCCGGCGGGCGCCACATGTTCCATCCTGGCCCTGCGCTCACGTCCCGCGGTCGAGTGGCCGTCTCGCCGCCCCGCGATCCCTTCGTTGGAGGAGATGCCAGTCACCGGTGACTGGCATTCCCTCGAGGTCCGCCCCGGAGCTCGTCGCCCCGCGCGGTTCGTGGCCGTTCGGCTCGCGGGCTCGGTTGCCCCGCACACCGGGACGTCTCTCACGGGGCGTCGTCGCTCGCGTGGCGGGCGGTGTCGACCGGGTGGGCGGCGTCGACCGCAGCGAAGTCGGCAGGGCGCTTCTCGAACATGGCGGTGAAGGCCTCGATGTTGGCGGGCTGGCCGAGCAGGCGCACGAAGGCGTGGTCCTCGCGGGCCCGGGCCGCGGCCACGAGCTCGCGTAGGCCGGCGGTGTACGTGCGCTTGGTCTCGATGAGCGAGGCGATGGGCTTCGAGGCCAGCAGCGCGGCCCGAGCCATGGTCTCGGAGAGCAGGTCCTCGGGGGCGCACACCTTCCACGCCAGACCCATCTCGCGGCACTCCTCGGCGCTGAACCACTCCGAGCTGAGCAGGACCCAGGCGGCGTCCTGACGGCCGAGCAGTGCGGGGAAGGTCACGCTGCTGGCCGCCTCCGGCGCCACCGCCAGGTCGGTGAACGGGCACCGGATGCGGGCCTCGGTCGACATGAGCACCAGGTCGGCGTACCCGAGCATGGTCGCGCCGATCCCGAGCGCGAGCCCGTTCACGGCGCAGAGCAGCGGCTTCGGAAAGGTGACGAGGGCGTCGACGAGCCCCGGGAAGCCGTGGGCCTCGCCTGACGACTCGCCCGACGCCAGCGCCGACATCTCGGTGACGTCGGTGCCGGTCGAGAACGCACGGCCCTCGCCGGTGATCACCACCACGGCGACACCGGGGTCCGCGGCGGCGTCGCGGAGCGCCGCCGCCGTGGCGTCGTAGAGCGCGTCGTTGAAGGCGTTGAGCTTGTCGGGCCGGTCGAGGGTGAGGAGGCGCACCCGGCCGGAGTCGTCGGAGCGGATCATGCCCCCAGCATGACCCGTCCGCGTGGGCGGTGGGTCAGCCGGCGGCGGTGGTGGGAGGGCTGATCGAGCAGTCGGCGAGCTCGTCGCCGGCGCTGGCCACGAGACCGTCGACGGCCTGCACCACCGCGGTGATGCTGTCGGTGAGCGAGGACACGATGTCGGAGGCGCTGGCGTCACTGCCGACGTCGCCGACCGCCGCCTCGAGGTCGTCGAAGGCCTGCGCGAGGGTGTCGACGTCGTCGCTCAAGGCGTCGCCGGCGACGTCGCCCAGCTCCTGCAGCGAGGACTCGACGTCGGACAGGGCGGCCTCGATGGCGTCGCGGCCCCCGCCGAGCGTGTCGGAGCTGATCAGGGTGGCGACCGAGTCGGCGACCCCCTGCACAGCGTCGCAGGTGCTCGGCGCGGTGGTCGTGGTGGCGTCGGCGGACTCGTCCGACGACGAGCAGCCGGCGAGGGCGAGCACCACCACGACGGCGACGAGAGCGACGGACGTGCGGGCGAGACGGGACATCGGGGCCTCCGACGAGGTGTAGGCAGCGGGCCGCACCCTACCGGCGCCCTCCGGGCCTCCGGACGCGCCCGGTGCCGTGCCGCCGGACCGGTGGGGCCGACTGGATCACCCCCAGGGTGGCTCCTAGGCTCGCCCGGTTGTCCTCCACCGCTGACCCCACCGACGAGCCCGCTGAGGACGTGACCGGCGACGTCGCCGTGATCGACGAGACGTCCGAGCCCGAGCCCGAGCCGTCTGACGGGCGCGTCCACATCGACGCCGACCCCGACGACTACGAGGAGCGCGACGCCGGCGACCCCCGCCGCTACTACCTCGAGATCTTCGTGATCTCGATGGCGGGGCTGCTCATCGAGATCTCGTACACCCGGATCATCTCGTACAAGCTCTTCTACTACTGGGTGTACCTGGTGATCGGCCTGGCCCTGCTCGGCATCGGCTCGGGCAGCGTGTTCGTCACCATCTCGAAGCGGCTGCGCCACTCGGCGACCCAGCCCATCATCATGTGGGGGTCGCTCGCCGGCGCCCTCAGCGTCGGCCTCGGGTACGTGGTGCTGGCCCGCACCCCGATCGACACGCTGAAGATCTGGGACTACGGCACCGCGGCCTCGGTCAAGAACCTCGGCGCGCTCGTGGTCATCTCGTTCTCGCTCTTCGCCTCGTTCGTGGCCATCGGCATCATGATCGCCACCCTGTTCGGGCGGCGGTCCCAGAACATCGGTCGCCTCTACTTCGCCGACCTCGCCGGCGCCGGCCTGGCCTGCCTCGTGGTCGTCTACCTCGTGAGCACCATCGGCCCGCCGTCGGTCGTGTGCCTCGCCGGTGTGATGCTGGCCCTCGTGGGCCTGCGGTTGGCGTGGCGGGGGGCCACCGTGGCCAAGGTGGGCGGGGTCGTGCTGGCCCTGGTCCTCGGCGTCGGCGTCGTCGCCCCCGACGTCCTGCCCGCGCTCTCCCTCGACGGCGTGAAGGAGGACGTCTCGGGCAAGGAGAACGTCTACTCGGCCTGGAGCCCGGTGTTCCGGGTGGACGCCGTGCAGGTCACCGACGAGACCAAGCTGCTGTACCACGACGGCCTGCCCGGCTCGGCCATCTACGCCTACGACGGCGACCCCGAGGGCCTGACCCGCTTCGACACCGACCCGCGCTCCCTGCCCTTCGCGGTGGCGGGCGAGGCGCCCGAGGACGTGATGATCATCGGCGCCGCCGGCGGCAACGAGATCCTGGCCTCGCTCTACTACGACACCGAGAGCATCGACGCCATCGAGCTCAACCCGGTCACCCACAGCCTCGTCAGCGACCGCTTCGCCGACTACGCCGGCAACATCGCCGAGGACCCCCGGGTCAACTACGTGAACGGCGACGGCCGCTCGTTCCTCGCCCGCAGCGACGAGACCTACGACATCGTCTGGTTCCCGGCGCCCGACAGCTACGCCGCCACCAACGCGGCCAGCGCCGGCGCCTTCGTGCTGTCGGAGAGCTATCTGTACACCAAGGAGGCGATCGAGGACAGCTTCGACCATCTCGGCGGTGACGGCGTGCTCGCCGCCCAGTTCGGCGAGTTCGACTACGAGAACAAGCCCAACCGCACCACCCGCTACGTCGCCACCGCCCGGGCCGCGCTCGAGGCCCGCGGCATCGACGACCCGAGCGAGCACCTGATGGTGGCCACGACCCCGGCGGTGGGGTTCGGCACGCTGCTGTCGACCATCCTCGTCAAGGAGGAGCCCTTCACCCCCGAGGAGGTCGAGGCCTTCACCACCGGCCTCGAGGCCATCGAGGGCGCCGAGCTCCGCTACGCCCCGGGCCAGCCCGTCGAGGGCGAACCGGTGAGCGTGCTCGCCACCGCCCAGGGCGACGAGCTCGAGGCGTTCTTCGACGAGTACCCCTACCAGATCGACGCCATCACCGACGACGGCCCCTTCTTCTGGCACTTCGCGTCGTTCGGCACGGTGCTCGGCGACTTCACCACGTCGGTGGTCGGCGACGACCTCGAGGTCGCCATCGGCGAGCGGGTGCTGCTCCTGCTCCTGCTCGTGGCCACCGTGTTCGCCGCCGTGTTCCTGCTGCTGCCCTTCGTGGCGATCCGCGACATCTTCGTGGCCCTCCCGCAGAAGGGTCGCTCGGCGATCTACTTCGCCTGCCTCGGCTTCGGATTCCTGTTCTTCGAGATCACCCTGATCCAGAAGCTCACCCTGTTCCTCGGCTACCCCACGTACTCGTTGACGGTGACGCTGGCGTCGATCCTGCTGTTCACCGGCGTCGGCGCCCTGCTGAGCGGGCGCTACAAGGACCGTCCCCACCGGGTGATCCCCGTCCTGCTCGGCTCGGTGGTGGCCCTGACCCTCTTCTACGCCTTCGTGCTGCCGTGGCTCACCGAGGCGCTGCTCACCGCGCCGCTCGGCCTGCGCATCGTGACGGCCTTCGCGGTCCTTGCGCCCCTCGGGATCTGCCTCGGCACCTTCATGCCCCTCGGCCTCGGCGCGGTGGCGGCCAAGACCGACCACCCATCCGAGTACGTGGCGTGGGGCTGGGCGGTCAACGGCTTCGCCTCGGTGATGGGCTCCGTGCTCACCACCCTGCTGGCCATGACCTTCGGCTTCCAGACCGTGCTGTTCGTGGCCCTCGGCGTCTACCTGGTGGCGTTGTTGGCTCTCCGCGGCCTGGTGGGCCCGGACCGGGCACCCGCGGGCACCTAAGGCCTACCGTGGGGTCGTGAGCGACGCCACCGACCCCACCCAGAACGTCAGCACCGACCCCGACGTCATCACCGTCGAGCGGGTGATCCCGGCACCGCCCGAGGCCATCTTCGCTCTGGTCGCGGACGCCAACCGGCACAAGGACATCGACGGGTCGGGCACCGTGGTGGCGGCCAAGGGCGACCCCGAGCCGCTGGCCCTCGGCTCGACCTTCGGCATGTCCATGAAGATGGGCCTGCCGTACTCGATGGTGTCGAAGGTGATCGAGTTCGAGCCCGGCCGCCGCATCGCCTGGCAGACCCGTGGCCCCGGCAAGGTCGGTGGCCTGGTCGGCGGCCGCATCTGGCGCTACGAGCTCGAGCCGGTCGACGGCGGCACCCGGGTGCGCGAGAGCTGGGACATCCGCCAGGAGTCGGCGCTGACGAAGCCGGTGGTCAAGGCCTTCGCGTCCAAGGAGACGGCCAAGAACATGGCCGCCACCCTCGAGCGCATCGAGCAGGTGGTCGCCGAGGAGGGCTGACCCGCCACCTGGTCAGTCCTGGTAGCGCGGCTCGCGGCCCTCTTTCCGGCTGCGGATGTACTCCTCGAGGTTCTGGGTGGTGAGCCGGACGAGGAGCTGGTTGCGGTTCTCCATGTCGATGGCCGCCTCCAGGCTGCCGACCTCGAGCGACGACCACAGCACCTTCTTGGTCATGGCCACCCCGTGGGTGGAGAAGCCGCAGATGCGCTCGGCCAGCTCGTAGGTCGCGTCGAGCAGCTCGTCGTCGGGCACGGTGCGCGACACGAGGCCGATGCGCTCGGCCTCGTCGGCGTGGACGTCGCGGCCGGACAGGCAGATCTCGAAGGCGCGGGAGGCGCCGATGGCTCGGGTGAGCGTGTAGCTGAGGCCGAGCTCGACCGCCCCCAGGCCGTTGTTGATGCCGGCCGCGCGCCAGTAGGCCGACTCGGCGGCGAGGCGGATGTCGGCGCCCATCGACAGGCACATGCCGCCGCCGATGGCCGGTCCGTTGACCGCGGCGATCACCGGCTGCGGCAGCGACCGCATGATCGGCACGAGGTCGCTGAAGTGCTCCATGGCCCGGATGGCCAGGCGCGACAGCGGCAGGCCGTCGCTGCCGGGCGGGATGCCGGCGTCCTCCAGGTCGAGGCCCGAGCAGAAGCCGGCGCCGGCGCCGGTCAGGACCACCACCCAGGTGTCGTGGTCCTCGCCGGCCTCGCGCAGGGCGTCGCGCAGTGGCGTCACCGTGTCGAACGACATGGCGTTCATGCGCTCGGGCCGGTTCAGGGTGAGCTGGCGCACGTGGGCGCGCGGCTCGGACACCTCGAGGTAGCTCGTCATGGGGCGGGACGCTACCCCTCGCTCGACTGGCGATGTGGCGGAGCGGAGCGGAGCCGCTCGTGGCCCGAACCGGATGCCGAAGGCGGCCCGACGAAGGAGGGCCTAGGCCAGCAACGCCTGCTTCACGAGCTGCTTGAACTGGGCGCGGATGGTGTAGGTGCTGGAGGGCAGGAGCTGGGTGAGGAAGACCGCGGTGATGTCCTCCACCGGGTCGACCCAGAAGCCTGTCGACGCGGCGCCACCCCACGAGTACTCGCCGACCGACGACGGCACCTTGGCCGCGGCGGGGTCGAGCACCACGGCGAAGCCCAGGCCGAAGCCCACGCCGTCGTAGGCGGTCTCGGCGAAGGTCGACTGGCCGAAGTGCTCGAGGTCGACGCCGCCGGGCAGGTGGTTCGTGGTCATGAACTCGACGGTGCGGGGCCCGAGCAGGCGGACGCCGTCGAGCTCGCCGCCCCGGCGCAGCATCTCGCAGAACCGCAGGTAGTCGTGGGCGGTGGACACCAGTCCGCCGCCCCCCGAGGGATAGGACGGCGGCCGTCGCGCGGCGTCCCCGATGGGGTCGTACCGCAGGATCTCGCGGTGCTTGCCGTGGGGCACGTACAGCGCGCCCATCCGCTCGGCCTTGTCGCCGTCGGCCCAGAACGCGGTGTCGTGCATGCCGAGCGGGCGCAGCACCCGTTCGGTGAGGAACTGGTCGAAGGGCACATCGGCGATCACCTCGACCAGCCGGCCGAGCACGTCGGTGGCGTGCGAGTAGTTGAACCGGGTGCCGGGCTCGTTGATGAGCGGCAGGGTCGCCCACGCGTCGGTGCAGGCGGCGAGGTCGTAGCCTCGGGGTGGCCCGAAGTCGAAGCCGGCCTTGCGGTACAGCTCGTCGGTGGCGTGGACGTGGTGGAAGCCGTAGGTGAGGCCGGCGGTGTGCGTGAACAGGTGCCACACTCGCACGGGCTCGCTGACCGGCGCAGTCGTCGGGTTCTCGGCGGTGCCGCCGGTGAACAGCCGGGCGTCGGCGAACGAGGGGATCCAGCGCTCGACCGGGTCCTTCAGCTCGAACGCGCCCTCCTCGTAGAGCATCATCGCCGCCACCGAGGTGATCGGCTTGGTCATGGAGTAGATGCGAAAGACGGTGTCGTCCTCGACGGGCAGCCCGTTCTCGACGTCGCGGTGGCCGTAGCGCGCCGCGTGCACCCGCTTGCCGCCACGGGTGACCACCAGCTGCCAGCCGGGCAGGCGCTTCTCGTCGACGTAGCGGCGGAAGTGGGCGTCGATCCGGGCAAGGCGGCCGGCGTCGAACCCGGCCTCGGCGGGGTCGACCTCGATGCTCAGTGCGGTCACGGGCCGGACCGTAGTCATCCCGACGCCGACCTCGCCGCTGGGACGTCGGACGTCGTGGCCATCGCCCACGATCGGGCGGTGTGCGTCGATTCAGGCGGCCTTCGAGAAGGTGAGGGCGAACTCCATCTCGCCGCCGTCCTCGACCTGGGCGGGGCCGCCGCTGGGGTCGCTGATGTCGTAGTCGGCCCAGGTGATGGGGATCGAGCCGGTGACCTCGATGGCGTCGCCGTTGCGGCGGGCGGTGAGGTCGAAGGTGACCGCCTTGGTGACGCCGTGCACCGTGAGCTCGCCGGTGGCCTCGGTGGTGATCTCGACGAGGTCGTCGGGCACCTCGCCGAAGTCGATCGGCCCGGTGAGCTCGAACGTGGCGGTCGGGAACTGGCTGGTCTCGAGGATGCGGTTCTGCACCTGGCCGTCGCGGAGGTCCTCGTCGCTCTCGAGGGTGGTGAGGTCGACCTCGAAGCTCGCCTCGGACGCGGTGGTGCCCTCGATGACGAGGGTGCCCGTCACGTCCTCGGTGCGGCCGGCGGCCTCGTTGGTCTGGCCGAAAAGCACCTCGGTGGCGCGGTAGCCGGCGGTCGATCCCGCGGCGACCTCCCAGGTGCCCTCGATGCCGTCGCTCGCCGCCGTGCCGTCGCCGCCGGCCGTCGTGTCGGTCCCGCCGGTCACGGTGGTGGTGGTGGTGCCGATGTCGTCGAAGGTCAGCGGGTCGGGCGCGTCCTCCTTGATGAAGTTGATGTAGACGAACGGCCCCACCACGACGGCGAGCACGATCACCACGGGGACGGCGATCAACCAGAACTTGGGCGTGCGGACGGTCTCCGAGAACGACATGCCCGACAGCTTGGCGCGTGATCCTCAGAGAACCCGGGGAATCCGCCGCATTCCGCAGGTTTCCGTCGCGAACGCGCTGGACGGGTGCGACGTGCTCAGGGTGCGACGACCGACACGGGCAGGGTCCGGGACACGCGAGTTCCGTCCCCGAGCTCTCCGTTGAGGTTCTGCCCCCAGCACCGTGCCGTGCCGGTCGTCAGGACGGCACATGTGTGGCTGTATCCCGCCGAGAGGCTGGCGGCGTCGACGAGTGCGCCGGTCTGGGTGAGCACGCGCTTCGCGGTTCTGCGGTGGATGCGCGTTCCGTCGCCGAGCTCGCCGGATCCGTTCGCGCCCCAGCACCATGCGCCACCGCTCGCCGTGGCACACGAGGCGAACGCACCCCCGGCGACGGAGTCGACCTCCGACAACGGCTCGCCGCTCGCCGCGTCGACCGCCACCACGGGCACACCGGTGCGGAGAGGCGCCCCTGGAGCGCCGAGACCCCCGTCAAGACCCCAGCACCGGACTTCACCGGAGCCGAGAGCCGCGCACGTGTGATCCCACATCGCGGAGATGGACACGACATCGGTGAGTGGTGACGTGCCTGACGGGTCGGTGACCGCGACGGGTGTCGGTGAGTCGGCGGCGAGGCCTTGTCCCAACTGCCCCCCGGATCCTTCCCCCCAACAACGAGCCTGGCCGGACTCGAGTGCGACGCAGAGGTGGTTCACGCCCACGGCGATGTCAACCGCACCGCCCAGCGGCCCGGTTCCCGTCTCCTCCAGGACCACGATGGGGAGGGTGGCGTTCGTGCCGGGGGTGGCGTTCCCGAGCCGCCCGTCCTCGTTGAAGCCCCAACAGCGCACCTGCCCGTCGGTGAGCCGGGCGCATGCCCTCAGGATCCCCGCCGAAACCTCGGTCACACCGGTGAGCGGGCCGGTGCCCTCGGGGTTCGAGACGAATGTCGGGAGCGCTGCGTCCGCCGTCGAGCCGTTCCCGAGCTGGCCCTGCTGGTTGTAACCCCAGCAGACGGCGCGGCCGTCGCGCAGCCTGGCGCAGGCGAACGCGCCTCCGCTCGTCACCTCGACGACGTCGGTCAGCGGCCCGGTCCCGTCAGGATTCGACACCCTCGTCGGCGTGGGCGGCCTCTCACTTCCGTCACCTGGGTAGCCCGCGCCCCAGCAGTAGACCTGCCCAGCGGCCACCGCGCAGGTCCGGAAGAATCCGGCGCTGATCTGGGACACGCCTTCGAGCAAGGGCCGATCCTCGGGCAGTGGCTCGTTCGTGAACGTGCAGGTGCGTCGCTCACCGGGTTGGAGCCGAACGGTGACTTGCCTGAGCAGCAGGTCGTTCGCCTCATCCTCACAATCGAGCAACGTGAGCCCCCAGCCGGGGATCGGATCCTGGGTGAGGGTGTAGTCGCCGGTCGGGATCGGGCCGCTGTCGAGCACGCGGGCGTGGGTGGGGTCGGTGTCGTCGTCGAGGGTGAACGTCGAGCAGCCCCGCTCGCCGCAACCGGTGAAGGTGTGGTCCTGGCCCGAGTCGGTGAGGTCGTCCTCGACGATGGTGATCGACTGGGTGACGTTCTTGAAGGTGCAGGTGCGGTGGTCGGTGGGACCGGTGAGCACGACCGTGAGGCGCCGGTTGGCGACGTCGGCGGCGACGTTGGGGCCTCCGCCTGCGCACGAGATCGAAGAGACCGGCCACGTGGCGTCGGCGTCCTGGGTGACGGTGTACGTGCCAGGGGCCAAGCCGCTTGCTGCGATCGTGCGGGGCCGCGCAGGGTCGGCGTCGTCGTCGAGGGTGAACGTGTCGCAGCCCGAGCCGAGGCAGCCGGTGTACGAGAAGTCGCGGGCGCCGTTGGGGTCGGTGTCCTGCACGATGGTGAGGGACGGCGACTCGTTCTTGAAGGTGCAGGCGACGCTCTGACCGGCGGCGAGCGCGATGGTCACCTGGCGCCCGTTCGGGTCGATGGTGACGCCGGTGTCGGTGGAGCACGACAGACGGGTGAGGGTCCAGCCGGGCACGGGGTCCTGGGTGATGGTGTAGGTGGCCGGCGCGAGGCCGGTGCCCGTGATCCGATCCGGTCGAGTCGGGTCGTTGTCGTCGTCGAGGGTGAAGCGGCCGCACCCGCTGCCCAGGCAGCTGCGGAACCCGATGTCGGTGCCGTCCGCCGGCACGGTGTCGACGAAGATGGTGATGGAGCCGGTCGTCTGCGCCGCGACGGGCTGGGGCTGGCTGACGACCAGGGTGGCCGCCGCCGTCGCCACGGCCGCGATCAGGGCGAGGATGCGCCGCCGGGCCATGGCGTTCCATCGGCGGATCGAGCGCTCCATTGAACGCCGTCGGGTCGGATCCGGGTGGCTTCATTTTCGGGCACCCGAGCGGGTCCTGCCCCCGGGCGACCGGCTCGGGCACACTCGTCGTCGCTGATGATCAAGTACCTGGGGTCGAAGCGGCGGCTGGTGCCGGTGCTGGGCGCGCTGTACTCGGCCGCCACCGGGGAGCGCCCGGGCGCCACCGCGCTCGACCTGTTCACGGGGACCACCCGGGTGGCGCAGGAGCTGAAGCGCCGCGGCGCCCACGTCACCGCGGTGGACACCGCCCGCTACAGCGAGGTGTTCGCTCGGTGCTACGTCGAGCTCGACGTCGACACCGTGGACGAGCGGGCGCTCGACGAGGCGCTCGCCCACCTCTCGGCGCTGCCGGGCACCCCGGGGTACTTCACCGAGACGTTCTGCGTCGCCTCGCGGTTCTTCCAGCCCTTCAACGGCGAGCGGGTTGACGCCATCCGCGACGCCATCGCGGCCGACTTCGCCGGCGACCCCCTCGAGCCCGTGCTGCTCACGAGCCTCATCGAGGCCGCCGACCGGGTGGACTCCACGACCGGCGTGCAGATGGCCTACGTGAAGGAGTGGGCGCCCCGGTCCCACAAGCCCCTCGAACTGCGCCGCCCCGACCTGCTCGCCGGAGCCGGCCGGGCGCTGCGGGCGGACGCGGTCGAGGTGGCGGGCACCCTCGGGCCCTTCGACGTGGCCTACCTCGACCCGCCCTACAACCAGCACCGCTACTTCACGAATTACCACGTGTGGGAGACGCTCGTCGCCTGGGACGCGCCGGCGCATTACGGGGTGGCCTGCAAGCGCCTCGATGCCCGCGACCCGGCCACCAAGAGCGTCTTCAACGCCAAGCGGGCGATGCCGGCGGCGCTGCGCGCGGTGGTGGCCGCCGTCGACGCGCGGGTGCTGGTCCTCTCCTACAACGACGAGGCGTGGCTGTCGCTCGACGAGTTGGTCGAGGCCTGCTCGGTGCGCGGGCACGTCGAGGCCCTCGCCTTCGACTCGAAGCGCTACGTCGGGGCCCAGATCGGGATCCACGACCGCACCGGCGAGAAGGTCGGGGAGGTGTCGCACCTGCGCAACGTCGAGTACATACTGGTGGCGGGCCCGGAGGCCGACGTGGCCCGCGCCGTCGCCGCCGCGCCCTCCTTCGTCTGACAGATCGTCGGTCTGCGGCCACGATCGAGGCGTGCGAGCATGCGCCATGCCCCGACTCCGTGAGATCCCCCGCAGCGAGGCGACGGCGCCGATTGTCACGATGATGTACGACCACCTGTTCGGCGACCGTGACCCGGTGGCCGAGCCCGGCACCACCACGGGCACGCCGGGCGACTGGTGGACGGTCTTCGCGGCGGCGCCCGACGTCTTCGAGCACGCCGTGGCCGGCTTCGGCCTCTACCAGAGCCCGAAGCGGGCGCTCGACCCCGTGCTGCGCGAGCTCGGCCAGACCCGGGCGGGCTGGGCGGTCGGCAGCCAGTTCGTGTTCTCGCAGCACGCCAAGTCGTGCCGGCTGCTGGGGATGCCCGAGTCCAAGATCCAGGCCATCGCCTACTGGGCGGCGTCCGACGAGTTCAGCGAGCTCGAGCGCCTCGTGCTCGCGTACACCGACGCGTTGGCGCTGCAGGGCGGTCGGGTGCACGATGCGCTCTTCGCCAAGCTGCGCGAGCACCTGAGCGACGTCGAGATCATCGAGCTCACCTACATCACGTCCATGTACGTGATGCACGCGATCATGAGCCGCGCCCTGCGCACCGAGTGGGACGACCGCGACGACCCGATCGTCGAGGTCGCCGGCCCCGAGGGCTTCTCCGGCTACGACGTCGGCGCCGGCATCAGCCGACCCGACGCCGGCTGACTGGCGCCGGTCAGCCGGCGGGGGTGACGGTGACGGGGACGCCGTTGAGCACCGCGTTGCCCGACAGCGGGTCGAGCCGCCCGTCGTCGGTGAGGACGTTGGCGTTGACGCCGGCGTGGCGGGCGGCCACCGCCATGCGGGCGGCGGGGTCGTCGTGGCCCCAGCCGTGGGGAAGCGACACCACGCCGGCGAGGATCTCGTCGGTGACCTCGACGGGGGCGACGACCTTGCCCACGCGGGAGGCGACCTCAGCGTCGCCGCCGTCGACCAGGCCGAGGCGGGCGGCGTCGTCGGGATGGACCTGCAGGGTGCAGCGGTCCTTGCCCTTCACCAGCACCTCCACGTTGTGCATCCACGAGTTGTTCGAGCGCACGTGGCGGCGCCCGATCAGGGTGAGGTGACCGTTCGGCGCCGCCGCCTCGGCCATGGCCGCGACCAGGCGGGGGAGGTCGGCGAGGAAGCCCTCGGGGGCGAGCTCGACCTGGCCGCTCGGCGTCTTCAGCACCTCCGGGAGCCGGGGCTCGAGCGCGCCCAGGTCGAGCCCGTGGGGGTGGTCGAGCAGGGTCTGGAAGGTGACGCCGTCGGGGTTCGCCCCGAAGCCGTCGCCGTAGGCGCCCGTCCGGATCATGGCTTCGAGCACCTGCTCGGGGCCGTCCTCGGCGGCCATCAGCGCGACGAGGTCGGCGGTGCTCTTGCCCTCGGCCACACCGCCCGGCTTCGTGGCCCGGCCCAGCACCCGGTCGAGCACGAGCCCGTCGATGATCGTGGGGTCGGCCGTGGCGCCCATCCCGCTCAGGACCAGCGCGAGCCGGGCGAGGATGGTGTGCTCGGGGAGCTGCTCGGCCGGGTCGATCGGGAAGACCGCCGGTGAGTAGTTGGCCACGTTGCGCACCGCCAGGGTGGTGAAGGCCAGGTCGTAGTGGCTCTTCTCGAGGGCGTCCGGCGGCGGCAGGATCACGTGCGCGTGACGTGTCGTCTCGTTGAGGTAGGGGTCGATGCTGACCATGCACTCGAGCGACGACAGCGCGGCCTCGAGCCGCTCGCTGTTGGGGGCGGAGCGGGCCGGGTTGCCGGCGAAGGTGATGAGTGCCCGCACCTGACCGTCGCCCTCGGTCTCGATCTCGTCGGCGAGCGTGGCGATGGGGAACTCGCTGCGCACCTCGGGGTGGCCCTTCACCCGGCTGGTGGAGCGTCCGGTGGCGAAGCCCCGGCCTTTGCCCGACCCCTTGGCGCCGGTCAGGGCCAGCGGGAACATCATCCCGCCCGGTCGGTCGAGGTTGCCGGTGAGGGCGGTGACCAGGTCGGACGCCCATGAGGCGACGGTGCCGAAGGCGACGGTGTTGGTGCCGATGCGCCCGTAGACCGCGGCGGACTCGGCGGCGGCGACCTCGCGGGTGAGGCGGCGGATGGTCTCGGCGTCGATGCCGGTGTGCTCGGCGACGGCCTCGGGGGAGAAGGGCTCGACGGCGTCGCGCACGGCGTCGATCCCGGCGAAGACCGCCGGGTCGAGCTCGGCGGCGATCAGGTCCTCGGCGAAGAGCACGTGGACCATGGCCAGCAGCAGGTGGCCGTCGGCGCCCGGGCGGATGGGCACGTGCTCGTCGGCGTGCTTGGCGGTTTTGGTCAGCCGGGGGTCGACCACGACGACCTTGCCGCCGCGCTCGCGGATGGCCTCGAGTCGGCCGGGGAAGTCGGGGGCGGTGCACAGGCTGCCGTTGGACTCGTACGGATTGGCGCCGAGCATGAGCAGGTGGCTCGTGCGGTCGAGGTCGGGGACGGGGATCGCGTCGGGGCTGCCGTACATCGCGCCGCAGGAGACGTGGCGGGGCATCTGGTCGACGGTGCTGGCCGAGTAGAGGTTGCGGCTGGCGAGGGCGGTGATGAGGGCCCGGGCGTAGATGCCGGCACCGAGGTTGTGGACCGTCGGGTTGCCCAGGTACAGCGCGACCGCGTCACGGCCGTGCTCCTCGATCAGGGGCAGCAGGCGGCGCTCGATCTCGGCGAAGGCCTCGTCCCAGCCCACCTCGGCCCAGGTGGCGTCGGCGCCCTCGCCGGTGCGCACCATCGGCCGGCGGAGGCGGTCGGGGTCGGTGTGCAGCTGCTTCAGGGTGGAGCCCTTGGGGCAGATGAACCCGTGGCTGAACACGTCCTCGCGGTCGCCCCGGATCCGCACCACCTCGTCGCCCCGGGTGGTGATCTCCAGCCCGCACGTGGCCTCGCACAGTGGGCACGTGCGGAAGTGCGTGGTGGTCTCGGCGGTCTCGGCGGTGTCAGCTGGCGTCGTGGCGGTGTCGGTCACGCTCGTCCCCCTCGGTGGCGTCCCCCGATCCTGCCACCCACCGCCGAAGCGGCGCCCGCTCAGGGCGCCGGCGCCGACGTCAGCCCGAGCTCGCCCGTACGAGGGTCGGCCGGAAGCGCCCGGCCGCGTCGGTGCCGTCACCCAGCGTGCCGAAGACCCCGAGACCCCAACAGAGCACGTTCCCATCCTCGACCGCGCAGGCGCCGTCGGCGTGCACGGCCACATCGTCCGCGCCGCTGAGAGGTAGGCCGGTCTCCGGGTCGAGGACGAGGGTGGGCCGGCCGGTGGTGGTCGGCGGAAGCGTGCCGAGCTGCCCGACCGCGTTCGAGGCCGACCAGCAGGCCACCCGGCCGCCGCCGAGGAGCGCGCAGGTGAGGTTGCTCGAGCGGCTGATCGACTCCACGCCGGTCAGCGGGCCGGCGCCGGCCGGGTCGGGGACCACCGTCGTGCTCGACGCACCATCGAGGACGCCCGTATCCCAGCAGCGGGCCTCGCCGCCGACGAGCGTCGCACAGGTGGTGTCGCCACCACCGGAGAGCTGGACGACGTCGGTCAGCGGGCCGGTTCCCTCAGGGTTCGGGACTGCGGTGGGGAGGAGGTGGTCCTCGCCCCAGCATCGAACCTGGCCGCTGTCGAGCGCCGCGCAGGTCAGGTTCCCGTCGGCGGCGAGGTCGACGATGCCGTCCAGCGGCCCCGACCCGGTTTCGTCCAGCACCACGACGGGCGTCGTGCGGCGGGTGGTCGTCCCGTCGCCGAGCTGTCCCTCGTGGTTCGCCCCCCAGCAGCGTGCCTCGCCGGTCGCGACGAGCGCGCAGGTGCGGTCGTCGCCCGCGGAGACCGCCACGACGTCGCTCAACGTGCCCGATCCGCCGACGTCGGCGACGGGGGTGGGGAGCCGCCGCTGCTCCGTCGTCCCGTCCCCGACCTCGCCCTCGTGGTTGGCGCCCCAGCAGCGGAGCCGGCCGTCGTCCAGGACCGCGCAGGCGTGGCTGCCGCCCGCCGAGACGGTCGCCACCCCGCTCAACCGGTCGGTGTCGTCCTCGTTGCGGACGTCGACGGCACTCCGTGAGAGCCACGTGTCGAGGTTTCCCAGCGCGCTCAGCCCCCAGCACTGCGCCCGCCCGGCCCCCGACGCACAGGCGAGCTCGTTGCCGGCGTCGACCTGAGCGACGCCGTCGATCGCGGTCCGTGCGAAGGGATCGACGAGCGCCCTCGGGCGGGGTTGCGGCGTGTCGGTGCCGTCGCCCAGGATCCCGCCCCCACCCCCCCAGCACCGGCCCTGCCCGTTCGTGAGGACCGCGCAGGTGGCGTTCCAGCCGACGGTGATCGCGGCGACGTCGCCCAACGGTCCAGAGCCGGCCTCGGCCAGCACCGGTCGTGGACGGGTCGCGATCGGCTCGGACGAGCCGGTGCCGAGCAGGCCGTCGGCGTTGCGGCCCCAACAGTTCACGGTGTCGTCCTGGAGGAGCGCGCAGGTCCTGGCGCCGCCGGCCGCGACCCGCACCGCCCCGGTCAGCGGCCCGGTGCCGGCCGCGTTCGACACGACGACTGGTCGGTGCCGGTTCGTGGTCGTCCCGTCACCGAGCTCGCCGTCGGCGTTGCGGCCCCAGCAGCGCACCTCGGTCGAGGCCAGCACGGCACAGGTGTGCTGGTGGCCGGCGCTCACCTGGGTGACCTCATCGAGCACTCCCGAGCCGTCGGGGGTCTGCACTTCGGCGGGCCGTAGTCGATCGTCGGCCGAGCCGTCGCCCGCCTGTCCGGTGTTGTTCGCGCCCCAGCAGGCGACCGTCCCCCCGTCCATCAGCGCACAGGCGTGGAAGAGCCCGACGGTGAGCGCTCGAGCCCCGGTGAGGGGCCCGGCGCCGTCGGGTCGGGAGACCGCTGCGGGCCGCAGGTGGTCGGTCGTCGTGCCGTCACCGAGTTCGCCGTCGGTGTTGCCGCCCCAGCACTGCACCTCGTCTGCCTCGAGGAGCGCACAGGTGTGGTTGGCGCCGGCGCCGATCGAGTCGACCCCCGTCAACGGGGCGCTGCCGGTCCCGTCGGAGACGGCGACGGGCGTCAGTCGCGCCGCAACGCTGCCATCCCCGACCGCGCCACGGGTGTTGTACCCCCAGCAGCGCGCCTGACCGTCGTCCAGGGCGGCGCAGGCGTGGCTGAACCCCACGCTCACGTGGGCGACATCGTCGAGCGGTCCGGCGCCGCCCACGCCGACGACCTCCTCGGGCGTGGTGCTGTCGCCGGCGTTCCCGGTGCCGAGCAGCCCGATGTACCACTCGACGATGCCCCAGCAGCGGACCCGACCCGAGACCAGGCGGGCACAGGCGCTCTGCAACCCCGCGGAGAGGTCGGTGATGCCCTCCAGTCGGGGCGGAGGCCGGCGGTGGACGACGGTGCAGGACGTGTGACCACCGGGGAAGACGGCGACCTCGAACGTGCCGGCGCCGACGTCCACGTTGCGGTCGCCCGTCCCGCAGTCGATCGCGGCGACGTCGTGCTCGGGGGCGGGATCCACGGACACCGAGTACCACCCGGCGGCCAAGGTGGCCCGGTCGGTGCGGTCACGATCGGGTCGGAGGTCGTCGTCGAGCACGACGTCGTTGCAGCCGCCGGGGCCGCACCGCCGCATCGTCACGTCACTCGGACCGTCCGGTTGTGAGTCCACGTTGAGCGCGAGCGTCCCGGCCTGGGTCGAGTACTCGTTCGCGAAGGTGCAGGTCACCTGTCGGCCCGGGACGAGGGTGATGTCGACCCGATCCTTGGCGCCCGACACCGACCCGGACGAGCAGGTGAGACCCGTCCTCGGCCAGTTCGGCTCGTTGGTCCGTGACGACACCCGGTAGCTCCCCGGCGCGAGGCCGACCGCGGTGATCGACGAGGCGTGCTCGGGGTCGTCGTCGTCGTCGAGCACGAAGGGGGCACAGCCCGAGCCCATGCAGCCTTCGAAGGCGAAGTCCTGGCCGTCGGCGGGAGTGGTGTCCTGGATGACGGTGATCGAGGTGCCCCGGTTGGTGAAGGTGCACGTGGTCTGCTCGCCGGCGGTGAGGGTGATGGTGACCCGCCGGTCGGCGACGCTGACCGATTCGCCGGTCGTGCAGGTGATCGTGGTGAGCGCCCAGGTCGCGTCGGCGGCTTGGGTTACGGTGTAGGTGCCGGGGGCGAGGCCGGCGCCGCTCTGACGGCGGGGGAGCGTGGGATCGGTGTCGTCGTCGAGGGTGAAGTCGGCGCAGCCCGAGCCGAGGCAGCCGGTGTAGGTGACGTCGTGGCCGTCGTCGGGGTCGCTGTCCTGGACGATGGAGATCGACGCCGAGGTGGTGGTGAAGGTGCAGGTGACGTCCTCGCCGGCGGCGAGGTCGATGGTGGCGCGGCGGTGGGCGAGGCTCGTGGTCTCGCCGGTGTCGCAGGTGAGCGAGGTCAGGGTCCAGTTCGCGATGGTGTCCTGGGTGACGGTGTAGGTGCCGGGCTCGAGGTCGCCGCTGATCGTGTTCGACCGGGTGGGATCGGCGTCGTCGTCGAGGGTGAACGGCCCGCACCACTCGTCTCGGCAACCGGTGAAGGTCATGTCCTGCCCGTCGTCGGGGGAGGCGTCGAGCACGATCGTGATCGAGCCCGTCGTGGGCTCGTCGGCGGCGGCGGCGCCGCCGGTGAGCAGCGTGAACCCGATCGCCGCGACGGCAGCCAGGAGGACGCCGGTGAGCCATCGGGCTGCGCGGGTCACCCAGGGGACGGCCATCCCTCTCCATCGGCCGCGCACGGGGTCATTTGGAGGAAATAGCTGCCACATGTGGCAGCTATTTCCTCCAAATGAGAAGGGTTTCTCAGAGGAGGAGGGCGCGTGCGGGGGCGGCGATCTCGGGGTCGGGCGCCGCCGCCGCCGAGGGGTCCTTGCCGTCGTAGTCGAGGGTGTGGAGCACGTGGCGGATGGCGTGGAGGCGGGCGACCTTCTGCCGGTTGGCGTTCACGCCGGTCCACGGGGCCCACTGGGTGTCGGTCGCCTCGAGCATGGTGCGCAGCGCCTCGGTGTAGGCGTCGTACTTCTCCATGGCCGCCTCGTCGATCGGGCTGATCTTCCACGCCTTCAGCGGGTCCTCCCGGCGCTCCTGGAGGCGCTCGGCCTGCAGGTCCCGGTCGACGTCGAGGTAGAGCTTGAACAGGTGGGTGCCGTCCTCGACGAGGGCCTGCTCGACCTCGGGGGCCTGGCGCAGGAACAGGCGGTGCTGCTCGGTGCTGCAGAAGCCCATCACGGGCTCCACGCCGGCCCGGTTGTACCAGGAGCGGTCGAAGAACACGATCTCGCCGGCGGTGGGCAGCTGGGCGATATAGCGCTGGAAGTACCACTGGCCCTTCTCGGCATCGCTCGGTTTGGGCAGCGCGACGACGCGGGCGTGGCGGGGTGCGAGGTGCTCGCGGAAGGCCTCGATGGTGCCGCCCTTGCCGGCGGCGTCGCGGCCCTCCAGCACGATCACGACCCGTTGCTCGGTGGCGATCACCCACTGCTGGAGCTTCACCAGCTCGAGGTGCAGCGCGTGGAGCTGCTCGTCGTAGTCGTCGCCGTCGAGCTTGGGCGGGCGCGTCAGGGCCACGGTGCGGTCGCCTCGACGCTCAGCGCTGGCCGCGGATCAGGCGACCCGGGCGGGCGCCGGTGTCCACGCCGTCGCGGCGGGTGACGGTGCCGGCGACCACGGTCGCGGCGTAGCCCGACGCCTCCTGGAGCAGGCGCCGGCCGCCACCCGGCAGGTCGTGGGCCAGCCGCGGCGAGTGCAGGGTGAGGGCGGCGTGGTCGATCACGTTGAGGTCGGCCCGCTTGCCCACCTCGACCGTGCCGCGGTCACCCAGGCCGTAGAGCTGGGCGGTGCGCTGCGTCTGCATCTGGACGACCTGCTCGAGCGGCAACTTCGGGCCCCGGCTGCGGTCGCGGGCCCAGTGGGTGAGGCCGTAGGTGGGCAGCGAGGCGTCGCAGATCATCCCGCAGTGGGCGCCGCCGTCGCCGAGCCCGAGGGCGGCCCGGGGGTGGGTCATCTGCTCGCGCAGCACGTCGTGGTTGCCGTGGGTGTAGTTGAACAGCGGCAGCATCAGCAGGGCCCGGCCCTCGTCCTCGCACAGCAGGTCGTAGGCCTGCTCGTCGGCGGTGACCCCGGCGGACTCCGCCAGCGCCGCGACCGACTGGTCGGGCGTGGGCTCGTACTCCGGCGGATCGCCCATCACGAAGAGCTTCTGGGGGATGGTGCGCAGGAACGACGGGAGGCCGTCCCAGAGCCCGCCGTCGCCGGGCACGTCCTCCTCGGCGAGGATGGCGGTGCGGACCTTCGGCTCACGCAGGCGGCGGATGCGCTCGTCCAGCGGAAGGGTGGCGAGGGCCCGGTAGGTGGGCCGCAAGGCGAACGGGTGGTGCGTCTGGAACCCGATCAGCATCCCGAAGGGCCGGTTGGCGATCTGCGGATAGATCTGTGCGCCCTCGTCCAGCGCCAGCAGCGACTCCTCCATCTGCTGCTTCCAGAGGTCGGGGGCCAGGTCGACCTGCAGGACGATGAAGGTCACCGGCCGCTCGATCTCGGCGGACAGTCGCCGCATCCAGCTCATCTCGGCCTTGGCCGGCGAGAGGTCGAGGCCGTCCACGCCAGCGGGGGCGAGCTCGAAGATGGACGCGCCACCGCGGGCCATGGCGCGCCCGATGCCGAACAGCTCGTCCTCGGCCGCGTAGGTGCCCGGCACCGGCTCGCCGTCGATGGCCCGGTGGGCGATCGTGCGCGACGTCGAGAACCCGAGGGCGCCGGCCTCGATGGCCTCCTGCACGATGTCGGCCATGGCCGCGATGTCCTCGGGGGTCGCAGGTTCGTTGCGGGCGCCCCGGTCACCCATCACGTAGCCGCGGACCGCCCCGTGAGGTATCTGGGCGCCGACGTCGACGGCGAACTGCCGGCCGTCGAGGGCGTCGAGGTACTGGGGGAACGTCTCCCAGCCCCAGGTCATGCCCTCGGCGAGGGCGGTGCCGGGGATGTCCTCCACGCCCTCCATGAGCTGGATGAGCCAGTCCTCCTGGCCGGGGTGCACCGGCGCGAAGCCCACCCCGCAGTTGCCCATGACCAGGGTGGTGACCCCGTGGCCGGCGGACGGGTCGAGCGAGGAGTCCCAGGTCGCCTGGCCGTCGTAGTGGGTGTGGATGTCCACGAAGCCGGGGGTGACCAGGCGGCCGGCGGCGTCGACGGTCTCGGCGGCCTCGGTCTCGATCGAGGGCGCCACCTCGGCGATGACCCCGTCCTTCACCGCGACGTCGGCGGTGCGGGCGGCGGCGCCCGTCCCGTCCACCAGCGTCCCACCCCTGATCACCATGTCGAACATGCGAGGAGTCTTTCAGCTGTCGGGGTCGTCAGCGCGGTCGAGGGGTTCGGGCTCGTGGTCGATGCCCGTGGCGGCGTAGCCGTCCATGATGTGCTCCATCCACCAGATCGGGGCGGCGTCGAGCAGGCCCTGGAGGTCGGGGTAGTCCCACCACCGGGTGATGCGTCCCTCGAAGTCGATCTCGTGCACCGAGCAGAAGCGGACGGTGAAGCGCTCGCCGCTCGGCCAGTGCCACTCCTCGGCGTGCTCGGTCATCACCGTCTGGTCGTCGGCGACGATCCGCCCGGGGTGGTGGATGATGTCCTCGAGGGGCTCGAGGCCCAAGCGGAGGCGGGCGGCGATCTGGGCGGGCCCGACGGCGACGTCCTCGTCCGGGGTGAACACGTCGGTGTACTGCCCGTCGGGGGCGAAGTAGGCACCCACGGCGTCGAAGTCCCGCCGGTAGAGGTCCTCCCAGAAGCGCTCGATCAGCTCCCGGTTGAGATCAGCTGTACGCACGAGCGCGACCGTAACCGCGCGCCCCGAAGGCGTGGGAGGCTTCGGAGCGGAGCGGAGCAGCGGCGCCGACGAACCGGATGGCGAAGCCGTCCCGACGAAGGCGTGGGAGGCTTCGGAGCGGAGCGGAGCAGCGGCGCCGACGAACCGGATGGCGAAGCCGTCCCGACGAAGGAGGGACAAAGCAGATGGAGAAGGTGATGTACGTGGTGCGGGACCCGGCACGGGGACGAGGTGACGGTCTTCGGGACGCCCTCGTCGGCGCCGTCGACCGCTTCGTCGCCGCGGGCGCCCTGGCCGTGACCGTCGACGTCGACGACTCGCAGTCCGATGTCCCGCCGCCGCTGCCCCCGCCCGAGGACGAGCCGAGCATCCGGGCGGTGGTCTCGGTGTGGCTGCACAACTACCAGGACCGCGGGCCGATCGAGGCCCTGCTCGACGAGCTCGTGCCGGACTACGACGGCTACCTCGTCGTCGAGTCGCTCTACACCGACTACGGCGGTAACCAGCTCGCCGAACCGCGCGACTGGCCCGACGGCGAGCGCTCGCCGGGTGTCCTCACGGTCACCTGCCTCGAGCGGCCCGAGGGCGTCGGGTACGAGGAGTGGATCGAGCACTGGCACGGCTACCAGTCGCCGATGTCCGAGGAGATGCAGCCGCGCACCCGATACGTCCGCAACGAGGTGGTGCGGCCCCTCACCCCCGACGCCCGACCGTGGAAGGCCATCGTGGAGGAGGCGTGGCCCAGCGCCGGGCACGTCACCGACCCGTTCCTCTTCTATACGGCGTCCTCCCAGGAGGAGCTGGACGCGAACATCGGGACCATGGTCGACAGCGTGGCCAAGCTCACCGACCTCGCCACCCTCCGGGTGAACACCATGAGCGAGTACCTGCTGAAGAGCCTGCCGCTCCCGCCGCGAGGCTGACCGGCCCCGGGTTCTCCCGGTGGGACCCACGGGTAGGCACCGCGCATGGCCGAACCACTCCACCGGATCGAAGAGCTGACCGACCGCCACACCGAGCCGGAGCACGGTCGCAAGTACGCCCACGAGCGCGACGTGCGCGGCGACGTGGCCGAAGCGGTCCGGGAGCAGCGCGAGGAGATCAACGGGTCCTGGGCCGCGCCGGGCCTCGGGCCCATGACCGACGGGCAGTGGAAGGGCTTCCTCGTCGGCAGCCTCGTCGGCGGCGCCCTCGGCCTGCTCGTCCTGGCGCCGTTCGGCCTGTTCTCCTGGGGCGGCGGCCTCGGTCTCGGATGGCGCATCGTGGTGGCCGGCCTCGCCGGTGCCCTCGGCGGCGGGACGGCCGGCGCGCTCTACTTCGGCGGTCGGGTCCCCGAGCTCGAGGGTGAGACCCGCGACGCCCAGGGTCGGCCCGACGTGGGGGAGACTGCCCGCGACGCCGGCACCGATGCCCGCGGGCGGCGCCACTGAGGGCGCCGGCCGTCCCGGGGTCTCCCGACGATCTGTGTCAGTACCCCGGCGGTGGGAGCGCCTCCAGCCAGGCGCACGCCGCGTCGAGGTGGCGGGGCACCCGGTCGAGGCGAGGCCGGCCGTGCGAGCGCACCGCGGCCGCCAGCGCGTGGGCGATGTCGGGCCGCTCGGCGAGCGCCGCCAGCGGCACCACCTGCACCCGGATGGTGAAGAGCACCGCGCCCGATCCGGGGAGCCGGCGCAGCGTCTGGCGCTCGCTGCGCACCCAGAGGCGGGCACCGGCGTCGGTGGCGTCCACCCCCACCTGCGGCGGCGGGTACTCGGGGACGAACAGGGTGGGGTGGTCCTGCACGGTCCAGTTCCGCCGCAGCGCGATGCGGTCGCTGGGCAGCCGCTCCAGGTACCGGTCGACCTTGGCCGACAGCTCCTGCTGGTAGTGCGCGACCGGGCCGTGGATGGCAGCTGCCGACCCACCGATCTTGTCGGCCAGGCGCCAGTGCGACGGGAAGCACAGCGAGGCGGCCACGAGGCAGATGTCGTCCCCCCGGCGGTCCATGACGCACAGGTCCTCCTGGACCAGTCGGCCCGCCTGCTCGAGCGGATGGATCCCGCCGGTAGCCCCGGCGGGCGCCACGAGGTCGGGGCGGTGGGTCGCCAGCCATCCCGAGATCAGCCCGAGGGCCTCGGCGCCGGCGGCATCGGTCCCGGGCAGGGCGGCGAAGACCTCGTCGTGGCGCTCGCTCAGGAGCCGTGCCTTCTCGGCCAGTTCGTCCTCGCGCCGGTCGTCGACCACCAGCCAGTCGGCCTCGTCGACGGCCCGCAGTCCCATGTGGTGGAAGGGCGGTCCCGGGTGCAGCACCAGCTCGTCGAGCCAGTCGGGAGCGGCGGCGCGCGACACTGGCTCGCCATGGCCACCCCCCACGTCCCCGGCGTCACCGTCAACCACGTGGGGCAGTGTGTCAGCGATCTCGACCGGGCCCGCTCGTTCTACGTCGACGTGTTCGGCTTCGCCGTCGTCCGCGAGCTCGCGGTGCCCGACGGCGCCGCCCGCCTGCTCGGCCTCGAGCCGCCGGTCGGGATGACCGCGGTCTACCTGGAGCGGGACGGCTTCGTGCTCGAGCTGCTCCACTACGCCGACCGGGAGGTCCCGCCCCCGGACGGTCGCACCATGGACCGCCCGGGCCTGACCCACCTGTCGCTCGGGGTCGCCGACCTCGATGCGGCGCTGGCCGCGGTGCGGGCGCACGGCGGTGAGGTGCTCGACGACACCCACGTCGGTGTCGCCTGCTTCGTGCGTGACCCCGAAGGCCAGTTGGTGGAGCTGCTGACGGGCTGGGAGAAGCCGACCCGCTGAGGGGCCGTCGCGCTCAGGCGCCGAGCGCGGCCAGGGCCTTGTCGGCGTGGACGTTCATGTTGAGCTCGCTGGTCACGACCTCGACGATGGTCTGGTCGGCGCCGATCACGAACGTCGCCCGCTTGGTGGGCAGCGGGCCGCGGCGGGACACGCCGAAGGCGCCGGCGACCACCCGGTCGGGGTCGGAGAGCAGCGGGTACCCGAGACCGTGCTTGTCGTCGAACTCCGCCTGCTTGTCGACGGCGTCGGCGCTGATGCCGATGCGCTGGGCGCCGACCGCCTCGAACTCCGCGGCGATGTCGCGGAAGTGGCAGGCCTCACGGGTGCAGCCCGTGGTCATGGCCTGAGGGTAGAAGAACAGCACCACCGGACCGTTCGCCAGCAGGCCGGCGAGGGTGACGGTGTTGCCGTGCTGGTCGGAGAGCTCGAAGTCCGGGGCACGGTCGCCCGCTCTGAGTGCCATCGCCCGAGGCTACGGCGCGGCGCCGCCGTGTCTCCCATCGGGGCCGCCGGGACGAGGCGTTGACGACCTCGGTAGCCTGGGTCCGATGTCGCGCCGTGCCCGGGTCCTCGTGATCGCCGTGGTCGGTCTCCTCGCCGCGGGGGCCACCATCGCGCTGCGCCTCGACGGCGGCGGTCCCGAGTCCTCGGCGCTGGCGGAGAGCCTCGCCGGCGTCGAGACCACCACGACCACGGTGCCGACCACGACGACGACGATCGACCCCGCGGACGAGGGCTTCCTGGCGGCGCACGCGGCGGTGCCGTCGGTGAACCTGTACGCCTCTGCGTCCGACCCGAACCCCATCGGGGCGTTGTCCAACCCGACCGCCGAGCAGGTCCCCCTCGTGTTCCTGGTGCGCGACGAGCAGGGCAGCCGCTTCAAGGTGCTGATGCCCGAGCGGCCGAACAGCGTCGAGGCCTGGATCGACCAGGCCGACGTGATCACCAACGAGGTGCCGAACCGCATCCTCGTCGAGGTCGGCGCCCGGCGGCTGACGGTGTTCGAGGGCCACAGCGACCGGGCCCTCGTGACGATGGCCGTGGCGGTCGGCAGCGACGCCACGCCGACGCCGCTCGGCGAGTTCTACGTGGACATCTCCGTGGCGCAGAGCACCTACACGCCGTGGATCCTCAGCGTGAGCGGGTTCTCCGAGGTCCTGACCAGCTTCGGCGGCGGCCGGGGCCAGATCGCCATCCACGGTTGGAGCGACCCGTCGGTGCTCGGGCAGAACATCAGCAACGGCTGCGTCCGGGTCAGCTTCGACGACCTGTGGCGCCTCCGCGACCTCGCCCCGGTCGGCACCCCGGTCGACATCGTCGCCTGACGCGGCCGCCGGCGGCGCGACGGCCGGTCGTCACCAGGTGAGGGGGACGAGCAGCCGCCCGTCCACCCACGCCTCCCAGCCGTTCGAGCAGCGCACGTGGGCCCAATCGCCGTGCCAGGCCAGGACGGCGACGTCGAGGTCGGGGTCGAGCACCGCGGCGATCCTGAGGCGCACGTCGGGCGCGTCCCACGCGTGCAGACCCGTCCAGGGGACGCGGTGGGTGGGTGCGTAGTGGCCGGCGACGGGCTGGTGGACCGTCGCCGCCGGGTCGGGGAGGCCGGGCGGCGACGCCGGTCCGGGGCCCGGAGCGCCGGCACCGGCGCCCGGCGCGACGTCGTGGTGGCGGGCGACCTCCTGGAGGGCTGCGGCCACCTCCGCGGCCGAGCCGGGCCGCGCGGCCGGGTCCTTGGCCAGCATGGCGTGCACGAGCGCCGTCAACGCCGGCGGTGCGCCGACGGCCCCCAGGTCGGGCGGCGGGTCGTGGAGGATGCGGTGGACGAGGGCGGGAAGGTGCTCGCCCGGCCGAACGGGGAACGGGGGTCGGCCGGTCGCGAGCTCGTGGAGCGTCGCGCCGAGCGAGTAGAGGTCGGACGCGGGGGCCGGCGTCGCGCCCCCGACCACCTCGGGCGGTGCGTAGAGGAAGCTGGCGGTCACGGATGCGGTGGCGGT
This sequence comes from uncultured Microthrixaceae bacterium, assembly GCA_964649545.1. Taxonomy (GTDB): domain Bacteria; phylum Actinomycetota; class Acidimicrobiia; order Acidimicrobiales; family DATDAH01; genus JAEUJM01. Next base: position 25,241 of record CAZYPY010000005.1, on the reverse strand, counting down.
GGTCGGCGCCCCCGCGATGCGGGCGATCCCGAAGTCGGCGAGCTGCGCGGTGCCGTCGGCGGTGGTCAGCACGTTGCCCGGCTTGAGGTCGCAGTGCACGATGCCCGCGGCGTGGGCGGCGGCGAGGGCGCTCGCGAGCTGGCCGCCGACCCGCACCGTCTCCTCCCATCCGAGGGGGCCCTCCCGGCCGAGACGGTCGGCCAACGAGCCGCCCGCCAGATAGGCCATGACGAGGTACGGCCGGCCCGACGCGGTCACGCCGGCGTCGTGGACGGTCACGATCCCGGGGTGCTCGGAGAGTGCGCCGAGGGCCTGGCACTCGCGCTCGAATTGCCGTTGCGTCCGGTCGTCGACCGCGACCGTGAGCACCTTGACGGCGACCGGCCGGTTGAAGGTGGGCTGGTGGGCCCGGTAGACGACGGCGAAGCCGCCGGCGCCGATCTGCACCGGGTCGACGAGTCCCGGGATGCCGAGATCGTCGAGCGGCGCCGCGGTCACGGCTGCGTCCTCACCGGGCGCAGCGTCACCCGACGCTGAAGGTCACCGGCGTGGACGTTCCGCCCGCCGCCAGGGTGCCGCGGTCTCCGGTCACCTCGTCGCCGCCCACGAGCACCGTCAGGGTGTACGCGGTGTCGTCGCCCAGGTTGCGGACGAACGCCGAGTAGTCACCGCTGGGGGCCGCGCCGGTGGGCCAGAAGACGTTCTCGACGTGGGGGCCGTCGGCCGCACAGCTCGAGCCCGGGATGCAGTCGACGTCGAGCTGGCCGCCGCTCGACGACGTGGTGGTCACGAAGCTGATCTCCTCGCCGTTCGGGTCGACGACGTGCAGGTCGAGGTCGGCGTCCCCCTCCCAACGCAGGGTCACCTGGACGTCGCCGGTGCCGAGGGGGGGCTCGGTGGTGCCGGTGGTCGCTGGTGGAGTGGTCGTGGTCGGTCCGGAGCCGTCGGACCCGGGCACGTCGTCGTCACCGTCGGTCCCGGCCGGGCGGGTGAAGGTGACGTCGGTCGAGCGGTCGTCGACGATGTTCGTGACCACGAAGACGTCGATGTTCGTCACCACCGTCACCCGCGTGATGCTCGCCGGGGAGAAGCCGGACCAGGGGGTGCCGGTGAACGTGGGTGCCGAGGACGTGGCCCGAGGCTCGAGCAGGGGGTTGCCGCAGGCGCAGCGGACCCGTGGGACCCCCCGGTCGTCGACCAGGACGGCGGTGCCCGCCTCGAGCACGCTCTGGAGGGAGGTGGCCCGCCCGTCGCGGAACCCGTGGTTCGTCACCCGGGTGTCGAAGCGCAACCGGAGTGGGGTGAGCGACTCGATGAAGTCGGGGATGGACGCCACGGTGATGGCCTGGACGTCCGCCCACGCCTCGGCCTTGGCCGCGTTGGCCGGATCGGTCAGGAAGTCGATGAGCTGCTGCCGGTCGCAGGTCGACTGGTCCTGGGTGCCGCCGTAGAGCCCGGGCTCGTCCCCGGAGGACCCCCGGACCGTGACGGTGTCGTCGTCGCCGGACCCCGACGAGGCACGGGCGTCGCGCAGCCCGACGTCCTGCCCGCTCACCGCCACCGTCGACGTGAACGGGTCGCGGCCGACCTCGCCGGCCGGGTCGAGGAAGATCTCGCCGGCCGCCGACTCGTCGTCGCTCGTGAGCACGATCACCGCGACGGCCGCCAGGATCACGACGAGGACGACCGCACCGACGATCCCGAGCACCGCGCCGACGCCCATCCCCTTCTTCGGAGGCTGGGGTGGTGGGCCGTAGCCGACGGGCCCGGTCGTCCCCGGTGGGGGCCCATAGCCCCCGGCGCCGGGTGGGCTGGGCGGTGGTGGGTAGCTCGGCTGCGTCGGGAAGCTCCCCGGGGTGGGTTGGCCCCCCGGCGACGGATAGCCGCCCGGGGGCGGTCCGGACGGGCCGGGCGGTGGCCCGGACGGCCCCTGCGGTGGCCCCGTCGGTGGCATCGACATGCGCCGGGAATTGTCGCACGCCTCGGCGGTCCGTGCGCAGGAAACGAATGTCGGCGCGGTCAGGCGGCGTCGCGATGGCCGACGCCGGGCAGGACGAAGCGATAGCCCTCACGGCGCAGGGCCGTGATCACGTAGGGGAGGGCGTCGACGGTGGCCTGGCGGTCGCCGCCGCCGTCGTGGAACAGGATGACCGCGCCGGGCTCGACGGACGCGACGAGGTCGGCCACCAGCGTCGTGGGGGCGGGGCCGGCGTAGTCGTCGGTGTCGACCGCCCAGCCGAGCGATCGCAGCCCGACCGCGTCGGCCTGTGCCACGACGGCGTCGGTGAACGTCCCGTAGGGGGCGCGGAAGAGCACGGGCCGCTCGCCGGTGAGGGCGGCGATCCGGTCGGCGGTGGGGCCGATCTGGGCCGCCAGCAGGTCGGGGGACGCGCCGTCGAGGTCGGGGTGGTCGACGGTGTGGTCGCACAGGCGGTGGCCCTCGGCGGCGATCCGGGTCACCAGGTCCGGGTGCACGTCGACCATGTCGCCGACCACGCAGAACACCGCCGGCACGCGGCGCCGGCGGAGGATGTCGAGGATCCGTGGGGTCCATTCGGCGTGCGGCCCGTCGTCGAACGACAGCGTGACGACCCGTCCCGGGACCCGGGTCGCCGGTCGGGGCGGGGTGACGACCTTGCTGCGCACCTCCTCACCGCTGTCGGCGCCGAGGACGGTGCGGCGGGTCCCGTCGGCGCCCGGGCGCCACGCGTGGATCTCGACCGAGGGCGGGCCGTCGGTCGGGACCGCGTCGGTGCGGGTCACGGTGCGCTCCACCCAGTCCCGGCCGTCATGGGTCCGTAGGACGTCGCCGTCGTGGACGTGGTCGGGCCCCTCGACGGGCGCACCGTTGCGGGTGACGATTCCGGGGTCGACCGCACCGGGGACGGGGGCGCCACTCACCACCGCCCGGAGGTGACCGTCACGGGGCCGGGCACCGGCCGCGGCCAGGGCGCGATCGACGGTCGCGGGTTGGCCGATCGTCGCCGGCCGGCCGTCGACCACCACGTGGATCTGGACGGGATCCGACGGGGCGATGGTCACGCCCAGGACCAGCACGGCGAGGGGCGCCACGAGCCAACCGGCCCACGCCCGCCGCGCCACGGCTCAGCGGGGCCCGACGCGCTGGCCGCAGTAGGGCCAGGGGCTGGCGCCCCGCTCGTCCCACAGGGCCCGGGCCATGGCGTCCTGCTCGATCTCGGACGCCTTGTGGGGGCCGAGGCCGGAGAGCCAGGGGTAGTACCGCGAGGCCACGTCGTTCCACGTGGCCCGCGAGAACTGGTACGCGCCGAAGTAGCGCCGGTTGGCGCTCTTGGCCTGGTAGTCGTCGCTCGACTCGCACTGGCGCAGGGCGAGCAGCTGGCGGTCGGTGAGGGCGTCTCGGTGCTTCGGCTCTTCGGCGAGGAAGGCGGCGAGCTGCGCCGAGGTGCAGGCCGACAGCCCCACCGCCAGGGCCACGACCAGCAGTGCGGCGCGGCCGGCGCGCCGGAGCGACGAACGGGTCCGGTTCATGGTCCTCGCGTCGGCGCCGCGGCGGGGACCTTGAGCGGGCGACGTCTCGCTAGGGTCACCCCCGGCCGCACGAGACGGCCCGGCGACCGCGGGAGCGCACCACCATGAGCGACGAGATCACCACCCACGAGCTGCTGATCGGCGGGGCCCGGCGCCCGGCCCGGTCGGGGGCGACCTTCGACGTGAACGAGCCCGCCACGGGCCGACCGATGGCGACGGTGGCGCAGGCCGGGCCGGCCGACGTCGACGACGCCCTCACCGCCGCCACGCGGGCCTTCGAGGACGGCCCGTGGCCCCGGCTGCCGGCGGTCGAGCGCGGCCGCGTGCTGCTGCGGGCGGCCGAGCTGCTGCGCGAGCGCAGTGAGGAGTTCGCCACGGTCGAGGCCCGCAACGCGGGCAAGCCCATCGGCGACGCCCGGTGGGAGGTCGTCGACGCCGCCGCGGCGACGCTCGAGTACTTCGGTGGCGCCGCCGACAAGGTCAACGGCGACGTGGCCCCGATCAGCGCCCCGGGCCTGGGTGTGGTGCTGCGCGAGCCGGTCGGCGTCTGCGCCCTCATCGTCCCGTGGAACTTCCCGCTGATGATCGCCACCTGGAAGATCGCCCCGGCCCTCGCGTGCGGCAACCCCGTCGTGCTCAAGCCGGCGTCCTACACCCCGCTGTCCGCCCTGATGCTCGGTGAGCTCCTGGTGGAAGCCGGCGTCCCCGAGGAGGCCGTCTCGGTGCTGCCCGGCCCCGGCGGCGAGGTCGGCAACGCCCTGGTGGCCGACCCCCGGGTCGCCAAGATCTCGTTCACGGGCGAGACGGGCACCGGGACGTCGATCCTGCAGGCGTCGGCCCCCAACATCGCCCGGGTCTCGCTCGAGCTCGGCGGCAAGTCGGCCTGCATCGTGTTCGCCGACGCGGACATCGACCGGGCCGTGGACGAGCTCGCCGGTGCGGTCTTCGGCAACGCCGGCCAGGACTGCTGCGCCCGCAGCCGGGTGCTGGTCGAGCGCCCGGCCTACGACCGGTTCGTCGAGGCCTTCGCCCGCCGCACCGAGGCCATCAGGGTGGGGACACCCCTCGACGAGGCCACCGAGATGGGCCCGCTGATCTCCGAGAAGCAGCGGAGCACCGTCACCGGCTACGTCGACTCGGGCCGTTCCGAGGGTGCCACCGTGGTCACCGGCGGCACCCCTCCGGACGACCCGGCGTTGGCGGACGGCACCTACCTGCGGCCGTGCGTCTTGACCGGGGTCGACAACGACATGACCGTGGCCCGAGAGGAGATCTTCGGGCCGGTGGCGGCGCTCGTGCCCTTCGACACCGAGGCCGACGCCGTCCGGATCGCCAACGACTCCATCTACGGGCTGTCGGGCTCGCTGTGGACCCGGGATCTCGGCCGCGCCCTCCGGGTGGCCAAGGGCGTGCGCACGGGCGTGCTGTCGGTGAACTCGAACCGATCGGTCCACCCCCAGATGCCCTTCGGCGGGCACAAGCGCAGCGGACTGGGCCGGGAGCTGGGGCTGCACGCCATGGCGGCCTACACCGAGGTCAAGAGCGTCTACCTGTCGGACCAGTGATCGACCGCGCGGCCGGGGAGTCCGATCCGGTGCATCTGCGCCTGCTCTTCCTGAACGCGTTCCTGCTCCGGGCCGGTCGCCTGCCCTGGCCGGGTCGACCGCGGTACGTGCACTCGGCGCCCGCGGTCGACGCCCGCGCCCACGAGCTCGGCCCCCGACTCGCCGGTCGCTACGACGTCGCCGCCCTCAGCGAGGTGTTCGACCTCGGCGAGCGCCACGCCGTCGTGTCCGGCTGGCGTCGCGCCCAGCCGGGTCGGCGTCACCACCGCCTGCGGACCGCGGTCGGGCCGCCGCTGCTCCGCCGGATGCCCCTGCTGAAGACCAGTGGCCTGTTCACCGTGGTCGACGGTCCGGCCCTGGTGCGCACCGCGACCCACCTCTACCGCACCCGCGGCCACCGGTTCCTCGACTCCGATGCCTGGGCCCACAAGGGGGCGCTGATGGTCGAGGTCGACGTGGGCCTGGCCGCGAACCTCGAGCTGTTCAGCACCCACCTGATCGCCGGCGGGGACCTGTTGCTGCCCCGTGAGCGCGGCCACCGGTCGGCGGTGGGGGACTTCCGTCAGGCCCAGGCCCACGAGCTGCTCGACTTCGTCCGGCGCTCCCACCGGCCCGGCAACGCGACCCTGCTCGTGGGCGACTTCAACATCGACGCGCTCGATCCGAGCCCTGCCTACGCGGACCTGGCCGCGGCCATGGACGACGCCGGCTACGACGACCTGTGGGTCGAGCACGGGATCGGGCCCGGCTGGACCAGCGACCTGTGCCGGCTCCCCGCCGAGCGGGTGGTGCCCGACCCCGCCGATCCCGACCTGTGCCTCGACGGCGCGCCGACCGACGGGCCCGGCGACGAACCCGTCGGCGGGCGGATCGACCACGCCTGGCTCCGGCGGCCCCGGGACGCGGACGAGGTGCGGGTCGAGGTGCGGGCGGTCCGCCGGGCCGCGTTTCCCCGGCCGGAGGGGGCCGAGGGCCGGGACGAGCTCGCGTACCTGTCCGACCACCTCGGCCTGCACCTCGAGCTCATCCTGCACTGACGGCGGAGGGTCAGGCGGCGCGGGCCCGGCGGCGCACGAGGGCCAGGCCGGCCGCGGGGACCACGACCGCGGCGGCGACCACCACGATCGGGGCGAGCCACGGGGCGAAGCGGCCCTCGGTCCCGTCCTCGGCGAGGGGCAGCGGGTGCAGCGCCCGGCCCGCGGTCACCGCGGCGTCCGCGTCGACGATGCCGGCGCCGAGGCGATCGTCGCCCGCCGGGTTCCTCGCCGTGGTGACGAGCACCGAGCGGACCTCCTCCGCGGACAGGCCCTCGGCCACCAGCAGCGCGGCGACGCCCGAGACCAGCGCCGCCGACATCGAGGTGCCGTCCATGGCCTCGTAGCCGTCGGTACCGGCGGGCCAGCGGACCGTGGGCTCCTCGGGGGTGGTCGACACCACGTCGACACCCGGGGCGGTCAGGGCACTCGGGTCCCCGAAGGTGGTGAAGGGGGCGGGCTCACCCGAGGGTCCGCTGGCGTTCACGACCAGGGCGGGCGTGGTGGGTCGGTACGCGGCCTCGCTCACCGCGTCGTTGCCGGCGGCGGTGACGACCACGACACCACGGCTCGCGGCGTTGCGGACCGAGCGGCTGAGGGGCCCGTTCTCGAACAGGGCGGGGGCGAGGCCCGAGCCGCCCACGGAGAGGTTGACCACGTCGGCGCCGTGGGCCGTGGCCCAGTCGACCGCGTCGGCCAGGGTGCGGGCCGAGGCCGAGCCGTCGGCGCGCAGGGCCCGGACCGGCAGGAGACGGGCCTCGGGGGCGGCGCCGGTGATCCCGGTCCCGTTGTCGCCGACGGCCCCGATCAGGCCGGCCACGTGGGTGCCGTGGCCGTTGGGATCGTCGGGGTCGTCGTCGCCGTCGACCAGGTCGATGCCGGGGAGCAGGTGGTCGGCGAGGTCGGGGTGGGCGAGGTCCACCCCGGTGTCGACGACCGCGACGACCGCGCCGGCACCCTCGCTGCGGCTCCAGGCCGGTGGCAGGCGGAGGGCGCCGAGGGCGTACTGCTCGTTGCGGAGCGGGTCGGCGGCCCAGCCCGCTCCCGTGCCGGCGCCGGCGCTCGGGCCGACCGCGAGGGCGATCAGGACCAGTGTGAGGGCGGCGAAGGCGCGGCGGGCCACCCCTTCCCGTCGGCGGGCGGGCCGGCCGCCTGAATCAGGCGGCGTCGCGGTGGGGGACCGCCGGGGCGGCGACCGTCGCCTCGGTGGCCTGGTCGGGCGCACCGGGCTCGTGGCCACGCAGGCGGTCGAGGGTGCGCGCCCAGGCGAGGCTGCGGGACAGCCAGGCCTGCGCCTCACGGCGGGCCGCCTCGGAGGACTTCGTGATCTCGTTCACAAGAGCGACCGTACCGAGTAGAACGTGTTCTAACCACGTGGGCCCCTGTGATCCTCGTCACAGCCGTGGGCGGCGACGCGGACGAGCCCCGGCCGAACGGCCGGGGCTCGCTCCACTCCGTGGCTGATCGTGGGTCCGTCCGGGCCCGCCACCCCCGCCGGGGCGATCGGGGACCTCAGACGATCACGCGGCGTCGCCCCCCGCAGCGATGCGGGTGGTGAGCTGCGGGGTCACCCACCGCACCTCACCGGACTCCGAGACCTGCAGGCGCCGGTCCTGCAGGAGTGCCCCCCGTGCGATCAGCGTGGAGACTCGAGGCACCATCTCGTCGGCGACGTGCTTGTCGCCGAGCACGAGGTGCGTTCCCTCCTCTGTCCGCATGTTCTCCATGGTCTCGAGAACGACCGGTCGCGGGGCCCTCTGAAGGCCATTGGGCCGGGTGACTCAGGCAAATGATCCGTACGACCCATCGAGGTTCGCGCCGAGGGAACGACGTGGGCGCGAGGCGGGTTCGCGGCAGGTGTTCACCATGGCGCCACCGGCTCGCCAACCGGCCCTCGGACCATGGTCAGACGGGTTCCGTACCGTCGGGCCCATGGACGACACCACGCCGATCCCGACCCGCCAACGCCTCGTCGTCGCGGCGCTCGCCGTGGCGGTGACGGTGCTGGCCATGCTGCGACCCACCCCCGATCTGGGCGCCCACACCGACGGCGTGAACCCCTTGCCGACCGGCGCCAGTGCGCTGGCCACCGACCGCTGACGGCGATCGCTCGGAAGCGGTCAGCCGCCGCGGGTGCGGCGCTTGCGGCGCAGGGCCCAGCTCAGGGCGAACAGCACGGCGGTGAGGGCCACGCCGGCGCCGACCTTCTTGGCGGGCAGCCGTCGCGGCGTGCCGCCGACCTGCGACGGTGCCGGGGTGGCGTCCGCCACCACGGCGGGGCTCGGTGCCGGCGGGGTGGGTTCAGACTCGAGTTCGGGCTCGGGCTCGGGTGGGTCGGCCGGGCCGTCGGCGGCCACGTCGAGCAGCTCGTCGACCGGCGCGGGCTCGTCGTCGGCCGGCTTGGGGCGGGCGTGGCCCCGCTGGGGGTCGTAGGTGGCCATCAGGCGTCCTTCGGTGGGAGGTCGGGCACGACCCGGTCGAGCAGTGCGGTGAACTCGTCGGCGGCGGTCTCGGCGCCGGGGCGGTGGCCGAGGGCGTGCAGCGGCAGGGACTGGGCCGACGCCTCGGCGATGGCCGCCCGCAGGTGGATGGGGCCCACCACGAGCTCGCCGTAGTTGGCCACCAGCTGCTCGTGCCAGTAGCGGGCGTCGCGGGTGCGCCCGAGGCGGTTGACGACCACGCCGGCGGTCACGAGGTCGTTGCGCTGGCGGTCGCGGACGCGCTCGATCGTGCGCAGCATCTGGGCCACGCCGTCGGAGGCCCACGCCGCGGGCTCGCTCACCACGACCACGCGGTCGGCGGCGACGAGGCCGTTCACGGTGAGCAGACCGAGCGACGGCGGGCAGTCGATCACCACGAGGTCGTGGCCGACCCCCTTGAGCGCGGTGCGCAGGCGGTCCTGGGCGCCGATCGCGTCCGTGGCGAGCTGGACCTCCCGGGCGGCCAGGGCGGGGGTGCTGGGGGCCACGTCGGGCACGGTGCCGCTGTCGGCGGCCGGCCAGGCCGCGGGCACGAGCACCGGCTCGACCGCCCCGGGCTGGTCGGCGGCGAGGGCGTCGTCCACGGTGGCCGTGGCCTCCCACACGCCGAGGCCGGTGGTGGCGTTGGCCTGGGGGTCGAGGTCGACCACCAGCACCCGGTGGCCCGCCTCCGCGGCGGCCGCAGCCAGCCCGAGGGCGACGGTGGTCTTGCCGACCCCGCCCTTCTGGTTGGCGACGGCGACGACGGGCATCGGGCCAACGCTACCGCCCGGGATGGGCCGACCCGGTGACCCGGCAGGTGCCATGATCGCGGCGATGCGGGGGGTCGTCGCGATGGGGCTGGCGTTGGCGGTGCTCGGCGGGGCCTGCAGCAGCGACGGGGGTGGCGAGGTCGCCGACGACGGCCCCGATGACGCGCCGGTGGCCGCCTGCGACTGGCCGATGTGGGGCCACGCAGCGAGCCGGACGTTCACCTACCCGGCGGACTGCGACACGGCGCTCGCACCCGACACTGTCGGCGAGCTCACCGAGGCGTGGTTCTTCAACACCGAGGACGTGGTGACCGCCACGCCGGCGGTGGCCGGCGACTCGGTGTACGTGGGGGACTGGACCGGCCGCTTCTACGCCCTCGACCGCGACGACGGGTCGCTCCGGTGGACCTTCGACGCCCCGCCCCACGAGGTCGTCTACGCCGGTCAGATCGTGTCGAGCGCCGCGGTGGCCGACGTCGCCGGGGCCCGGACCGTGTACTTCGGGGGCGGCAAGACCCTGTACGCGCTCGACGCCGCCACCGGCGAGGAGCGGTGGCGGTACGAGCTGAACCCCGACGGCCCCGACGACGACCCCACCGAGATCGAGACCTCACCGCTGCTGGCGACGGCGTCCGACGGCCGGCTGCTGGTCGTGTTCGGCTGGGACGTGCACAACGCCCCCACCGCCCGGGCCGGCGTGGCGGCCCTCGACGCCGCCAGCGGCGAGGAGGTCTGGACCTTCGACCCCGACGCCGGCCGCGAGCCGTCGGGCTGCGCCGACGTATGGTCGTCACCGTCGGCCGACGAGGAGCTCGGGCTGGTGTTCTTCGGCACGGGCAACTGCGTCACCGCCCCCGAGGGCTGGACCCGCTTCAGCGACGCCCTCGTGGCCATCGACCTCGACGACGGCTCGCTGGCGTGGCGCTACCAGCCCCATGAGCCGAACAACGACGACCTCGACTTCGCCGGCAGCCCGAACGTGTTCGCCGCCGGTGGGCGCGACCTCGTCGGCCTCGGCAACAAGGACGGCCGCTACTACGCCGTCGATCGGGCGACGGGCGAGCCCGTGTGGGAGGCGCGCGCCACCGAGCCCGGCCTCACCGAGCCGGGCAGCAACTTCTCCACGGGCGGCTTCATCGGACCGACCGCGGTGACCGACGGCGGCACCATCGTCGGGGGCACCGCCGTGGGCCCGTGCCCCTGCCTGCACGGCATCGCCGCGGCGGACGGGACGATCGAGTGGCAGCAGGACATCGCCGCGCCGACCTACGCGGCCACGGGCGCGGTGGGCGACGTGGCCTTCACGGGTGGCACCGACTTCACCCTCCGCGCCGTTCGGGCCTCGACCGGCGAGGTGCTCTGGGACCACGAGATGAGCGGCCCGGTCTCCGGCGGCGTCGCCATCCAGGGCGACGACGTGTTCGCGGTGGCGGGCATGCGCGAGCCCGGACAGGACACGAGGGCCGAGAACAGCGGCGTCTACCGCTTCTCGCTCCCCGGCGGCGAGGACGACGCGGCCACCACCACCGAAGCGCCAGCCACGACGGCGCCCACGGCGACGGTGGCGTCGTTCGCGCCCACCGACCAGGCGTGCGTCGGCACGCCGTGCGACTTCTCGTTCTCCTTGAAGGACGCGCCCGCCGGGCGTTCGCCGGCGATGACCCTCGAGGTGACGACCGATCCGGCGACCGTTCGGGTCACGGCGACCGGGCTCGGCAATCCCGCCGACTGGCTCCGTCCTGGCAGCCCTGCGGACGAGGCGGGGGCGACGAGCTATGCGGTCTTCCTCTCGCAGGGGGTGGACAACCCCAACGGCGCGCTCGTCTGCGAGCTCGAGCCCGACGCCGATGCCGATGCCGATGCCGATGCCGACGCCCTCGCCTGCTCGTCCGACGCCATCCCCGACGTCGGCGCCGACTTCGACCGTCTCACCGTGCTCGCGGTGGACGACCCGTCGGCCCTGCCTCCGATCGCGGAGGGCTTCGACCGCCTCGTGGACACCCTCGCCTTCGACCCGCCGCTCCGACCGGAGGACCTGTGACCACTCCCCGCCCGGCCCGCCGCCGCCACGCCGCCCTCATGCTGGTTGCCGCCGCGCTCCTGGCCGTCGCGGCGTGCAGCAGCGACGGCGACGGCGGGGTGGCCGAGACCGGCGCCGCCACCACCTCCACCACGGCCGGGGCGCCGGTCGCCCCGATCGTGTTCAACGGTCAGGGCAACGACCTGGTGGCGTACGCCACGGACGGCTCGGGGGACTCGCAGGTGGTGCTGACCAACAAGGAGGACGACCCCGAGGACGGGCGGGACATCAACGCCCAGATCTGCTTCTTCCCCGATGACCCGCAGCGGTTCATCGCCGGCGAGGACACCAACCAGCCCGACCCGCTCCAGGGGTGGGGCATCTTCGAGCTCGAGGGCGACACCGTCGGCGAGCTGGCGGCGACCCAGGTGGGCAAGCTCACGCCGACCTACCAGGGGTCGGCCGACAACGCCGAGAACTACGGCTGCGGGTTCCTGTCCGACGGGCGGGTGGTGACCACCGACATCGGCAACCAGGCCAACGGCGAGGGCGACGGGCAGCTCATCGTCTGGTTCCCGCCGTTCACCGGCGGCGAGTACGTGGACGGGGCCGAGAACGCCGGGTTCGACGACGTGGCCTTCTGCAAGGTCGACATCGGCATCGCCACCGCCGGCGGCCTCTACGTGGACGACGAGGACCGCGTCTACGTCGGGTCGGCCCGGCCGCCCACCGCCGGCGTCCTGCGCTACGCGGGCGACTGGCCGACCGGCCCCGACGCTGCCGGCGGGTGCGGTCGCACCGACGCCACCGGTGCCCCGCTCGTGGACGAAGGAGCCGTCGAGCGCGAGGTCTTCATCCCCGCCGGCGAGCACGGGCTGTCGACGCCCCACTCGGTCGCACCGGCGCCCGACGGCGGGTTCTACGTGTCGAGCATCATCACCGGGGTGATCAACGAGTACGACGCCGAGGGCGCGTTCGTGCGCACGATCCTCGAGCCGCCCACCGGGGAGGCGCTCGGCCCCGAGCCGTTCTCCACCGGGACGCCCCTCGGCCTCGGCGTCGGCCCCGACGGCACGCTCTACTACGCCGACATCGGCGTGGTCGCCGACCCCGTCGAGGGCTTCGGCCCCGGCGACCGCACCGGGACGGTGCGCGCCATCCGCTTCGAGGGAGGTGAGCCCCGGGCGCCGGAGACCCTCGGCGAGGGCCTCGACTTCCCCGACGGCATCGGGATCTACGTCCCCTGATCTCGCCCGACCGCTTCCACCTTGGTCCGGGTTAGAGTCTAAGTCGGACTACTGAAGGGACATCGTCCGGGATGCGAGGCCGCCTGCTTCCCCAGACCTGGCACCACGACCCGACGGCGTACGCGCCGGCCCGGTATCGAAAGGCCTGCCGTTACGACGCCTTCGTGCCGGAACCGGTCGCCGCGTTCAACGAGGCCTTGCCGGCGGAGCTCGCCGGTGTCGTTTCGGATGCCGAGGCGGCGATCCGCTCGCTCAACGACCGGTCCCGGCCCGCATTGCGACCGCTGGCCCGCCTGCTCCTGCGCACCGAGTCGATCGCCTCCTCGAAGGTCGAAGGACTGCAGGCCGATGCCCGGAGCCTCGCCCGTGCCGAGGCGCACGCCGATACCGGCAGCAGCGTCGGCACGGTGGTCGCCGAGGTGTTGGCGAACATCGACGCGATGGAGCTGGCCGTCGAGGAGACGAGCGAGGCTCCGAGCTTGCGGCCGCGCCACCTCGCCGAGGTGCACGCGGCACTCCTCCGCAGCGATCCGAACCGGGGCATCGCGGGTCGTGTTCGCACCGTGCAGAACTGGATCGGGGGAAACGACTACAACCCGTGCGGTGCCGCGTTCGTCCCACCGCCGGCGGACGAGGTCGGTGCCTTGCTCGACGACCTGTGCCGCCTCGCCAACAGCGAGCACCTCCCACCGTTGATCCAGGCGGCAGTGGCCCACGCCCAGTTCGAGACGATCCACCCCTTCGAGGACGGCAACGGCCGGACCGGCAGGGCGCTCATCCACGTCCTGCTCCGGCGGCGCGGCCTGGCGCCCGGCTACGTTCCGCCCATCAGCGTGGTGCTGGCCGCGGATCGTGAGCGCTACATCGACGGCCTCGTCCGATTCCGAGAGGGCGACGTCGAGGGGTGGCTCGAGCGATTCGCCACGGCAGCCGCCCGAGCGGCCATGCTCGCCGAGCGCTATCTGGTCGCCGTGGCCGACTTGCAGGAGCGGTGGCGATCCCGCCTGCGCGACCACACCAACCTCCGATCGGATGCCGCCGCATGGGCGGTGCTCGACCATCTTCCCGGCCACCCGGTGATCACCCTCCAGGTCGCGACCGCGGTGACCGGCCGCAGCCGGTCGTCCACGGCGGTGGCCCTCGAGCAGCTCGCCGCCGCCGGCATCCTGGTGCCGCTCTCGGCGTCCAAGCGCAACCGGGCATGGGAGGGTGACGGGCTCCTCGATCTCCTCGCCGGACTCGAGGCAGGTCGATGACCGAGTGGTTCGCTGAGCAGGGCATCCCGAGACGAAGGAGAGGTCGATGAGGGAGAGGCCGCAGTGAAGGTGGTGGTGGTCGGCGCCGGCGCGATGGGGTCGGCGTCGGCGTGGCAGCTCGCGAAGGCCGGGGCGGACGTCACCCTGCTCGAGCAGTTCGAGCGGGGGCACGACCGGGGGTCGTCGCACGGCACCGTGCGGATCTTCCGGCTCGCCTACGCCGACGACCTGTACGTCGGGATGGCGGTCGCCTCCCAGCCGCTCTGGGCGGAGCTGGAGGAGGCCGCCGACGAGGAGCTGATCGAGCGGGTCGGGGCGGTCGATCACGGTGTCCCTGAGCGCATCCACGAGGTCGCCGCGGCGCTGGAGCGGGCGGGCGTGCGCCACGAGCTGGTCGGGCCCGAGGAGGCCGCCGAGCGCTGGCCGTTCCTGCGCATCGAGGGGCCGGCGGTGTTCCAGCCCGACGGCGGCGTCTCCTTCGCCGATCGCACCGTGCGGGCCGCCCAGGACGTCGCCGCGTCCCTCGGGGCCGAGGTCGCCCACGAGGAGCCGGCCCGCGCCATCCACCTCCGCGACGGTGGCGTGGTGGTCGAGACCGACCGTCGAGAGCTGCGGGCGGACGTGGTCGTGGTGTCCGCGGGGGCGTGGGCGGCGCCCGTCGTCGGCGACCTCGTCCCCCTGCCGCCGCTGACGGTCACGTTCCAGCAGCCCGGCTGGTTCGCGCCCCGGGACCCGACCGCGGTGTGGCCGTCGTTCATCCACTACCGCGACACGTCGAGCGCCTCGGCGGCGTCGTTCGGCGCCTACGGCATGGGTGACCCGGGCATCGGCGGCCGGCGCACCACCTTCCCGGGCACGGCGGTGAAGGTGGGGGAGGAGAGCCGGCCTCGCGTGGTCGACCCGGCCGACGGCCCGTTCGAGGTGTCCGAGGAGGCCCTGCGCCGCCTCGCCGACTACGTGGAGATCTGGCTGCCGGGCCTCGATCCGGTGCCGCTGCGGGCCGAGACCTGCCTGTTCACGCAGACGCCGAACGACGACTTCGTGCTCGACCGCCGCGGCCCCGTGGTGGTCGCGTCACCCTGCTCGGGCCACGGCTTCAAGTTCACGCCGCTCATCGGCAAGCTCGTGGCCGACCTGGTCGCCGCGGGTCCCGACGTCACCGCCCCCGACCCGCGCTTCGCCCTCCCCGCCTGACGGCGTGGCGGTCAGGCGGTCAGCAGGTTCCTCGCGATCTGGCTGACCTGGATCTCGTCGGTGCCGGCGTAGATCTGCAGCACCTTGGCGTCGCGGGCGAGCTGCTCGACCTGGTACTCGGCCATGTAGCCGTTGCCGCCGAAGACCTGCACGGCCTCCAGCGCCACCTCCATGGCCGCCTGCGCCGAGTACAGCTTGCAGGCCGACGCCTCGGTGAGGTCCATGCCCGTGCCGTTCGACGCCATCTCGATCTGGCGGAAGACCAGGTTCTGCACGTTGAGGCGGGCGACCTCCATCTTGGCGAGCTTCAGCTGGATGAGCTGGAACTCGCCGATGGGCTTGCCGAACTGGACCCGCTCCTTGGCGTAGTCGACGCACAGCTCGAGGCAGCGCTCGATGATGCCGAGGGTCATGGCGGCCACGCCCGTGCGCTCCATGGAGAAGGCGTCCTTGGCGCCGGCCCGCCCGCCGGAGGGCAGGTCCTCGGTCTCCCCGAGGAGGCGGTCCTTGCCCACCCGGACGTCGTTCAGGAACAGCTGGCCGGTGGGGGAGGAGTGCATGCCCATCTTGCGCAGCGGCTTCGACTGCTCGAGGCCGGGCATGCCCGAGTCGAGGACGAAGCTGAGGATCTTGCGGTCGGCGGGGTCGTTGCCCTCGTCGAGCTTGCAGATGAACACGATGGTGTCGGCGTAGGGGCCGTTGGTGATGAAGGTCTTCGAGCCGTTGAGCAGGTACTCGTCGCCGTCGCGCCTGGCGGTGGCCTTCATGGAGCCGAAGGCGTCGGAGCCCGAGTCGGGCTCGGTGATGGCCCACGACCCGATCTTCTCCATGGTGAGCAGGTCGAGGGCCCACCGCTCCTTCTGGGCGATGGTGCCCTTGGACATGATCGCCGAGGCGGTCAGCCCCACGCTCACGCCCATGGCCGTGACCATGCCGGGGCAGAAGCGGCAGAGCTCGATGATGGGGATGAGGGTCATCGACCCGTCGCCCCCGCCGCCGCGCTTCTCGGTGGCGGCCTCGGCCTCGCCGGCGGCGACGGCCTTCTCCTTCTCCATCTGGCGCTTGAAGCGGTCGCGGGCGGCGGCGTCCATGCCGAACGTCGACCAGAGCTTGCGGAGCACGTCGTAGGGCGGCGTGTCGCCGTGCTCGAGCTCCTCGAGGTTGGGGACGATCTCCGCCTCCACGAAGCGACGCATGGCGTCGCGCATCATCAGGTGCTCTTCGCTCCACTCGTACATACCCCCAGTATCGGCGGCGCCCGGGCGCCCCGGCCAGCCGTGGTCCACTCACACCGGGGTGGGGTGCGGCCGATTGGTCCGTATGGCCCATGGCGCGCGCCTCGTCGGTGTGCTGGCGCTCCTCGTCGCCCTCGCCGGCGCGACGGGCTGCACCGCCGACTCCGGCCGGGACATCGAGGCTCTGGAGAACCCCACGCCGACGACCCTCGAGCCCTACGTCGAGCCGGAGTTCGACGACACGAGCGACGTGGCCCTCGCCGCGGTCGCCCCCGGCCCGCCCGTCGCGTTCCCCGTCACCATCCGGGGCGGTGACGCCTCGCTCAGCGGCACCCTCACGGGGCCCGACGGCGCGGTGGCCCGCGGGCGGGTCCGGCTCGAGCGCTTCGTGGGCCAGGCGTCGGCGGTGCTCGAGGTGGCGACCGACGCGCAGGGGCGCTGGAACGCCAAGGGCATCCTCGGGGGGCGCTACCGGGTGCGCGGGTGGCGCCAGCCCGACGTGGCCATGAACTCGTCGAGCCTGCTGTTCCTCGGGGCCGACGAGGCCCGCCGAGTCGACCTGGCGGCGTCGGCCCACGGTGGGGTCGACGTGCAGGCGGCCGTCACCACGAGCACCCCGCGGGTGGACCAGCCCACCACGGTGGTCGCGCTCGTCACCCGCCACGAGGTGGACGGCGACGGCATCGTCCAGGGCGTCCCCCTGGCGGGCAGGGTGGCGACCCTCGGCGCCGGCACCGGTTGGGACGTCCCCGTCCCCGACGTCACCGTCGACGCCGAGGGCGGCGCCCGCTGGACGGTCACCTGCACCGCCACCCGCCCGGCGGATCTCGTGATCACGGCCGGCGAGGGCACGGCCCGCCTGACGGTGCCCGCGTGCCTGCCCGCCGTCGACCCGTCCCCCTCGACGACGACCCCCGACGAGCCCGACGCCGACTTCCCGATCGGTGCCGACTTCACGCCGCCGTTCGCCGGCCCCCTCCCGCCGGGTACCTACGCGGTGTTCGACGCCCCAGCCTCGTGCGCGTTGGTCTTCGAGGTGTGGGAGGACGGGGCCTGGAGCACGGACCGTCGCACGGCGACGGACGCCGACGCCCTCGTGCTCGACACCTACGCCCGCAACCTCGAGACGGTGGGCGACGCCCCGGCCTGCACCTACGAGCGGACCGCCTGATGGGCCGCGCCGAGGCACCACCGGACCGGGTGCCCCGGGTGCGCGCCTACCCGCCGGCCAAGCGCCGGCGCCTGTGGTGGGGCCTGCCCCGCATGACGGTCAAGGTGGTCCTGCTGCTGGCGGTCGTCGTCGGCGTCTGCGTGCCCGCCGCCGCGGCCACCGCCTTCTGGACCCTCATCAAGGCGGACGTCCCCGGCGCCCTGCCCGACGACCAGAACCCGCGCATCCGCTCGATGCCGACCACGGTGGTCGACGCCGCCGGCAACCCCATCACCGAGTTCCGGGAGTTCGAGCTCACCGTCCGGACCCGACCCGAGGACATCCCCCAGGTGCTGAAGGACGCCGTGGTCGCGGTCGAGGACCGGAACTTCTGGACCCACGACGGGGTCGACCCCGAAGCCATCGTGCGCGCCGCCCTGTCGAACTTCGAGCAGGGCGACACCGTGGAGGGCGGCTCGACCATCACCCAGCAGTACGTCAAGAACACCTACACGACCGGCGAGCGCAACATCAGCCGCAAGCTGCGGGAGGCGCTGCTGGCCAGCCGGCTCGAGCGGGAGGTGGACAAGGAGACGATCCTGTTCCGCTACCTCACGAGCATCTACTTCGGCGACGGCGCCTACGGCGTGGGGGCGGCGGCCGAGTCCTACTTCCGCAGGCCGCTGTCCGAGCTCACCGCATCCGAGGCGGCCATGCTCGCCAGCACCATCTCGTCGCCGAACAACTTCAACCCCCGGGCCAACGCCGACGTGGCCGAGCGCCGGCGCATCGAGGCCCTGCGCGCGATGCGCGACGAGGGCTACCTGAGCTTGCCCGAGTTCCGCGAGGCCCGGGACCAGCACCTCTGGTACGCGCCGTTCGGGCCGCCGCCCGGGCCCGCGACCGTCGTGTACCCCCCACCCGAGGAGGACATCGCGACGATCCACCCCTACTTCGTGGACTACGTGCGCCGGTACCTGCTGGAGCACTTCGACCACCGCACCGTCTACCGGGGCGGGCTCCGGGTGGAGACGACCCTCGACCCGAATCTGCAGGTCATGGCCCAGCAGTCGGTGGCCAGTACCCTCGACGGCACCGCGCCACCGCTCGAGATGTCGCTCGTCACCGTCGACCCCACGACCGGGCACGTGAAGGCCATGGTCGGGGGTCGCGACTTCGCGCAGAACCAGGTGAACCTGGCCCTCGGCGGCACCCTGGGCCTCCAGCCGGGCTCGTCGTTCAAGGCCTTCGTGCTGGCGTCGGCGTTCGAGCGGGGGATCGAGCCCGACGACCGCTATCCCGCGCCGTCGTCGCTGACCCTGCCCAACTGCACGGGCCAGTGCACCGTCTCGAACGCCGAGCCGGGGAACGGGGGCGTCGAGGACCTGCGCCAGGCCACCGCCCACTCGGTCAACACGGTCTTCGCCCAGCTCATCCAGGACGTGGGCCCGCAGAACGTGGCCGAGCTGGCCCAGCGCCTCGGCGTGGAGTCCATCGACCCGACCACCACGCAGTACGGCGTGTCGCTCGCGCTGGGCGCCTACGAGGTGTCGCCCCTCGAGATGGCCGCCGGCTACTCGGTGTTCGCCAACCACGGACTGCGGATGCCGGCCACGCCCATCCTTCGGGTGCTCGACTCGCGCGGCCGGGTCCTCATGGACCACACCGCACCCCAGGGCGAGCAGGTGCTCGACCCCGCCGTGGCCGACACGGTGAGCCAGCTGCTCGGTGGCGTGATCACCGGGGGCACCGGGCGGGCCGCCGACATCGGGCGCCCCGCCGCGGGCAAGACCGGGACGGCCCAGGAGCACCGGGCGGCCTGGTTCGTCGGGTACACCCCGCAGCTCTCGACCGCGGTCTGGATGGGCTACTCGGACGTGCCCCGACCGCTCTACGGGATCAAGGGGGCCGCCCGGGTCTACGGCGGCAGCTTCCCGGCCGAGACCTGGGCCGACTTCATGGGCAACGCCCATGCCGGCTGGCCGGTGATCGGCTTCCCGGACCCGGGACCGCTGCCTGCATCCGTGGGCCCCGAGCCGTCGGCCTCGCCCGACGCACCGCCGACCACGGTCCCCTTCGTCCTGGAGCCGGCGGCCCCGATGGCCCCCGACGTCGTGGCCGACGACTGCGGGGGCCCGTGTGACCGCACCCCCTCCCTGGGGAACCCGTGACGCCCGCGACCCCGGGGATGGGCCGTTCGGCTCAGGCCGCGGGCGCGACGGCCGATGAGAACTCCATGATCGACCGGATCTTGCACGCCGAGACGCGGCGGTTGGACCGCGAGCTGCGCTCGCCGTTGCCGGACGACGTCGGCGTCGACCACGTCGACGAGTTGCGGGAGCTGTGGGACGGGCTCGTGGCCGAGAGCACGCTGGTCGAGCCCGCGGTGCCCCCGGCCCCGCCGACGCCCCAGCGGCCCGTGGTCGGCACCGCTCCGGTGGCGGCGCCCGAGTGGACGCCGGTGCCGGCCACCGACCCGCTCATCGTCCTGCCGGACGCGACGCCGGCGGTGGTGCCGGCGGCCCCCGACGATGACGAGCCGGGCGACCCCGAGACCGTCCGTTCGTCGCGGCGTGAGCGAAGGGCGGCCCGGCGCCTCGCCAAGGACGAGGCGCGCGGCGCCCGCCTCGAGCTGCGCCGCCACCGGATCCTGCCGCGCACCTTCATCGGCATCAGCCTGCTGCTGCTCGCCGGGGCGGTCGGGGCCGCCTTCTCCGGGGCCCTGCTCTACGCCTACTACGACTGGCGCCTGTCCACGAACGAGGACCGGGTCGGCGTGCTGGCCGAGAGCCTCCAGCAGCGGCTCACCGACGCGGGCGACTCCATCGACCAGGCCCAGCAGCAGGCCCTCGCCGAGCTCCAGGAGCGGGCCGGCCCGTTGATCGAGCAGAAGTCCGACGCAGTCGCCATGGCCGACCTCACCCCTGTGGTGCTGCCCTCCACGTTCTTCGTCTCGACCTTCGACGAGAACGGCCAGCCCTCGGTCGCGACCGCCTTCGTGGTCTCCTCCGACGAGACGAGCAGCCTGCTCGTCACCTCGTACCGGGCGGTCTCGGCCTCGACCACGCAGCCCGGGCCTGAGATCCGCCTCACCAACGACGGCGACGACCCGGTGCTCGCCTCGCTGTACAGCTGGGACCCCGAGCACGACCTCGCCCTGCTCTCCATCGACCGGGGTGGCCTGACGCCGTTGACGTGGGCCACCGGCGACGCCGCCGCCGTCACCGGTGAGCGGGTCTACGCCGTGAGTGGCGTGGGCGCCGCGGGCGTGACCTTCAGCCCCGGTACTGTGCTCGACCAGAGCGCCGAGGGCATCCAGCTGACGGCGCCGATCGGCAGCGCCTGGCAGGGCGGCCCCGTCGTCACCCAGGACGGCAAGGTCGTGGCCGTGGCCTCGCTCGCCTACCAGCCCCTCGGCTTCAACCCCGGCCAGGTGCCCTTCGCGCCCCCCGTCGACGCCGCCTGCGAGACCCTCCTCGACTGCGGCGCGTAGCCGACCGCGTTCTGGCACCGGATTTCGGTGCCCTGGCACCGAAATCCGGTGCCGGTTCAGGTGAGCTGGCGCTCAGGACGTCGGGGGAGCGGTCGTGGTCGCCGCTGCGGGGGTGGTCGTCGGCGGCGTCGTGGCGGCGCCGTCGGGGAGGTCCTCCTGGATGGCCGCGAAGATGGCGTCGGCGGCGCGGTCGCCGCCCGCCCGTGAGAGGTGGATGCCATCGGACTGGCGCATCTCCACGACCTCACCGCCGGCGCCGGGCAGGTACTCGGAGTAGTTGCCCGCCTCGTCCGCGAACAGGTCGTACAGCGAGACGATGGTGGTGTTGGGGTGGTCGGCGGCCACGTCGGCGAAGATCCCGTTCATCAGCGCGAGCCGGGCCGAGTAGTCGGCGTTGCGGGCGATGGGTTGGCCGAGCCAGTAGACCCGCACACCCTGCTGCTCGAGGTAGGTCATCACCGCGTCGACCCGGCGGGCGTACTCGGCGTTCCACTCGGGGTCGCCCGGCTGGAACACGCCGCCCTCCAGCTCCATGCCTTGGCCGTCGTTGGCGCCGAACACCACCACCATGGCGTCGGGGTCGTGCTCCTCCACGACCCGTTGGATCTCCGCCGGCCAGTTGTAGAAGTCGGGGCGGGTGAGGCCGCTCGAGAACTCGAAGTCCAAGGTGGCGTCGATGACGCCCGTCGCTCCCGACTTCTCGATCAGCGACTGGCCCAGCACCTCGGCCTGCGAGTCGCCGACGATGAACAGGCGCAGCGGGTCCTCGGCGGTCGGTTCCCGCAGCTCGGTTGACGAGGGGACCGTGGCCGCGGGTGGGGCCTCGGCGAGGTCGTCGAAGGCGCCGGCGTCGCCGTACTCGCGCCCGAGTGCGTCGTCGGCGGCGGTCCGGGGACGGTCCAGGAGCAGCAGGTGGCTGAGGCCGTCGATCGGCTTGACCAGTGCGAGCTGGACCGTCCGTTGCCAGCCGAAGGGCTGGCGCTCGACGATGCGCACGAGGCTCGATGCGTTCATGACGGTGAACAGGGCGAAGGTCACGATGCCGACCACCGTGATCTGGCGCACGGTGAGCGTCCGTGCGGGCGGGGCGGGGGGCGGGGCGTGGGAGTGGGGCTCGGTCACGGTCAGAACTGGAAGTAGATGAACGGGGCGACGCCGACGGGCCCGAGGGCGTCGATGCCGACGAAGGTCAGGGCGAGGACCACCCCTTGCAGGGCGGGGGTGAGGCGGGAGAAGCCGGCCCGGCTCCACTCGCCCACCCAGCGGGGCGAGAACTGGGCCACCAGCATCCCTACCACCACGGCGACGAGCAGCAGGGTCGGGGCGGGGAACAGATCGGTGAGGTCGAACAGCCCGCCGATGAGTTCGAAGGCCCGAGCGAACGACTCCGCCCGGAAGAAGATCCACGCGAAGCACACCAGGTTGAACGTGGCCAGCCAGGCGAGCACGGGGCGGACCTGCGGCGGGATCCGCGACGGCACGAGCGTGCCCGCCTCCTCCTGGGCGGCCCGGCGGGTGGTCCGCCAGTGCCCCACGCACTGGTAGGTGCCGTGCAGTCCGCCCCACACCACGAACGTCCACGACGAGCCGTGCCACAGGCCGCCGAGCAGCATCGTGATCATGAGGTTGCGGTAGGTGGCGGACTCCGAGCCCCGGCTGCCACCGAGGGGGATGTAGAGGTAGTCTCGGAGCCAGCGCGACAGCGTGATGTGCCAGCGCCGCCAGAAGTCCTGGATCGACAGGGCCGAGTAGGGCCGGTCGAAGTTCTGGGGGAAGCGGATGCCGAGCAGCAGCGCGATGCCGATGGCGATGTCGGTGTAGCCGCTGAAGTCGGCGTAGATCTGCATCGCGTAGCCGTAGACCGCGAAGAGGATCTCGAGGGCCGAGAAGTTGCCGGGCACCGCGAACACCGGGTCGACCACCTCGGTGCCGAGCCAGCTGGCGATGACCACCTTCTTGAACAGCCCCAGGACGATCAGGAAGAAGGCCTCGGTGGCGGGGATGCGGTGCTCGTCGGGGCGCCGGCGCAGCTGGGGCACGAACTCGCTGGCCCGCACGATGGGACCGGCGACGAGGTGGGGGAAGAACGACAGGTACATCCCGAACTCGACGGGCGTGGCCGGTTCGAGGTCGCGCCGGTAGATGTCGACCACGTAGCTGATGGCCTGGAAGGTGAAGAAGGAGATCCCGACCGGCAGGATGATCCGCAGCAGCGGCGGGTTGGCGTCGAGGCCGAGCTTGGCCAGGCCGTTCGTCACGCTGACGACGAAGAACTCGTAGTACTTGAAGAAGCCGAGCACCACGAGGTTCCCGCCCACGGCCAGGCCCATGAGCAGCTTGCGGCGGGCGTCGTCGTGGGACCGGAAGATGGCCGTGCCCATGACCTGGTTGAAGGCGGTCGAGCCCGCGATGAGCAGGACGAAGCGCCAGTCCCACCAGCCGTAGAAGACGTAGCTCGCGGCCAGGGTGAACGCCATCCACGCCCGGCGGTTCGGGCGCAGCCGCCAGCTCACGAGGAACACGACGATGAAGAAGATCCCGAACTGCACGGTCGGGAAGAGCATGGGTCCGGGCGACTCCTCGTGGTGCTGGCGGTGAGCCTAGGCGGGCCGTCCCCGCGGACCGGCGCACCACGAGGCCCCCCGGGCCGGCGAGTACGCTCCCGGCCGATGAGCGAGGGGGCGCCCGGGGACGGGCCGAACGGGAGCGCGGGGCCGGGGGCGGTGCTGCCCGACGGCGCCCACGGCGTGCTGCCCAGCCAGCTGCTCGAGCGGGCGGTCGCCGCCGGCTGGGTGGGCGCCACGTACGAGAAGATCCCCACCGAGGCCATCCAGCCCGCCAGCCTCGACCTGCGCCTCGGCGAGCACGCCTACCGCGTGCGGGCCAGCTTCCTGCCCGACGACGACACCGTCGACGCGAAGCTGGCCGACCTGGTGGTCGACGAGCTCGACCTGCGCGACGAGGGCGCGGTGCTCGAGCCGAACCGGCCCTACCTCATCCCCCTCATCGAGGAGCTGGCGCTGCCGCCGGGGGTGCGGGCGCGGACGAACCCGAAGAGCTCCACCGGGCGCCTCGACGTCTTCACCCGGGTCATCACCGACCACAGCTACCGCTTCGACGAGATCGACGCCGGTTACCAGGGCCGGCTCTGGCTCGAGGTCGTGCCCCTGTCGTTCACCGTGCGGGTGCGCCACCGCCTCGCCCTCAACCAGCTGCGCCTGGTCGCGGGCCGGGCCGCGTTGACCGACGCCGACCTGCACGAGCGCCACGCCCGCGAGCCGTTCCTGTTCCGCGGCGATGGGCCGGTCGCCGACGCCGAGCTCGCCACCGCGGACGGCCTGTTCCTCAGCCTCGACCTCGAGGGTGACGCGGCCGGGCGCGTGGGCCATCGGGCCAAGGGCAACGCCCCGCTGCTCGACATGGGCAAGGTGGGCGCCCACGACCCGGCGGACTACTGGGAGCCCGTGCTGCGCGAGGGCGGTGACCGCATCATCCTCGACCCCGAGCGCTTCTACCTGCTGCTCTCCGAGGAGAGCGTGCGGGTCCCCCCGGACCTCGCCGCCGAGATGACCGCCTACGACCCCACGAGCGGTGAGCTGCGCACCCACTACGCCGGCTTCTTCGACCCCGGCTTCGGCTACAGCCGTGACGGCGCCATGTGCGGCTCACGCGCCGCGCTCGAGGTCCGCGCCCACGACGTGCCGTTCCTGATCGAGCACCGCCAGCCGGTCTGCAAGCTCACCTTCGAGCGGATGATCGAGCCCCCCGCCAAGCTCTACGGCGCGGACATCGGCTCGAACTACCAGGGCCAGGTCGAGACCCTCGGAAAGCACTTCCGGCGCTGACGTGACCGACTCGGCGTCCGAGGTGGCCCCGCCCTCGGCCGAGCAGGCGGACGACCCGGTGCGTGACGACGAGCGCCGGCCGCGCACGCCATGGGCCATCGGTGGCTTGGTCGCGCTCGTCGTCGCCCGCGCCGTCGTGCACGCCTCGCAGGGTGCGCACCTCGTCCTCGACGACTGGAGCCTCGCCTACTACGGCCGCGCGGACTTCTGGGAAGCGCTCGATTCGGGGTTCCGCACGAGCCGGCCGGGAGCGTGGCTGTCCCTCACGGTGGTCCACGGGCTCGCCGACGGCCGCCCGCTGGTGCTGCTCGGCGTGCTGACCGTGCTCAACGCGGTGTTCGTGGTGCTGCTCTACCTCCTGGCGGACCGCTACGTGCCTCGGGCCGCCGCGATCGCCGTTCCTGCCGTGTGGGTGCTCATGGCCAGCCACACCTCCCTCACGGTCTGGGGGTCGACGGTC
>CAZYPY010000004.1:0-78321 GCA_964649545.1 uncultured Microthrixaceae bacterium | reverse complement strand
CACTCCATTTTCACGCACGCGCCACGCCCGCGCAGCGGGAAGCAGGACTGACCTGGATCTCGACGCGCTGATCGAGCGCCTCGACGTCAACGCGATCGCGGCACGGCTCGACCTCGACGCGCTGGTCGCCCGACTCGACGTCAACGAGATCGCGAACCGGCTCGACCTCGACGCCCTGCTGGCGCGGATCGACGTCGACGAGATCGCGGGGCGGCTCGACCTCGACGCGCTGATGGGTCGACTCGACATGGCCAAGCTGACCGCCGGGGCGAGCCAGGAGGTGGCGGTCTCCGGCCTCGACCTGGTCCGCCGCCAGTTCGTCCGGATGGACGCCACGGTCGACGGCGTCGTCGGCCGGGTGTTGCGTCGCCGCCCCGGAGCCCGCCCCGACGCGCCCGGACGCCTCGGTGAGCGCGCGGTCGATCCCCCGTCGGGGACCGCGGACCCCCACGAGCTGCAGCGCCGCGACGTGAGCGGCCACTACGCGGGCCCGGTCACCCGGATGTCCGAGGTCGTCGCCGACGTCGCCGCGGTCGTGACCCTGAACGCCGCGGTGGTGGCGGTGCTGGCGTTCCTGCTGGGCGGCATCCTCGGCGTGGACCCCTCGCCGCGGGCGACGGCGCTCCTCACCTTGGGGTCGCTCGCCACGTTGTTCGTCGCGTGGTTCTGGATCCCGGTCGCCCTGTTCGGCCGGACCCCGGCGATGGCGCTGCTCGGCGTGGCGGTGGTCCGACGCGACGGGGGCGTCGCGACCGGCGGGCGGGCACTCGTGCGCGCCCTCGTGCTGCCCGTCTCGCTGCTCGTACCCGTCCTGTTCCTCGCCCTGGTGTTGGACAAGGAACGGCGGACGCTCCACGATCTCGCCGCCGGTACGACGGTCGTCTACGACTGGGGCGCCCGCGACGCCGAGCAGCCGGTGACGATCCGCGAACAGCTCTCGGCCCGGGTGCGTCGGCGCGACCTGCGCGAGCAGCGGGGCAGCCCATCGCCGGCGCCCGGTTAGACACGCGGGTCGTCGAGGGGCGCGATCTGATCGAATCGGTGTCGGGCGTCGGTGCACACGCCCGGTGATGGTGTGATCTCGGACCCCGTTGCGTTCCGAGGCCGCGCCGCCGGCGTCGACCGACCGGCGCTCATGCTTGATCCACGGTGAAGAGCGACCAGGTTCCCGGGACGCCTCTGAGCTGGTGCTCGGCTCGCTCGGAGAACTGGATCCCCGACCCCGTGACGAGGTCGACGACGGTGCGGGAGACCAACACCTCGCCCGGCTGGGCGAGTTCGGCGATGCGGGCCCCGATGTGCACCGCGATGCCACCGATGTCGTCGCGCATGAGCTCGACCTCGCCGGTGTGGAGACCGCTGCACACGGGCACTCCGATGCGCGCGGCGCCGTCGGTGATCGCCTGGGCGCAGCGGATCGCCCGAGCAGGACCGTCGAAGGTCGCCAGGAAGTCGTCACCACGAGTGTTGATCTCTCGGCCCCGGTGGCGGTGGAGTTGTTCACGCACGATTGCGCGGAACTCGTCGAGCAGGACTCGCCAGGCGCCGTCGCCCAGCGACGCGGCGCGCTCCGTCGACGAGTGGATGTCGGTGAACAAGACGGTGGCGAGCACCCGATCCGTCACCGACGCAGAGCGGGTCCCGGTGATGAACTCCTCCACCTCGCCGACGACGGTTTCGATGTCGCCGACGTAGACCGGTGAGTCCACGCCCGGCAGCTCCACGAGCGTCGTCGTCGGGATGCGCTCCGCCACGTACCGGGCGTGTCCCGCGGCGTCGGGCAGGCCGGCATCGCGATGCAGGACGAGGGTGGGGGCGGGGATCGCGGGGAGGACGGCCCGGAAGTCCGAGCGAATCCCGTTGGTATAGATGGCGCCAGCCGTCGAGGGGCTCATGCCGCGTCTACGGGCGGCCTTGAGCCAGGACCAGAAATCGTCGTCGTCGGCCAGGCTCGGCGCAGGCACGGGAGGCCGCTCGTCGTCGATCCATGAACGGACGGTCTGGTCGACGAAGGCAGTGGCCTCTGCCTCGGTGAAGCCCCACGGGTAGTCGTCACTTCTCATCCAGCGTGCTGCGGGGTTGTACATGACGAGGTGGGAGACGCGATTCGGGTGCGCGGCGGTGAGCAGCATGCTCACGATGCCCGTGCTGGATTCGGCGCCGAAGACCGCGGCTCGGTCGGTGCCGACGGCATCGAGAACGGTCACGAGGTCGTCCACCCAGAATTCCCACGAGGTGGCGTCGATCGTCGGGACGGGATCGGAGAGGCCGTAGCCCCTCCGGTCCACCCTTATGACGCGAGCGAAGCGGGCCAGCCGATCGATGAAGCGGCCGGTGAGCCGGCCGGCGGACTGGTCCTCGACGCTGAGCCCCGGTCCGAAGAGCACGAGCAGGTCGGGGGGGCCGGCGCCGCTCACCTCATAGGCGATGTAGGCGCCATCCGCAGTGGTCGCATAGCGACTCTGGGACTCGGGCATGTCGTATTCTCACTCGGCCACCGGCGGCGTGCCCGCGTTGCCAGGGCTACCGTCGGGGCGCCCCAGAGGCCTCAGGCGACGATCCCAAGGCGGAACCCCGATGAGCATCCTCCTGCACCCCGGCCGGCTCGACCGGCCCTATCCCGACGAGCGGTCGCGGGAGGTGATGGCCAAGACGGTCGCGTGGTTCGAGGCGCGGGGCAAGGCCCGTCTCAAGGCCGACGACCACGCCGCGGTCTGGTACAAGGACTTCCTCGACTTCCAGGCCGCCGAGGGGATCTTCGCCACGATGTGCACGCCGGCGGGGCTCGGCGCCGAGGACAGCCGCTGGGACACCTGGCGCATCTGCGAGTTCGCCGAGATCCTGGGCTTCTACGGCCTCCAGTACTGGTACACGTGGCAGGTCACGGTGCTCGGGCTCGGGCCACTGTGGATGTCGAAGAACGAGGGCCTGCGCGAGCGCACCGCGGCGCTCCTCGCCGACGGCGGCATCTTCGCCTTCGGCCTCTCCGAGAAGGACCACGGCGCCGACCTGTACTCCACCGACATGGTCCTCGAGCCCCAGGACGACGGCACCTACCGCGCCAACGGCTCGAAGTACTACATCGGCAACGGCAACCAGGCGGCGCTCGTGTCGGTGTTCGGCAAGCTGCCCGACGGCAACCCCGTGGCCTTCGCGGTCCGCTCGCAGCACGAGGCCTACGAGCTCGTGAAGAACGTCGTGCACAGCCAGAACTACGTGTCCGAGTTCCGGCTGCACGACTACCCGGTCACCGAGGACGACATCATCGCCGTGGGCGGCGACGCCTGGAACGCCGGCCTCAACACCGTGAACATCGGCAAGTACAACCTGGGCTGGGCGTCGATCGGGATCTGCACCCACGCCATGTACGAGGCGGTCACCCACGCCCACAACCGCATTCTCTACGGGCACCCGGTCACCGACTTCCCCCACGTCCGCCAGCTCTTCACCGACGCCTACTGCCGTCTCGTGGCCATGAAGCTGGTGGCGCTGCGGGCGGCCGACTACTTCCGCTCGGCGTCGCTCGACGACCGCCGCTACCTGCTGTTCAACCCGGTCGTGAAGATGAAGGTCACCACCCAGGGCGAGGACGTGATCAACCACCTGTGGGACGTCATCGCCGCGAAGGGCTTCGAGAAGGACATGTACTTCGAGAGCGCGGCCCGTGACATCCGGGCCCTGCCCAAGCTCGAGGGCACGGTCCACGTGAACATCTCGCTCATCGTGAAGTTCATGGCCAACTACTTCGGCGAGCCCGCGGACGTGCCCGAGGTGCCGCAGCGCGCCGACGCCGCCAACGACGACTTCCTGTTCGACCAGGGTCCCACCGGGGGGCTGTCCCGGGTGCGCTTCGGCGACTGGCGAGCCGCGTTCGACGGCGTGGACCTGCCCAACGTGCGGGTGTTCCGAGAGCAGGCCGAGGGCCTCGTGCGACTCCTGCAGGACGCGCCGCTCGACGAGGCCCAGTCCCGGGACATCGACGTGCTCCTCGCGGTGGGCGAGATCTTCACCCTCGTGGTGTATGCGCAGCTCGTGCTCGAGAACGCGGCGATCTACGGCATCGAGGACGACGTCGTCGACCAGATCTTCGACGTGTTCGTCCGAGACGTCTCACGGTTCGCGGTCCAGCTCCACGGCAAGGCCAGCACCACCGAGGCCCAGCAGGACCGCTGCCTGGCCATGATCGCCAAGCCGGTGGTGGACGTCGAGCGCTACGAGCGGGTCTGGCAGGACCACGTCCTGGCGCTGTCCGGCGCGTACGAGATGGCGCCCTAGCCGACCGCCACCTCGTACTCGGCGGTCTCGGTGACGTCGCCGCCGCGGAAGTGGTTCTCGAGCGTGATCACGGTGGTGCCCGCCCCGACCGCCTCGAAGGTGAACACGACGGTGCCGCCCGCACCGACCGCCTGGCCGGTCGGATCGTCCGACTCGAACTCCTCCCCGACGAACGAGACGACCGCATCGTCGAAGGTGTCGGCGACCTGCCAGCCGTCCCCGACGGAGGGGTTCGCCTCGACCGAGAGGGTGAACCGCTCGCCTACCGAGGCGCTCACGTCCTCACCGCCCCCGTCGGGGGCGCCGTCCTCGGGCCCTCCGCCGTCGACGGCGACGGCCCGGAAGGTCTCGAGGATCCGCACGGCGGCGTCGACGTCGGGGTCGGTCACCATCTGGACCTCGGCGGTCACGTACTGGTCGCCGCCGCGCAACGCGGCGAGGTGGAGGAGCGCGGCGCCGGCGGCGCCGCAGTCGGTCCAGAGCTCGGCGGCGCCGACGTAGAGGCCGTCGTCGTAGTCGAACGCCTCGGGGCCGGCACAGTTGGCGGTGGTGGCGTTGTCGTCGGCGAGCAGCCCCAGGAGCCGATCGGTCGACCGGGCGGTGCGGAGGTCGAGCTGGACCCCGGGCACGGTGTATCCCTCGACGAGGGCGTCGAGGTCGGTCGAGGCCCAGATCCCCGGCACCTCGCGACCGTTGCGCTCGGCGGGGCGGGTGTCGAGGTCGTCCCAGTCGGTCGGCACCTCGGCCTCGACCTGCTCGGTGTCGTCCTCGACGAGCACGTAGGTCTCGTAGGCCTCGCCCGCGGGGAGGGCGACCCCTGACAGGTCGACGCCGAAGGCGAAGCGCTCGTCGCCGGCGGCGGTGGTCGTGGTGGCCGACGCGGTCGAGGTCGTCGTCGACTCGGCGGTGGTCGTGGTGGTCGTCGGTGGGTCGTCGCCGCAGCCGGCGGCGAGCAGCGCCAGCGCGGCGATCAGCAGTGCGACCCGCCGAGGACGAGCGCTCGGCGATCGGTGGGGTGTCCGCATGCCTGTCGTTTCGCGCCGGCGCGCCGGGCTGGCCAGAGGCGATGGTCACTTGGCCGCAGGTCGGGGTGCACGCTGGTGACCATCGGCCCTGGACCGGGCAGTGCTGCGGGTCCACGGCCCGTGGCACGAGGTGACGACGGAGGATGTGGCCTTGGGCCCTGCCTGGGCGGCCGTCCGATGGGCGAACATGACCGCGTGCGGGTCGTCGTCCTCGTCAAGCAGGTGCCCGACCTGCGCTCGGCGGCCGTGGGGATGTCGGCCGACGGCACCATCGAACGGGCCCAGGCGCCGGCCGTGACCAACCCCGCCGACCTGCACGCCCTGGAGGCTGCCCTGCAGCTGGGCGACGAGGTGTGGGCGGTGAGCATGGGGCCGCCGCGGGCGGAGGAGGTGCTGCGGGACGCGATCGCACGCGGCGCCGATCGGGGGGTGCTGCTGTGCGACCGGGCCTTCGCCGGGTCGGACACTTGGGCGACGGCCAACGCGTTGGCCGCCGCAGTGACGTCGCTCGGCGGCGCCGACCTCGTGCTCGCCGGCCTCACCGCCATCGACGGCGAGACCGGCCAGGTGGGCCCCGAGGTGGCCCAGCGCCTCGGGCTCCCGCAGGCCACGGGGTGCGACGGCCTCGAGCTCGACGGGGGGCGGCTGATCGCCCGGCGGATCGTCGAGGGCGGCTACGAGCGCCTCGCCCTGCCGTTGCCGGCGTTGTGCACCGTCGCGGAGACGGGCTTCCTGCCCCGCTATCCCACGCTGCCGGGGCGCCGTCGGGCCGAGCGAGCCGCCGTCGAGCGCTTGACCGCGGCCGACCTGGGCCTCGGTACCGACCGCGTCGGGCTCCAGGCGTCGCCGACGAAGGTCGCGCACGTCGAGCCCGCCCCGCTGCCGGACCACACGTGCCGGATGGTGGGCGACGGGTTCGACCTCGACGACCTCGTCGACGAGCTGCGCACGCTGGGGGCGCTCGAACCCGGTCACCGAACCGCCGAGGACCCGCGTGAGCCCCCGCCGCCCGGTGACCCCCTCGACGGCGAGCCGGCGTTGTGGGTCGTCGCGGAGCTGGTCGACGGCGACCTCGCCGAGGTGTCGGCCGAGCTGATCTCGCAGGCCGTCGACCTCGCGCCCGGCCTGGGTGGCGGCGTCGGTGCGGTGGTCGTCGCCGACGATCCCGGGCGGGCCGCCGAGGCCGCCGCCGCCCACGGGGCCGACGTCGTCTATTGCGCCGCCGACCCCCCGCTCTCCCCCTACCGGTGCCAGCCGCACACCCGGGTCGTCGTGGACGCGGTCCGCGCCCACCGGCCCGTCGCCGTGCTCTTCGGGGCCACGACCACGGGGCGCGACCTGGCGCCCCGGGTGGCGGCCGAGCTCGACGCCGGGCTCGCGGCCGACTGCACCGACCTCGCGGTCGCGCCGTGGGAACGCCACCACCGCCGCTACGAGGCCCTCCTCCACCAGATCCGCCCCGCCATGGGTGGCGGGGTGCTCGCCACGTGCCTCGCGCCGGAGGCGCGCCCGCAGATCGCGACGGTGCGGCCGGGCGTGTTCGCGCCGCGGCTCCGACCGTGCCGCAGCCGGTTCGTGGACCTCGCGGTGCGGTTCGAGCCGGCCGACCTCGTGGTCGAGGTGCTCGATCGCCGCGTCGACGTGGGCGACACCCACCTGGCCGACGCGGACGTGATCGTGGCGGGCGGCGCCGGCTGCGACGCATCGTCCTGGTCGCTGGTCGAGGACCTCGCCTCGGCGGTGGGCGGCGCCGTGGCCGCGACCCGGGCCGCGGTCGAGGCCGGTCTCGCCCCGCGGTCACGCCAGGTGGGCCAGACCGGCACGACGGTGCACCCCCGGCTCTACATCGGCTGCGGCGTGTCGGGCGCGCTCCAGCACCTGGTCGGCATGCGCTCGGCGCGGACGGTCGTCGCGGTGAACCGGGACCCGGACGCGTACCTGTTCCGCTTCGCGCACTACGGCGTCGTGGGCGAGGTGGCCGACGTCCTCCCGCAGCTCACGGAGGCCCTGCGGCGCCGGCGCTGATCGTCGGACGTCGGCGGCGGTCAGCCCGCGGCCTGAGTCGGTCGGGACCCGCGCTCGAACCGCTGCGTGACGAAGCGGGAGGCCTCGAGGCCGGACGGCCAGCTGCCCGGTCGCAGGCCGGCCTTGCGCCAGAGGTGGGTGAGGAAGTCGATCGGGTGGGGGAGCTGCGCCCAGACGTCGGGCAGGAACAGCCCGCGTCGGTGCCCGACCTGGACCACCACCCCGTCCTCGCCCGGCCGCAGGGCAGCCGCGAGCTCCTCCTGGTCGCTCGCCTCGATCGGGGCCCTCGGTGAGAGGAGGGAGATCTCGACCGACAGCGCGGCCCGATCGGCCGGCCGGAGCGCCGGGAGGCGGGGATCGTGGAACGCGGCGGCGACGGCGAGGCGACCCACGGCGTGGGCCAGGGGCTCGTCGCCGTCGAGCGACCCGATGCAGCCGTTGAGTGCACCGGCCACGTGGAGGGTGACGAAGGCGTCGCCGGGGTCGCGCAGGGCCGGGGGCACGGTTGACAGGCGGGGCAGCCGCGGGCGACGGCCGGCGAGGGCCGTGTCGACGGCGACCTCGGCGAGGTCGAGCAGGTGCTCGCCATCGGCGGGGGCGACCACGTCAGGCGAGGGCGAAGGCGCCATAGCCCACCACGGAGGTCGGGTCGCCGGCGGTGTCGCCGGAGGTGCGGAGGTCGAGGGGCTCCACGTCGAGGTCGTGCTGGACGGCCGCTTCGAGCAGGCCGCGCAGCGGCCGGGCGCCGCACGCGTCGCGATCGCCGATGGCGGCGCCGTCGCGGGCCACGATGGCCGACGCCGTGCGGGCGTCGAGGCGGACGGCGTCACGATGGCGGTGGTAGTGGGAGAGGTCGGTGCTGACCACCACGACCGTCTCCGGGCCGCCCCAGACGAGCTCGAGCGCGCGGGCGACCTCCTGCGGCCCGGCGTCACCGACGATGATCGGCAGCAGGCGGAACTCGCCGAGCACCGCCTGCAGGAAGGGCACCTGCACCTCGAGGCTGTGCTCGGGGGCATGGGCGACGTCCGCCACCGCCACCTGCGGCAGCGCCAGCAGGACGTCGTCGTGGTCGTGGTCGAGCTCGACGTCGCCGAGCGGGGTGGACCATGCGTCGGCGCTGCTCAACCCGAGGCCCCGTAGCGGGACCCGGTGGCTCGGGCCGAGGAGCACCACCCTGCGGATGCGGTCCCGGCCGGGCCGGAGGCGGGCGTAGGCGGTGGCGGCCACCGGGCCGGAGTAGACGTAGCCGGCGTGGGGGACGACCAGCGCCTCGGGGACCGGCGCCCCCGGATCGGCGGGGACCGCGTCGGCGAAGGCGCGGTCGACGGCCGCCCGCAGCGCCACCGGGCCGGCCGGGTAGAACGTGCCGGCGACCGCGGGCGGTCGTGTGCGGCGAGCCGGGCCGTTCACCGTCGCCGCCCCATGGCCACGGGCACCCGTCGGGTGCCCCAGTCGCCCGCCGGGCCGTCGAACACCCCGGGCACCCGGGTGCCGCAGGTGCGGCAGGCGCCCCCGTCGTCGAGCCCATAGCGGCCGATCCGGTACCAGTCGCGCTCGACCACGACGTCGCCGCAGCCGGGGCAGCGCGTGCTCTGGCCGTCGCCGTCGTGGACGTTGCCGGTGTAGGCGAAGCGCACCCCGTTGGCCATGGCGATGCGGCGGGCCCGGGAGAGGGTCGCCGGTGGGGTGGGGGGCTGGTCGAGCATCCGGTAGTCGGGGTGGAAGGCGCTGAAGTGCATCGGCACGTCGGGCCCGAGGTGCTCCACCACCCACCGGGTCATGCGGTCGAGCTCGTCGTCGCCGTCGTTGAGGCCCGGGATGAGCAGGGTGGTCAGCTCGAGCCAGGCGTCGGTCTCGTGATGGAGGTACTCGATGCTGTCGAGCACCGCGCCGAGCTCGGCACCGCAGCGGTGGCGGTAGAAGTCCTCGGTGAAGCCCTTGAGGTCGATGTTGGCCGCGTCGAGCCGGCCGTACAGCGCGGCCCGGGGATCCGGGTTGATGTAACCGGCGGTCACCGCCACGGCGGCCACGCCCACCTCGTGACAGGCGTCGGCCACGTCGACCGCGTACTCGAGGAAGATCGTCGGGTCGTTGTAGGTGAAGGCGACGCTGCGGCACCCGAGCTCGACCGCCGTGCGGGCGATGGCGTCCGGGGAGGCCTCGTCGGCCAGGGTGTCGATCTCTTTCGACTTGGAGATGTCCCAGTTCTGGCAGAACCGGCAGGCCAGGTTGCAGCCGGCGGTGCCGAAGCTGAGGATCGGTGTGCCCGGCAGGAAGTGGTTGAGGGGCTTCTTCTCCACGGGGTCGACGCAGAACCCGCTCGACCGGCCGTAGGTGGTGAGCACGACGCCGTCGCCTTTCCGGCCACGCACGAAGCAGACCCCCTGTTGGCCCTCGAGCAGCTTGCAGGCCCGGGGGCACACGTCGCACTGGACCCGCCCGTCGTCGAGGGCGTGCCAGTGGCGGGTCGGCACGGTGAACGGTTCCACCCCGTCAGCCTAGCGGCATACACTGAGAAAACTTGAGTGTGGGTGGTTCAACTTGCGGCACAGGTGGCCTCGGCAAGGCCACGGCGCCGCGCAGGGCCCATCCGTTCGCTGTCGTACCGCAGCGGGCCGAGGAGGTCGTGCTGGTCGCCGTGGTCGCGACGGACCGCCCCGGGCGAGGGGTTCGCGGTGGGTCGGACGGCTCAATTGCCCCGGTCGAGGTGAAGCGGCGCCCGTGCGGTGCCGAGGCTTGACGGACCATGGAGACCATCGACCTCTCGGCGCCGCGCCACATGTCGTCGCTCGGCGTCCCCGAGTCCATGATCCTCGACATCGTGCTGCGTCGGGCGCTGCTCGACGGCGCCACGTCGACCATGCAGCTCGCCAACGCCGTCGCGGTCACGCCCTACCTCATGGAGTCGGCGGTCGAGCACCT
The DNA here is from genome assembly GCA_964649545.1 of uncultured Microthrixaceae bacterium. Taxonomy (GTDB): domain Bacteria; phylum Actinomycetota; class Acidimicrobiia; order Acidimicrobiales; family DATDAH01; genus JAEUJM01. The sequence continues at coordinate 68,071 of CAZYPY010000004.1, read as the reverse complement.
CCGTCGCCAGGGGATGCTGGAGGTGACCGGGCTCGAGGGGCGCAACCACAAGATGGTGCTGAGCGACGTGGGCCGGGCGACGGCCACGGACCGCATGCGCCTGAGCCGCTACGCCGGTCCGATGCCGGTGAGCCTCGGCGACTACGTCGAGGTCGTGCGCGCCCAGCACCGCTCGCCGACGGTCCGGCGCGACACGATCCGGCGGGCCTTCACCGACCTGGTGATCAGCGACGGCCTCCTCGACGAGCTCGGTCCCGCCGTGCTGGCCAAGGGCGCGATCTTCCTGTACGGGCCGCCGGGCACGGGCAAGTCGTCGATCGCCGAGCGCCTCATCCGGGTCCACGAGGATTCGGTGGTGATCCCCCGGGCGGTCGAGGTCGACGGCCAGATCATCACGGTGTACGACCCGGTCCTGCACCGGCGCGTCGACCCGCAGCCCAAGGGCCTCGACCCGCGGTGGGTGCTCTGCCACCGGCCCAGCGTGATCGTGGGCGGCGAGCTGCGGGCGACGCAGCTCGACCTGAGCTTCGACGCCGGCGCCGGGTACTACGCCGCGCCGCTCCAGATGCAGGCCAACAACGGGATCCTGGTGATCGACGACTTCGGGCGGCAGTCGATGACGCCGGAGGAGCTGCTCAACCGCTGGATCGTCCCGCTCGACCGTGGGGTCGACTACCTCACCCTCGAGAGCGGCCTGAAGTTCGAGTTGCCCTGCCTGACCAAGATCGTGTTCTCGACGAACATGGAGCCGGCCAACCTCGCCGACGAGGCCTTCTTCCGCCGGATCCGCTCGAAGGTGCTCATCCCCGCGATCGACGACGACCAGTTCGACCAGATCCTGCTCGCCGTCGCCGCGGGGTCGGGGGTCACCGTCGGGGCGGGCGCCGCCGCTCGCCTGCGGGCGGTCAGCCGGGACATGGGTGACGGCGACCTGCGGCCCTACCTGCCGTCGGTCGTGTGCGAGCTGGTGGCGTCGATCAGCGACTACGAGGGCATCGAGCGGATGCTGGACGTGCCCATGGTCGACCGGGTGGCGAGCATCTTCTTCACGCACGGGACGGCCACCTCGATGACCGTGCACGCGGCCGCCGCCTGAGCCGCGGCACCTCGTCACCGGTCGGCACTAGCGTGACCGCGAGCCCACCCGGCGGGTAGGGACAGGGGTCCCGAGCCGCCGACGACCCCGGAGCGTGCCGTGAGCTACGACGAGTTCATCGCCGATGTGGTCAAGGGGGTCGAGGCCCTGGGCGCGGCGATCATGGTGCTGGGCGGTCTGGGCGCGTTGCTCGCGTACGGCGTCGCCGTGCTGGACCGCGACCGCCGGTCGGGCGCCTACCCGCAACTGCGTGAACGTCTCGCACGCGCCATCCTGCTCGGCCTCGAGGTCCTGATCATCGGCGACATCGTGCGCACGATCGTCGTCGAACCCACCCTGGAGTCGGTCGCCGTGCTCGGCGTGATCGTGGTCATCCGGATCGTGCTGAGCTTCGCCCTGGAGGTCGAGGTGGCCGGCACCTGGCCGTGGAACCGCTGGCGTCTCGGGGTCCGGGGGGCGGGATCGGTGCCCGGCCCCGAGTCGCCGAGCTGACGAGGGTGTCCCCCGGTCCGTCGCGGCACGACCATCCCGGCGACCCGGCGTCCGGCGACCCGGCGTCCGGCGATGCCGGAACGGTGCCCGCGCCCGGTGCCGCGGACCTCGACCCCGCCGGCACCGGCGGTCGCCTGAGCGCGGCGAGCCAGCGCGTCGAGAGCCTCGTCGTGCGGGCGAGCGAGGTGGGCCGTCGTCTCGCCGGCGCGCTGGGCCCGGCCGGGTACGCCTCGCTCGGCGGGGCCCTCGTGGTCTGGCTGCTCCTGCCCGCCCCGGTCTGGCCGGACCGTCCGCCGCTGTGGTCCTCGATCGTCTCGCTGCTCGTGCTGGCCGCCCCCGGCCTCTGGCTCCTCGTGCACCGGTGGTGGCTCGACCGGGCGCTGCAGACGGCGGCCGAGCTCACCCCCAGGGCGCGGGAGACGGCCAAGGGTGCCGTGGAGCACGTCCGTTCCCGCTCGTCGGAGGACCGGCCGGGTGGGGCGCTGCGCCAGGCCTGGCGGTTCTACCGGGGCACGGTGTCGCCGATGTGGGGCCACGCCGCGGACGCGTTCGCCGTGACCGCGCCCCTCCGGCCGGTCCCGTTGGTGATGACCGGTTGCGCCCTCGCCCTCACGGTGGTCCTGCTCGTCAGCATCCCGCTCGGTGCCCTCATCCGGGCCGTGCTCGTGCTCACGTGACGGCGGCGACCGCCCGCGTGCCGCGTGGGCGGCCCTCGGGTGGTACGAAGGGCGCACGCGAGGTCGCGCCAGGGGGGTGCCGTGCCGGTCGTCGAGGTCGAGGGGTTCGAGATCGCCTACGAGGTCGTGGGAGACGGCCAGCCGTGGATCCTCACGCCCGGCGGCCGTTTCACCAAGGAGGTCGGTGGGCTCCCCGAGATGGCCCGTGCCCTGGCCGACACCGGCCGCCGGGTCGTCACCTGGGATCGACCCAACTGCGGGGCCTCCTCGGTGGTGTTCCGCGGGCGGTCGGAGTCCGAGGTGCAGGCCGAGGCGCTCGCCGCCCTGCTGCGCCACCTCGGGTTCGGGCCCACCGTGATCGCCGGCGGTTCCGGCGGCGCAAGGGTCTCCCTGCTCGCGGCCGCGCGCAACCCGGACGTGACCGCCGGACTGGCCGTGTGGTGGATCAGCGGCGGGGTGCCCGGCCTGCTCCAGCTCGCCAACTACTACGGCATGCCCTCGGCCGACGCGGCGTGGCACGGCGGGATGGAGGCCGTCGTCGAGCTCGACCAGTGGCAGGAGGTCCTCGCGAAGAACCCCCGGAACCGCGACCGGTTCCTGTCGATCGACCGCGAGGAGTTCCTCTCGATCATGGACCGGTGGATGCTCGCCTACTGCCCGTGCGAGGACTCGCTCGTGCCCGGCCTCGACGACGACGACGTGGCCCGGCTGGCGGTGCCGATCCTCGTGTTCCGCAGCGGCGCGTCGGACATGAGCCACACCCGCGCCACCTCGGAGGCGCTGGCCACGGGTCTGCCAGGGGCCGTGCTCGTCGAGCCACCCTGGGGCGACGACGAGTGGAACGAGCGCCGCGCCGCCGTGGAGGAGACGGGATCGCTGTTCGTGCGCTGGCCGCTCCTCGTCCCCCAACTCGTCGAGTGGGCCGACCGCACCGTCGGCGCCCCCTGATCACGAGGAGACCGCCGTGCGCGACGTCACCATCGAACCCATCCGCCCGGACCTGCCCTTCGGGTCGCGCGTCGGCGGCGTCGACCTCGAGGTGCTCGAGGACCCGACGATCCGCGAGCGCCTGGTCGCCGCGTTCGAGCAGCGGGGCCTGCTGGTCTTCGAGGACGTCGACCCCACCCCGCAGGTGCAGGTGGCGATCAGCACGGTCTTCGGGCCCCTCAAGGACCACCCCAGCACGGCCACCCCGCGAGTCGGCGGTGACGGGATGGTGGGGGTGATCGAGATCCGCCACGAGCCCGGCGAGGGCGGCGTTGTCTCGTTCGGCGGGCGCGAGCTGAGCCAGTGGCTGCCGTGGCACTTCGACCACTGCTACAACGACCAGCTCAACCGGGCCGGGGTCCTGCGCTCGGTCACCATCCCGCCCGACGGGGGCATGACCGGGTTCGTCGACGGCATCGCGCTCTACGACGCCGTCGACCCGTCGATCCGGGCGCGCGTCGAGGGCCGGACGGTCCGCTACGCGATGGACGTGGTCCTCGCCAACCTCCGCTACGGGCGACCCGAGGGGTTCGTCGAGGTGCGCCCGTCCGCCCAGGCCGGCGACGTCATGGCGGAGTACGCCGACCGGCCCTTCGCCCTGCACCCGGCGGTCTGGACCCGGGACACGGGCGAGAAGGTGCTGCACGTGTCGCCGTGGATGGCCAAGGGCGTCGTCGGCCTCGACGACGACGAGGCCGACGCACTGCTCACGGAGGTGTGCGACGAGATCGTGGCCAAGGCCGAGGGCCTCTGCTACTTCCACCGGTGGTCGCCGACGGACATGGTGATCTGGGACAACTGGCGGGTCCTGCACTCGGTCTCGGGCTCGGACCCCCGGCACGGCCGGTGCATGCACCGCACGACCATCGCCGGCGACTACGGCCTCGGTCGCTTCGAGGAGCCGGCCCCGGCCTGAGGGGGTCGCCCGGCCGTCTACGGTGCAGCGACGCGCGCTGCGCCCGGCGGCGCGGGACCCGAGGGGGGACATGGCGAAGCTGCTGGATGCGTTCGTGGCCGAGCGGGGGGACGACCTCGCCCTCGCCGACGAGTGGGGCGCCTCGACGTGGGCCGAGCTGGACGAGCGGGTGCGGCGGCTGATGCAGGCGCTGCTGGCGTCCGGCGTCGCGCCCGGCGACACGCTGGCACTGATGGTGGGCAACCGGCGCGAGGCCTTCGAGGCGTTCTGGGCGGCCGCGCACCTCGGCACGACGTACGTCCCGGTCAACTGGCACTGGACCGCCGACGAGCTCGCCTACGTCCTCGAGGATGCCGCGTGCACCGCGCTCGTGGTCGACGACCGGTTCGCCGAGGTCGCCGCGGAGGCGCTGGCCGACGAGCGCGCCGCGTCCGTGGGGCTCGCACTCGTGACGGGCCACGAGGACCGCGGTCGGCTGACGAGCTACGAGGCCGCGCTCGCGGCGGCGTCCACCGACGACCCGGGCATCGACTGCTTCGGCGGCCCGATGTTCTACACCTCCGGGACGACCGGTCGACCCAAGGGGGTGCGGGGGATGCTCGCCGGCGGTGCCGACGTGCCGAGCGACCTGCTCCCGCTCGTCGCGGGCGCCCTGGCCGAGTTCGTGCCCACCCCCGGGCGGACCCTGCTCGCCGGCCCCGTGTACCACTCGGCCCAGTGGGCCTTCAGCTTCCTGCCCATGGTGGCGGGGTCCGGTGTCGTGATGCGCCACAAGTTCGACCCGGCCGAGACGGTGCACCTCTTCGACGAGTGGGCCATCACCAACGTCCACCTCGTCCCGGTGCAGTTCAAGCGCCTGCTCGACCTGCCCGACGAGGTGCGGGGCGGCCTCGACGGGTCGAGCCTCGTCGCCGTCTGGCACGGCGCGGCGCCCTGCCCCGCCCCGTGGAAGCAGGCCATGATCGACTGGCTCGGTCCCAAGGTGCACGAGTACTACGGCTCGACCGAGGGTGCGTTCATCACCACCATCCGGGCCGAGGACTGGGTGCGCAAGGGCGGGAGCGTGGGCCCACCGCTGCCCATCATGGAGATCCTGGTCATCGGCGACGACGGCGAGCCGGTGCCGCAGGGGGAGTCGGGCACGCTCTACTTCCGCAACGCCATGGGCAGCGACTTCGAGTACCACAACGACCCGGACAAGACCGAGGCCGCCCACCTGGCGCCCGGGGTGTTCACCACCGGCGACGTCGGCTACCTCGATGACGAGGGCTACCTCTGGCTGTCGGACCGCAAGATCGACATGATCATCTCGGGCGGCGTGAACATCTACCCGGCCGAGATCGAGACGGTGCTCGCCGAGCACCCCTCGGTCGCCGACGTGGCGGTGATCGGTGTGCCCGACGACGAGTACGGCGAGCAGGTGAAGGCCATCGTCCAGCCGGTCGAGGGGGTGGCCGGCGACGACGCCCTCGCCGAGGAGCTCATCGCCCTCTGCCGGGACAAGCTCGCCGGCTACAAGCGTCCGAAGACCATCGAGTGGCGGGAGGAGCTGCCCCGGTCGATGGCGGGCAAGCTCCTCAAGCGTCAACTCCGGGCGCCCTACTGGGAGGGCACCGGAAGGAGCATCTGACTGCGGTCACCGGCAGGTCGACCCGGCGTCGTCCGGGGCGAGCGCCTCGAGCTCGCACCACGGCACCGACACCAGCTCGATGTCGTCGGGGCCGTCGCCGCCGGCGTCGTGGAAGCCGAATGGCATCGAGTCGGCGTCACCCAGCCCGGGGTGCGGGGCCAGGTGGTAGCAGTTGAAGCCGTCCTCGACCGCACCGGGGTCGCAGTCGATCGCCACGTCACCCGGCTCGGACCACGGGCCTTCGGGGGCGGCGGCGGTGCGGATGCGCAGGGTGGGGTCGGCGAAGGCGCGGGGCGCGGCTGACACGAAGCGGCCCAGGCGCTCGCTCCAGGCGACCGAGAACTGCTGGGGCGTGAACCCGTCCGGGCCTTCACCCTCGGGCAGGGGCATCACCATCGGCGCGGCGGCCTCGACCGCGGCACGGAACGATGCGTCGGAGCAGCCGATGGGTTCGGAGCGATCGGGGACGCAGCCGACCCACCCTTCGTCCTCCCCCCGCCAGAACGACCAGACCAGTCGGGCGCCGAGGGGTGCCAGCCGACCGGCCCGGGCCACGGCGCAGCGCTGCTCACCCACCCAGTCAGGGTCCTCGTCCGGGTGGCACGCGTACGCGTAGTGGTACCCGTCGTGGTGGACGGCGCCGGAGCCGAAGGTGACCGTGCGCTCGCCGTCGGGCCAGGCGCCGGGGAAGAGGTCCCACCGCAACACCTGAGCCCGCCACGGACCCTCGGTACCGGGCGTCCACGTGAAGGTGGCGACGCCCATGTCCCCGGGGTCCCGACGGTCGAGAAGTCGCACGCGACAGCCGTGCACGAAGAACGCAGTGACCAGGATGCTGCCGGGCTCCCGGCCGGGCGCGGTCGTGACCCCGTTGATCCACGAGGCGGCGCCGCCCTCCTCGGCGCAGCGGCCGAGGTCCGACGGGGCCAGCGGCACGAAGTTCGCCGGCTGGAAGGGAGGTTCGCGGTCGTCGGGGGTCGTGACCGCGACCGAGTTGGCCAGCCCGCCCGGGATGGCGGTCGGATCGCACACCACCCACAGCACGCGCTCCTCGCCGAACGGCACGGTCCAGCCACAGTCGCCGTTCCGGGAGTCGACGCGGCCGTCCGTGCTCGCAGTGAGCTCACGGGCGCCGTCCGGGGTCGAGCAGGCGGCCAGCGCGCCGGCCGCCAGCGCCGTGAGCGCCGCCGCGGCGACCAGCACCCGACGGTGCGGCACGCGGCTCAGGAGCCCGGCGCCTCGTCGACCGGCACGCAGGCCGGCCCGTCGCCGGGAGCGCCCGCCACCCGGTGCAGGATCGCGGCGCGGGGGGCGAGCAACGCGTCCTCGGACCCCTTGGCGACGACGGCGGTGACGTCGACGATCAGGGCGTAGGCCGGATCGGCGGCCGGCGGCCAGAGCAGTGCGACATCGGGCCGCGCCGCCAGGTTCTCGCGGGTGCGCCGTCCCGTCCCCGCGACCAGGGCGTCGCCCTCGAACCGAACGGTCACCGACGTGAGGTGCGGGGACCCGTCGTCGTTGGTGCTGACCAGGTACGGGTGGGCGCCGAAGTCGTCGAGGCGGTCGCGCAGGGCGGCGAGGTCCACGGGCACGCTCATGTGGGCATCCTCCCAGGGTGCGGCTCGGCTGTCGACGCGGTGGCGGATCGGCCACCTCCCCGAGGCGACGTGTGCCAGGGTGTCACCCGTGCGCCACCGGCTGTTCACCTTCGTCCTGGCCGTCGCCGTGCTCGTCTCGGCGTGCTCCAGCGACAGCGGCGACCCTGGGGCGGCCGGCGCGTCGGGCACCGCCACGACGACCGCGGTCGCCGGGGCGGCCGGCGAGCTCGAGCTCCTCTCGTACAACGTGGCGGGGCTGCCCGAGGTCCTGTCCGGCTCCGAGCCGGCCGAGAACATGCCGCTCATCGGCCCACTCCTGAACGACTACGACCTCGTGCTGCTCCAGGAGACGTGGAAGACGCCCGACCCGAACCCGATGGCGCCGCTGCGGGTGTACCACGAGGAGCTCGAGTCACGAGTCGACTTCGAGCACCGCACCGAGTCGGCGCCGCTGCCCCTCGGGGGCGACGCCACCCGACCCGAGGCGATCCTCGCTGACGGGCTGAACGTGTTCTCCCGCTTCCCCCTCGGGGAGGTGACCCGGGAGCGCTGGGTGGGCTGCTTCGGCGGTGCGGACACGAGCCGGGGCGGTGCCGGCGACTGCCTGGCCCAGAAGGGCTTCCTCCTGACCACCGTGACCCTCGCCGAGGGGGTGGAGGTCGACGTGTACGACCTGCACGCCGAGGCGGGCGGCACGCCCGACGACCAGGCGCTCCAGGCGGACGACTACGACCAACTCGCGGCCTTCATCGAGGAGCACTCCGACGGACGGCCCGTGCTGCTCGCCGGCGACACCAACCTGCACACCGACGACCCCGTCGACCCCGACAACCCCGAGGGTGAGGGCGACCTCGCCATCTGGGAGGCGTTCCTCGACCGCACCGGGCTCACCGACGTCTGCGCCGCGCTGGACTGCGAGGACCCGGGCGCGATCGACAAGGCCGCGTTCCGCAGCAGCGGCGGGGCCACCCTCGAGGCTCTCGCCCACGACAACCCGACGGAGAGGTTCACCCGCGCCGACGGCGAGCCCTTGAGCGACCACCCGCCCCTCGTCGTGACGTTCCGTTGGGAGAAGAGCGCGGGCTGACCTGGGGCCGAGCGTGGCCGCCCGATCTCGAAGAGGAACTAGGACCGGGCCCGGAGCTCGGCGACGGCGGCGGCGAGGGCCTCGTCGTCGGCGGGATCGGCGGGCAGCTGCAACAGCACACCGTCCACCAGGTCCAGGTACCGGTCGGCCAGCGCGGCCGCCAGGCCGTCGTACGGGGCCGACACCACGACGGTGTCGAGCACTTCGTCGCTGACCGCTCCGGCCATGTCCGCCCAGCGGTCGGCGCGGGCGAGGGCGCGCAGCCGGGACCCGAGGTGCTCCCAGCCGTGCAGCTCGAGGGCGCGGCGGTAGGCCGGGGTGCTGAACAGGAAGCCGAGGCGGCGGCGGCGCTCCTCGCGGGCCGCGGCCACGGAGGCGTCGTCGGGGCCCGTCGCCACCATGCCGCCGGCGACGACCCGCAGCTCGCCGGGAGCGCGGCCAGTCGCCTCCCTTCCCGCGGCCAGCGCCGGGAGGCACACCTCGGTGACGTAGCGGGGGTCGGAGTTGGTGGGGTGGGTGACGAATCCGTCCGCGATGCGGCCGGCGAGGCGGCACGACCGGTCGCCCACGCCGCCGAGCCAGATCGGGGGCGGTGGCCCGTCGAGCGGTCCGGGGTCGAACTCCGGCTGGAGGCGGGTGAGGCGGTAGTGGGTGCTCTCGTGGCGCAGCGGCGCCTCCCCGGCGAAGGCGGTGAAGCAGGCCCGGACCGCGGCCACGTAGTCGGCCATGCGCTCGATGGGATCGGCCCAGGCCACGCCGAAGCGCTCGGTCACGTTGGCCTTGATCTGGGTGCCCAACCCGAGATCGAAGCGCCCGGGCGCGAGTCGGGCGAGGGACCACGCGGTGAGTGCGACCTGCATGGGGCTGCGCACGAAGGCCACGGCGAGCGAGGTGCGGACCGTCAGCCGCTCGGTGTGCTCGAGGGCCAGCGCGCTCACCACGAACGCGTCGTTCACCATCTCGGCGACGTGGAGCGCGTCGAACCCGAGGGCCTCGACGCGCCGCGCGTGGGCGGCGACGGCGGCGAGGGGGAGGGCGGGGTCCATCCCCGCGGCCACGTGCACCCCCTGATCATGGTCGACGACGGTCGCCGGAGGAGTCGTCGGGGACGCGCCGGCACGAGCGGCTCGCAGCACGTGCGGGAAGGGCGTTCGCGTGGCCCGTCGGGCGAGTAGCGTCTCGCCGAGATCGCCACCGACCGAGGAGTCGCCATGCGCCGACCGCCGATCGACGAACGCCTCGCCGCCATCCCGCTCTTCGAGCACCTCGACAACCGTCAGCTCGCCTCCGTAGCCGCGCTCGCCACCGTGCTCGACATCGACGCCGGCCGTGAGCTCATCCGCGAGGGCGCCACCGGCCGCGAGTTCTTCCTCGTCGCCGAGGGTGAGGCCGAGGTGGTCCGGGGCGGCGAGGTCGTGGCCACCCTCGGTCCGGGCACCTTCTTCGGCGAGACCGCGCTGCTCCTCGACCAGCCCCGCAACGCCGCCGTCCGGGCGAAGACCGACATGGTCGTCGAGGTCATCGAGCGCCGGGACTTCAAGGGCCTGCTCGAGGAGTACCCCGACCTCTACGCCCCGCTGCTCGAAGCGGTGGCACGACAACTCGCCGCCAACGAAGGCCACTAGGGCTTCCCGCTCGGTTCAGGCGACGCTCAGCGACGGGTCGTCGTCGGGCACCGGCGTCACGTCCACCGACACGGTGAGCTCGTGGGAGGTGCTCTCGGTGAAGATGACCCCCTTCAACGGGGGCACGTCGCCGTAGTCGCGACCCCAGGCCACGGTGACGTACCGGTCGTCGACGAACTGGTCGTTGGTGGGGTCCAGGTCGAGCCACCCCGCGCCGGGCACGTACACCGCCACCCAGGCGTGGGAGACGTCGGCGCCCTGGAGCCGAGCGGAGCCGGGTGGCGGCGCGGTCTCGAGGTACCCGCTGACGTACCGGGCGGCCAGGCCGAGGGCCCGTAGGCCCGTGATGGCGAGGTGGGCGTAGTCCTGGCAGACGCCCGCACCCCGCTGGAGCAACTCGTCGACGCTGGTGTCGACGTCGGTCGAGCCGGGGCGGTAGTCGAAGTCCGTGCGGATGCGGTGCGCCAGATCCGCGAGGCCGTCCACGATCCCCGCAGCCGGTGGGAACGAGCGGGCCACGTAGGCCGCCGCGCCGGCCGACGGGCCCGCGGCCGGGGAGGGGAGCGTGAACTGGCGGGCGTCGAGGCCCTCCGCGTCGGTGGCGGCGTGCAACTCGTCGCGGACGTCCTGCCACGGGCGGCCGTTCACGACCGGGAGGATCGTCTGGCGGCCCCGGACGTCGACCACGCTCGTGGCGGTCACGACGAGGACGGTGTGGGGTTCGAGCACCGAGTAGTGCGCGACCCGGTTGCCGAAGAAGTCGCGCCGGACCCGGTACTCCTCGGGGAAGGGGTCGACCGACAGCGTCGTCGCGTAGCACTGCTGGCCCGGGAGCTCCCGGGGGTGCAGGCGTGCCTCGCCGTAGCAGGAGTGCACCTCGCTCGGGTACCGGTACTCGGTTCGGTGCACGACCTTGAAGGTCACGGCCGCCCCGGGTCGTTCGGGGTGAACACGGTCCGCTGGGGGAGCTGGTGGCTGAAGTGCTCGGCGTCGAGGGCCTCGGCGACCCGCTCGAGTCGCGAGATCAGCTCGTCGAGGAACACCACCAGCGCCCCTCGGCGACCGTCGTCGTCGACCGCGGCCAGGGCCGCGGTGTCGGCGGCGGCCACCAGGGCGCGGAGGCGGGTGACGTTCCCCGCCACCGCGGTCGAGGGTCGATCGTCGGCGGTGGGGAGCTCGTCGACGGCTCCGGCGAGCGCCGCGACGGAGAACGAGAGCGAGCGGGGGTTCTCGGGGTCGAGCACGAGCAGGTCGAGCGCGGTGTCGACCTGGGCGCGGGATCGGTAGCGCCGACGGTAGGTGATGATGCTCTCCGCCGCGATCAGGACGGATTCGAGCACGAGGCTGTCGGTGGCGGTGCCCCGCGCCTCGGTGACGGTGGCCCGGAGGAGGGAGCAGATGTGCAGGGCCCGCTCGATGCGCCGGCCGGCCTCGAGGAACCGCCAGCCGGCGTCGCGCACCGTGCTCTCGGCGGCGAGGCCCGACAGGGCGAGCAGCGCCTGCATGACCCGGCCGAGCGCGGCCTGGTCCGGGGCGGTCCCGGAGCGACTGCGGAGGTCGTCGAGATCTCGGTCGAGGTGGCCGACGACGAGCCAGGTGTCGCCGCTGAGCAGGTCTCGGACTTCTGCGGCGGCGTCGAGCATGTGGCGGAGATCGAACGCGAGCGAACCGGGCCGCTCGTCGTCGGCGAGCAGCGAGCGCAGTTCTGCGTCGGGGGCGGCGAGGCGCTGGGTGGCCCCGTCGCCGGTGAAGCCCGGCCACGTGCCCGAGACCGCGGTGGCCGCGACGAGCAGGGCACGGACGCTGGTCACGCCGGCCGGCGTGGCTCCGGACGCGAACTCGTTGCGCCGGTCCGCGACGACGCGGAGGAGCCGGGCGAGGCCTTCGGCCCGCTCGGCGTACCGACTCATCCAGAACAGGTGCTCCGCGGTGCGCGGCGAGGTCGCCGATCCGGCGGTGATGAGCAGCGGTGCCGATTCGTCGCCGTCGGGCTGGAGCCAGAACCCGGTGAGGCGCTCGGGTTCGGTCGCGACCACGCAGGTGTCCTTGCTGAGCGCGCCGGCCTGGTTCGTGATGAGCTCGCCGTCGGGGTCGGGGGCGACGCGGCTGAGACCCCCGGGCATGACCGCGTAGTCGCCGGACCGCGCCACGGCGAACGTGCGCAGGATGGTCCGTCGGGGCACGAGGCCGCCGTCGACCACCGTGGGCGCGGTGGCCACGGCCACGGGCCGCTGGCCGACCCACTGGTGGGGTCGGGCCTCGATGCGCCGGCGCAGGAGGTCCCGCTCGGCCGACGAGAGCCGCCAGCCGACCACGGTGGCGGTGTCGGGGTCGCGGGCGATGGGCTTGACCACGAGCTCGTCGAGGTGGGCGAGCACGTGGGCGCGCCCGGTCGCGTCGCCGCACCACCACGTCGGGGCCGAGGGCAGGCGCAGCGGTTCGTCGAGCAGCGCCTCCGAGGCCGCGCCGAGGTAGGGGAGCAGCGCGGGGTTCTCCAGCACGCCGCTGCCCAGCGTGTTCACGACGGCCACCGCACCGGTGCGGCAAGCCTCGAGCAGGCCGGGGACGCCGAGGTTCGAGTCGGGCCGGAGCTCGACCGGGTCGCAGAAGCTCGCGTCGACCCGGCGCACGATGACGTGGACCGGGTCGAGGCGGTCGAGGGCGCGCAGCCAGACCCGGCCGTCTCGGACACGGAGGTCTGCGCCCTGCACGAGGGGCACGCCGAGCTGGGCGGCGAGGTACCCGTGCTCGAAGGCGGTCTCGCTCCACTGCCCGGGCGTCAGCACCACGATCCGGGGGGTGTCCTCGCTCGGCGGCGCGACCTCGTGCAGCGACGATCGCAAGGCGCGGAAGAACGGGGCGAGGCGCTGCACCTGGGCATCGCGATGCAGGCCTGGGAGGACCCGCGAGACGACCACGCGGTTCTCGAGCGCGTAGCCGGCCCCGGAGGGTGCCTGGGTGCGATCGGAGAGCACCACGTGGCGCCCGTCGGCGCCGCGGGCCAGGTCGGTGGCGGTGAGGAAGAGCTGGTGGGCTCCCGGGAGGCGGATGCCGTCGCACTGGTGGAGGAACCCGGGGTGGGCGAAGACGACCTCGGGCGGGAGGACGCCACGACGGATCAGGGCCCGGTCGCCGTAGAGGTCGTCGAGGACGCGGTCGAGCAGCAGCGCGCGCTGGGCGACGCCCCGCTCGACGTCGGCCCACTCGTCGGCGGGCAGGAGCAGCGGCACGGGATCGGTGATCCAGGGGCGGGGCCCGGGCTGGGCGCCGCTGGTGACGTGGTACGTGACACCGTCCTCGGCGAGGAGACGGTCGGCCTCCGCACAGCGTTGGCGCAGGTCGGGGACCGTCGCCAGCGCGCTGACCACGCCGGCCCAGTGGTCGCGCACCACGCCGTGCTCGTCGACCATCTCGTCTCGCGCGTCGGGACGCGCGCGGTAGGCGTCGAGCCGGCCCGGGCCGGCGGTGCTGGTCACGGTGACGAGTGTGCGCGCGTCATTCGGTGCCGGCGAGGGATGTGGCCGGGAGGAAGTACGTCCGGCGCAGCGAGTCGTGGAGGTGCTCGAGGCCCACCTGGAGGTCGTCGACGAGGTCGTGCAGCGCCTCGGCGGACCCGGTGGCCGCTTCGATGTCGGCGAGGCGCTGCTCGACCGCGGCGCAGCCGGCCATGGGGACCTCCTGCCGGGGGAGCTCGAGCAACCAGCGCGAGACGCCGATGAGGCCGTGCTCGACCGATCGGGGGAAGGCCGGGTCGAGGAGCAGGAAGCGGATGGCCTCGGCGCCGCTCACGACCCCGCCGCTGGCCCGCCGGTACATCTGCTCGGCGCCGAGCGAGCGCAGCACCGCGAGCCAGGTGACGTCGGTGTAGGGCCGGAGACCCTCCTCGCCGAGGAGGATGTCGGCTTCGACGTCGAGCACGCGCGTGGTCATGTCGGCCCGTTCGACGAAGCGACCGATCTCGAGGAACGAGTACGCGTCGTCGCGGGTCATGGTGGCGTACACCGAGCCGGCCACGAGGTGGCAGCGCCGGATGACCTCCTCGCACCAGGCGAGTCGGGTCCGGCGATCGATGCCGTCGCGGCGGGTCTCGCGCACCCAGAGGTGCAGCTCGTTCACGGTCTCCCAGGTCCGGCGGGGCACCATCGACCGGGTGACCCGCAGGTCCTCCCGGGCCTGGGCCACCGAGGCGACGACCGAGCCCGGGTGGGTCGGGTCGCTCAGCAGGAACGAGACCACGGACTCCTCGGTGGGGTGGTCGTGCAGGCGGTGGTAGTCGTCGTCGCTGCCGGTCACCGTCAGCAGCGGCGCCCAGGTGAGGCCCGCCGACCGGGGCAGGTCGACGTACAGCTCGGTGTGGGCCTTCACCAGCCGGGCGTTGGCTTCGGCCCGTTCGAGGTAGCGGCCCGCCCAGTAGGCGTTCTCCGCGACCCGGGACAACAGCATCGTCCCCGGCTCCCGAGTCGTGCCCTCGCCGGCGTCGGCACCCGCGGGCCCCCGCCCGGTCATCCGGTGCGACCCTCGCCACGGTGGTCCGAGACCGCCGGGCGCGTGCGCGCGACGTCCGGGTCGACGATCCAGGTGTCCTTGCTGCCGCCGCCCTGCGAGCTGTTCACGATCAGTGAGCCCTTCCTGCGGGCCACGCGGGTGAGGCCGCCGTTGGTGACGTAGGGGCGCGCCCCCGACAGCACGAACGGCCGCAGGTCCACGTGGCGGGGAGCGATCTCACCGTTGCACAGGGTCGGCGCGGTGGACAGGGCGAGGATCGGCTGCGCCACGTAGTTGCGGGGATCGGCCTCGATCCGGCGACGCACGTCGTCCTTCTCCTCGGCGGTGGCCGCCGAGCCCACGAAGATGCCGTAGCCCCCCGACTCGTTGGCCGGCTTCACCACGAGCTCGTCGAGGTGGTCGAGCACGTGGCGTCGCTGGCGGTCGTCGAAGCACACGAAGGTCTCGACGTTGGGGACCAGTGGCTCCTCGCCGAGGAAGTAGTGGATCAGCGCCGGTACGTAGGCGTAGAGGACCTTGTCGTCCGCGACGCCCGCACCGGGGGCGTTGGCGATGGCGACGTTGCCGGCGCGCCAGGCGCGCATGAGGCCGGCGACGCCGAGCACCGAGTCGGGCCGGAACTCCTCCGGGTCGAGGAAGAGGTCGTCCACGCGGCGATACACGACGTCGACGCGCACGAGGCCGCCGACGGTGCGCATCGCCACGACGTCGTCCTCGACCACGAGGTCGGAGCCCTCGACCAGGTGGGCGCCGAGCTGTTGCGCCAGGAAGGCGTGCTCGAAGTAGGCCGAGTTGTGGACGCCGGGGGTGAGCACGACGATCACCGGTGGCTCGCCCTGGCGGGGGCTCAGCGAGCCGAGCAGGTCGCGTAGGCGGTTCGGGTAGGCGTCGACGGGATGGATGTCGAGGTCCCGGAACAGGTCGGCGAAGATCCGTTTGGTGACCTGGCGGTTCTCGAGCATGTAGGAGACGCCCGACGGCACCCGCAGGTTGTCTTCCAGCACGTAGAAGGTGCCGTCCCCGTCGCGGACGAGGTCGCTGCCGCTGATGTGGGCCCACGTGCCCTGAGGCGGGCGCACGCCTCGGCACTCGGGACGGAAGTTGGTCGAGGCGCCGACGAGCTCGGCCGGCACGACGCCGTTCCGGAGGGACTTCTGGTCCCCGTAGATGTCCGCGATGAACAGGTTCAGGGCGATGAGCCGCTGGGTGAGGCCGGCGGCCACCCGCTCCCACTCGTGGGTCGAGATGACCCGGGGGATCACGTCGAAGGGCCAGGCCCGGTCGATGTTCGCACCCTCGGCGTAGACGGTGAACGAGATGCCCATGGCGCGGATCGCGAGCTCGGCCGCCGTCTGGCGCTCGAACAGGCCGGGGCCGAGGGCGGTCAGGAGCTCCATCAGGCCGTCGCAACCCGTGCGGGGCCCGTCGGGGCCGAGCATCTCGTCCCACCGGTCGCCGCAGTCGTAGGCGCGCCACGGGTCGACGCCGGCCAGGGTGGTCGACGCGGGCTCGGCGGTCGGCTGCGTGGCGATGGCGGCAGGTTGCCCGTCCGAGGTCACGGGCGTGTTTCGACTCCATGAATTGGGTCGCCGACGCGCGGGGCCGGCGCAGGCGCGACCATGGGGCGATGGGCCCGGGCCTCCCCGATGTGGAGCTCGTGGTGCGGGGTGGGCACCCGGACTTCCTCGACCTCCCGTGGGGAGCGCCGCTCGCGACGTGGCGACACGAGCGCCTCGTGCCGATGGCGCACGGCATCAGTCGCCACGTCGTGCGCTTCGTGCGCTACGACCGTCGGGTCTATGCCATCAAGGAGACCGAGGCGCCCCGGGCCGAGGCCGAGCACCGGGTGCTGGGCGCCCTGCGGGCCGACCGCCTGCCGGCGGTCGAGGCGGTGGGCCTGGTACGGCCGAGCGGGACGGACGGCTCGGCGGCGCTGATCACCCGGTACCTCGACTTCTCCCTGCCCTATTGGTATCTGATCGCCCGGGACTCGGCCTCGACGGACCTGTTGCTCGACGCCGCGGTCGTGCTCCTCGTGCGCCTGCACCTCGCCGGCGTCTACTGGGGTGACTGCTCACCGTCGAACATCTTGTTCCGACGGGACGCCGGCGGGCTCATGGCCTACCTCGTCGACGCGGAGACCGCCGAGCGACGCCCGTCGATCGGCGACGGACTGCGGCGCAACGACCTCGAGGTCGCCCACGAGAACCTCGTCGGCGGGGTCCTCGACCTCCAGGCCGCCGGGCGGGTCGATGCCGCGGTCGACCCCGTGGTCATCGCGGACGACCTGGTCGACCGCTACGAGGCGCTGTGGGCCGAGCTGACCCGCACCGAGCGCGTCGACGGAACCGAGCGGTGGCGGATCGACGCCCGCGTGCGCCGCATCAACGACCTCGGCTTCGACGTCGAGGAGCTCGCGATCCGCACGGGGGAGGACGGCCGGGAGCTGCGCATCACGCCCACGGTCGTCGACGAGGGCCACCACTTCCGTGCGCTGCGCCAGCGGACCGGGCTCGAGGTGCAGGAGAACCAGGCCCGCCGGCTCCTCGCGGACATCGAGAGCTTCCGGGCGTGGCTCGAGCAGGACGAGGGGCGACCGGTCCCCGCCGCCGTGGGCGCGGCGCGGTGGCTGTCCGAGGTCTACGAGCCGGTGGTCTCCGCCGTTCCCGCCGAGCTCAGCGACCGACGGGAGCCCGCCGAGCTCTTCCACGAGCTGCTCGAGCACCGTCACCGGCTCGCCGAGGCCGCCGGGCGTGAGGTCACCAACGCCGAGGCGCTCGACGACTACCTGGCCGGCGTGCTCCCGGAGCGGGGGAGCGAGCTCCAGCTGCTCGACGACGATGCCGAGGAGGACACGGGTGCCGCCGACGCCGATCCTGGTCCCGGGTCCCCGGGGGTGGGGACCGTCCTCAGCTGATCCCGACGGTGAGGTTCTCGCCGGACTCGGGGTCGAACAGGTTGAGGGCGCGGGGCTCGAACCAGAGCGAGGCCCGGTCGCCCGACGAGATCTCCCCGTGGGGGTCGAGGGCCACGACGAGCTGGCTGCGGAGCCGTTCGCTGTCGAGGTCGCGCTCGAGCTCGTCGAGCGTCGTCTCGAGCTCGTGGGGTGCGTCGTAGGGGAGGTAGGCGTACTGCTCGTTGCCGAGCCACTCGACGACGTCGACCTCGGCCTCGAAGCTGACGCCCTCGTCTCGGCGGCCGTCGTCGACCGTGCGCAGGTCGTCGAAGCGCTCGGGGCGGATGCCGGCCATGACGTGCTCGCGCTCGCCGACCCGGTCGCGCAGGTCGGGGGGCAGCTCGAACGACACGAAGGGCAGGTGGATCGTGGTGCCCTCCAGCGATCCCGGGACGAAGTTCATCGGCGGCGAGCCGATGAAGCCGGCGACGAACAGGTTGACCGGGTCCTCGTAGAGCTCGCGTGGCGTCGCGACCTGCTGGAGCTCGCCCTTGCGCAGCAGCGCCACGCGGTCGCCGAGGGTCATGGCCTCGACCTGGTCGTGGGTCACGTACACCGTGGTGGTGCCGAGCCGGCGCTGCATCCGGAGGATCTCGGTGCGCATCTGGCCCCGCAGCTTGGCGTCCAGGTTCGAGAGCGGCTCGTCGAAGAGGAAGGCGGACGCGTCACGGACGATGGCCCGGCCCATCGCGACCCGTTGACGCTGGCCGCCCGAGAGGTTGGCGGGCCGGCGGTCGAGGTGCTCGGTGAGCTCGAGGGTCTGGGCGGCGTCCTCGACCTTGCGACGGACCTCGTCGTCGGGCAGGTGCCGCAGCCGCAGCGGGAAGGCGATGTTCTCGAAGACCGTGAGGTGCGGGTACAGCGCGTAGTTCTGGAACACCATGGCCAGGTTGCGGTCCTTCGGGGCCTTGTCGTTCATGCGCTCGCCGTCGATGAGCAGGTCGCCTTCGGTGATGTCCTCGAGGCCGACGATCATCCGCAGGAGGGTCGACTTCCCGCAGCCCGAGGGGCCCACGAGGATGACGAACTCGCCGTCGGCGATGTCCAGGCTGACGTCGTTCACGGCGGGGAAGCCGTCGCCGTAGCGCTTGACCAGGTTGCGGAGGGTGATCTCGGCCATGGGTGCTCCTGGGGTCAGCCCTTCACGGCCCCGGAGGTCAGCCCGGCGACGATGCGCCGCTGGAAGACCAGCACGAGGATCACGATGGGGATGGTGACCACGACCGACGCGGCCATGACCGCGGTCACGGGCGACTGGAACTGGGACTGGCCCGTGAAGAACGACAGCGCGGCGGGCACCGTGCGGGCCCGGTCGGTCGAGGTGAGGGAGATGGCGAAGAGGAACTCGTTCCAGCAGAAGAAGAAGGTGAGGATGGCGGTGGTGAACACACCGGGGGCGGCCAGCGGCACGATGACCCGGCGGAAGGCCTGCCACGGCGTGGCCCCGTCGACCTGGGCGGCCTGCTCCATCTCCCACGGGATCTGGCGGAAGAACGCCGACATGGTCCAGATCGACAGGGGGAGGGCGAACGTCAGGTAGGGGATGATCAGGCCGAGCCAGGTGTCGTAGATGCCGAGGCCGCGCCACATGTCGAACAGCGGCCCGACGAGCGCGGCCTGGGGGAACATCGCGATGGCGAGGGCCATCGACAGCAGGAGCTTCTTGCCGGGGAACTCCAGGCGGGCGATGGCGTAGGCGGCGAACATGGCCACGACCACCGCGAGCACGGTGGCGATGATGGCGATGCCGAACGAGTTGCGCAGCGCCGAGGTGAACAGCTCGTCGTCGAAGACGCTGCGGAAGTTCTCCCAGGTCCACTCCTCCGGCAGGAAGGTCGGGGTGCCCGAGCGGAACGCCGTCGGGCTCGTGAACGCCAGGGAGGTCATCCAGGCGAGGGGGAACAGCGCCCAGGCGAGGATCACCAGGCCCCACACGGTCCACCAGCGGCTCGTGGTCGACGTCATCCGGCGTCCCCCCGCACCTGGCTGAGGTCCGTGCGGAACACCTTGATGAAGACGAAGGCGATCACCACCACGGTGAGGAAGAGCAGCACCGACACCGCGGAGCCGGCGCCGAGGTTCACGAGGCTCACGTTCTGGCGGTAGGCCAGGAACGACAGGGTCTCGGTGCCGTTGGCCCCGCCGGTCATGACGAACGGGTTGTCGAAGATCCGCCACGCGTCGAGGGTCCGGAACAGGACCGCGACCATGATCGCCGCCTTCATGTTGGGCAGGACGACCCGCCACAGGCGCTGCCAGGCGGTGGCGCCGTCCACCCGGGCGGCCTCGAGCATCTCCTCGGGGACCTGGACCAGGCCGGCCAGGAGCAGCAGCGAGATGAACGGCGTGGTCTTCCAGATCTCGGACAGCACGATCACGAACAGGGACGACCACCGCTCCCCGAACCAGTTGAAGTCGCCGAGGCCGAACCACTGGTTCACGAAGCCGGAGTCGAGCTGGAAGGCGTACCGCCAGACGAAGGCCGAGACGACGGTCACGATCCCGTAGGGCACGAGGATCGCCGTGCGTACGAGCGAGCGGCCCCGGAGGATGCGGAACATCACCCAGGCGAAGGCGAACCCGAGCACGAGCTCGACCGCCACGCTGACCACCGTGATGACCAGGGTGGTCGACACCGCGCCCCACCAGACCGGATCGGTCAGGACGGTCAGGTAGTTCTTCAGCCCGACGAACTCCCGTCCCTCGGGGTCGGTCAGGCGGTACCGGTAGAGCGAGAGGGCGACCGCGTAGACGAGTGGGTAGGCGGTCACGAAGATCATGACCAGGAACGCCGGCGCCGCCAGGCGCAGGCCGAGGCGTCGCTCGTGGCGGAGCCGGTCCGACGAGTGCCGGCGCGCGGCGCCGCTGATGGCCGGGGCGGCAGCGAGCTCGCTCACAGCAACCGGTCCCCGTCGAGGACCTCGGAGAGGTAGGCGTCGGTCTCCTCCGGTGTCTCGGGCGCCGAGACCGAGCGGGCCGGGTGCCAAGTGCGCTGCACCGACGCCGAGACGTCGTTGTAGTACGGCGTGATCGGCCGGGGCGCGGCCTCGTCGATCGACTCCCGGATCAGGTCGGCCATCGGGAACGCCGCGCGCACCTCGGGGTCGTCGTAGGCGGCGGCCCGGGCGGCGGGGTTGCCCGACTCGACCATGTACTGCGCGTTGTTCTCGACCGACGTGATGCACTCGACGGCCTCCACGGCCTCGTCGGGGTGGTCGGTGAAGTTGCCGATGGCGAGGTTGATGCCGCCGAGCGGCGGCGCGCTCGCCCGGTCGGCCTCGGTGCGGGGGTAGCGCGCCCAGCCGATGTCGTCGACGACGGACTGGTCCAGGGCACCACCGTCGACCTCGCCCGTGGCCGCGGCGTAGACGTACGGCCAGTTCACCATGAAGCCGCCATCGGGACCCTGGAACAGGGAGCGGGCCTCCTCCTCGCCGGCGGTCGTGAGGTCGGCGGGTGCCGCGGGAGAGTGCGCGAGCCGGTCCACGACGTCGGCCGCGGCGTCCCCGGCGGGCGAGGCCAGCGACGGCGTGGCGTCGGCGCCCTGGTCGGCGTCCTCGACGATGGTGCCGCCGGCCGACGAGACGAGTGCGTTGATCCAGACCATGTAGCCCTCGTAGCGGCGGGCCTGGACCCCGATGCGCGTGCCCGTGGCCTCGGCCGCGTCGATCAGCTCGCCCCAGGTGACGCCGCCGTCGACGGTGGGGTCGAGGCCCGCCTCCTCGGCGACGGAGCGTCGGAACCACAGGAGCTGGGTGTTGGCCCAGAACGGCGTCGCCACGAGCTCGTCGTCCCAGAAGGCGGTCTCCATCGGCCCGTCCAGGACGCCCTCGGTCAGCTGGTCGACGACGGCCTGGTCGGTGACGGGCAGGAGGTAACCGGCGTTCGCGAACTCGGCGACGAACGGCGGGTCGAGGCTCATCAGGTCCACCGACGAGTCCTGCGCGGCGAGGCGACGGACGAGCTGCTCTCGCTGGGCGTCGGCCTCGTTCGGGAGGATCTGGGTCTCGATCCGGTAGGCGCCTTCGGAGGCGTCGGTGCACTCCCGGGCGAGCGTCCGCTGACCGCCGTTGTCCGGGTTCGTGTACCAGACGAGGGTGGGTGCCCCCCCGTCGTCGCCGCCACAGGAGGCGAGGAGCGCCGCGGCGAGGGCCACCGCCACGAGCACCCGCGTCATGCGCTGCACCAGACCGCCCTCCCCCAGGGTCGACGAGGGCACCGCTACCCAGCACCGCGAACGGCTAGAACCTGGACACGCCGGGGAACCCGGGCACGCTGGGGGATCGGCAGGGAGGCACGGGATGCAAGACACGGGTGCGGCGAGGTTCGGCCGACTGCTGTCCCCGGGACGGATCGGCTCGCTCGAGCTCCGCAACCGCATCGCGCTGTGTCCGATGGGGGTGCTGTTCGGCAACGAGGACGGGACCGTCAGCGAGAACGAGGCCGCCTTCTACGAGGCTCGTGCCCGCGGCGGCGCCGGCCTGCTGATCGTGGGGACCGCGTGCGTGGCCTACCCCCGGGGCGCCAACCACGTGCGCATGCCGGCCGTGTCGGACAACCGCTACCTCCCCGGGATGACCGAGCTGGCCGCCCGGGTCCACCGCCACGGGGCCAAGCTGGCCGCGCAGCTCAACTTCATGGGCGTCTACGCCTTCGTCGACATGGAGGCCGGCCGCCGGCGTCTGGTGCCGTACCCGATGCCGAGGCCGCGCCCCGACCGACTCTCGATGATGATGACCGACGAGGAGCTGGCCGACTCGGCGGCGCCGTTCCTCGCCCCGACCGCCGACCTGGCCTTCGCGGTGGCCGAGGAGGACGACTTCGCCTGGCTCGTCGACCGGTACGCGGAGGCGGCCGAGCGGTGCCGCCGGGCCGGCTACGACGGGGTCGAGGTCCACGCCGGCCACGGCTACTTCATCGACGAGCTGCTGTCGCCGCGGAACCCCCGGACGGACCGGTGGGGCGGGCCGGTCGAGAACCGGGCCCGGCTGCTCGTCGAGGTGATCCGCGCCATCCGGGCCCGAGCCGGTACCGACTTCCCCGTCTGGATGCGGATCAACGCCGTCGAGCACCACCACGAGGTCGGGGAGGCGTTCGAGGACCAGTGCCGGGTCATCGACCTCGCGGTGGCGGCGGGCATCGACGCCGTGCACCTGACCGCCTACGGCAACACCGACGTGGCCGTCAGCCCGACCGACTCCTACGCCCCCCACGTCGTCGGCGCCCTCGGGGCGCAGGCGGGCGAGGTCCGGGGACGCGTCGACGTGCCGGTCATCACCTTCGGGCGGTACGAGCCCGACGAGGCCGAGCAGGTGCTGGCCGACGGCAAGGCGGACTTCGTGGCCTTCGGCCGCAAGCTGCTCGCCGACCCCGACCTGCCGGCCAAGCTGGCCGACGGGCGGGTCGACGACGTGCGCCCGTGCATCTACCAGTACCGGTGCATCGGGAACATCGCGCTGCGCCGGCCGGCCCGCTGCGTGGTGAACCCCAGGACCGGCCGCGAGCACGACCTGCGGTTGGGTCGGGCGACCACGGCCCGCAAGGTGCTCGTGGTCGGTGGCGGCCCCGCCGGCCTCGAAGCGGCGCGGCTGCTCGCCGAGCGGGGCCACGAGGTGGTCCTCCGCGAGGCCGCGACCCGTCTCGGCGGGGTGCTGGTGGACGCGGCGGTCGCCGATCCGCTGCTCGATCCCTACCTCGGGTGGCTGCGCCACGGCGTCGAGCAGGCGGGGGTGACCATCGAGCTCGGCGCCCGGGTGACCGTCGACGACGTGCCCGCCGACGTCCACGACGTGGTCGTCGCGACCGGCGGCGACTGGGGTGTCCCGGCGGTGGCAGGGGACGGGACCCTCGCCTCGCTCGCCGACCTGCGACCGTGGTTCCACGACGAGCACCGCCATGGCGTCGCCCCCGACGGCCTCGTCGGCGAGGAGGTCGTCATCCTGGGCGACGGCAAGGCCGCCCTCTCGGTCGCCGGGCTCTGCGCTCGTCGGGGCCGACACGTGACGGTCGTGGGGGGCCGGCGGTGGTTCGCGGCCACCCTCGGCCTCCCCGGCCGGGCCCGCTGGGTCGCCGACCTCGAGGCCGCCGGCGTCGTCCTGCTCGCGGAGACGGTCGTCGAGCAGGTGGACGAGGGCGCCGTCCTGGTGCGCGACGCCCACGGCATGCGGTCGTTGCGGGCCGACACGATCGTCGGCATCGATCCGTCGACGCGGGTCGATCCGCTGGCGGACGCCCTGGCGGCGAACGGCCGCCGGGTCCTCACCATCGGCGATGCGTCGGCGCTGGCGCTCCTCGAGGGCGCCACGGAGACCGCCCTGCGGGCCGCCCTCGCCGTCGATTGAGCGTCGTCGCACGCCGCCGCTCGGCACCGGTGCTCGAAGGCTCCCGAGGGTCTCGGGGACCGGGTGTCGTCAGGACTGCGGTCGCAACGGGGCGAGCGCCAGCTCGAGCGCGCGCCGGTGCAACGGGCGCGACCGCCAGCGGCCGGCCTCGATGCGCACGCTGCGCTCGAGGTCCTCGTCGAAGTGACCGTCGAGCGTCGCGGCGAGATCGGGATCGAGCACGACGAGGTTCACCTCCTCGTCCCGGGCCATGGAGCGCGCGTTGAAGTTGGCCGAACCGATGGTGGCCACCATGGCGTCGATCGTCATCACCTTCGCGTGCAGCATCGTGGGTTGGTAGTGCCAGATCGCCACGCCGGCGTCGACGAGGTCGTCGTACGCGCCCTGGCCGGCGAGTTGCACGAACTGCTTGTCGATGTGGGGGCCGGGCAGGAGGATCTCGACCTCGACCCCACGGGCACTCGCCTCGCACAGGCTGCGCCGCATCTGCGCATCGGGGACGAAGTAGGCGGTGGTGATGCGCACCCGCTCGCTCGCGAGCTGCAGCAGGGTGCGGAACAGCGCATCGATGTCGCTCCAGCCCGTCTCGGCCGCGCCGCGCACGCACTGGATCACCGACGATCCCGGCTGAGGCTGCTCGGGGAAGGTGTCGGCGTCGTCGAAGAGGTGGGGCGTGGTCTCACCCCAGTTGTCGAGGAACGCGGCCCGCAGCCCGTCGACGGCCGGCCCGCGGACGCGGAAGTGGGTGTCGCGCCACTCGTCCGGATCGCGGGCGTCCCCTCGCCAGACGTCGGCGATCCCGACGCCGCCGGTGAAGGCGACGGCCTCGTCGACCACCAGCACCTTGCGGTGGGTCCGGTGGTTCACCTCGAACGGTCGGAGCCGGCGCAGTGGCCGGAACCACCGGAGGTCGACCCTGGCGTCCTCCATGTCCCGGACGAGGCGGCGGTCCATCGTCCGCGCCCCGAGGGCGTCGAGCAGGACCCGCACCCGCACTCCTGCCTCGGCTCGCTCGCACAGCCGGGCCGCCAGCCGTTCGCCGACCTCCCCCTCCCAGTAGACGAACGTGAGGAAGTCGATGGTGCGCTCGGCCTCGTCGATCGCCTCGAACATGGCGGGGAAGATCTCGTCGCCGTTGCGCAGCACATCCACCTGGTTCCCCTCGGTGGCGGGCGTGCCGAGCACCCCCTCCAGGTGGCGGCGGAACCGGCGCGCGTCGGCGCCGCCCTCGCTCGCGTCGGTGTCCGGCATCGTCGTCCTGCTCCTTCCGGGGCGCCCTCGGCCCGGCTCGGACGTCTCTACCCCTCGCTCACGAGGGCTATCCCCGTTCCACGGAGCCGTTAGGGTCCGCCTCCATGGCCGACGGCACCGGACCACTCGTGACCGTGCGGGGGGAGGCGACCGCAGAGGTCGACCCCGAGCTCGCGCAGCTGACGGTGACGGTGACGGCGCGGGACCGGGACCGGGACCGCGTGCTGCGGGACCTCGACGAGCGGGCCAGAGCGGTCGACGCGGTGTTGGGTGCGCACGAGGCGGCCGTCGAGCGCATCGACACCGAGGCGGTCCGCCTGAGCCCCCAGTTCGCCACCAACAAGCCGCGCGAGCGCGTGGCCGGCTACGAGGGCACCGTGCGGCGCACCGTCGTCCTGTCCGACTTCGTGCCGCTCGGTGACCTGCTCGTGCAGCTCTCGACCGTCGAGCTGGCCTCGGTCGTCGGGCCCTGGTGGTCGCTGCGCCCCGACAGTCCCGCACACCGGGCGGTCCGGGTCGCCGCCGTGCACGACGCGGTGCGCCGTGCGCGCGAGTACGCCGAGGCGCTCGGCGCCCAGCTCGTCGGGCTGGTCGAGTTGGCCGACGCCGCGCTGTTGAGCGAGGCCGCAGCCTCGCCGATGGCGCCACCGATGCCGGCCGCGGTGCAAGCGTTCCGCGGCGCCCCCGCCGCCCCGGAGACGTTCTCGTTCGACGTCACCCCCACCCGCCAACTCCTGCACGCCACCGTGGAAGCCCGCTTCCTGGCCAGCCCGCCCGACCTGACCTGAGCCGCCCTCCGACGACGGTGGGCATCCTCGGCGGACCCCCGGATGGGGAGCGGGACGAGGCGGGTCACGGGGGGTCGGTTCCGGTCGGCACCGCCCGCCACTACCCCTGCGGTTGGCCCGGGCGAACCGGCCGCCCCGGTTCAGGCGGGCTGCCCGGTGAGATCGGTGCGGTCGGCGGCGGGCAACTGGCCCGAGCGGACCCACTCGCGGGCGAGCGCGGCCTTGACCTGCACGAGCCGGCGCACGTCGCGGGCGTCCACGTCGTAGCGGTCACGGCGGTAGCTCGCGTGGCTGCCGGGCGTCCAGAGGTCGGCCCGGTGGGCCTCAAGGGCCAGGTAGGCGTGGCGCAGCTCGTCCTCGGTGGGGTCGGACTCGAGCCAGGCGTCGAAGGACTGGTCGGCCCAGTCGGGGTGGAAGGTCATGTCATCGCTCCGTCAGAACGTCGTTGTTCATCGTCGCCGGCGATCGTACCGATCGGCGGTGGCGCGACCTCCCGTGGTTTCGTGCACGTTCGGCTGCGCCCGGGTGAACTTTCGTCGAGCTGCGTCGGAGGACCCGCCGAGGTGGGCGCGACACTCCGGGCATGGCCCGCCGCCTGGTCACCGTTCCGGTGCTCTTCCTGGCCTGGGCGCTGCTCGTCGTGGCCGCGCCCCTGGCGGTCGGCATCGCCTTCGTCGTCGACCGGATGCGCCGGTCGGCGGGGTCGCCGACCGTTCGCCTCGTCGC
The DNA here is from genome assembly GCA_964649545.1 of uncultured Microthrixaceae bacterium. Lineage (GTDB taxonomy): Bacteria > Actinomycetota > Acidimicrobiia > Acidimicrobiales > DATDAH01 > JAEUJM01. The sequence continues at coordinate 41,395 of CAZYPY010000004.1, read as the reverse complement.
CTTCGCCCTCGCCTACCTCAGCCTCGAGGTGGTGGGCGTGCTGGCCGCGGCCACCCTCTGGGTGGTCCGACCGTGGCACCCGCAGCGATGGGGGGCCCGCAACCACCGGCTCCAGCAGTGGTGGACCGCGAGCCTGGTGCGCGCCGCGGGCCCCGTGCTGGGGCTGCGCCTCGTGGTGGACGCCGTCGACCCGGGGAACCCTGGTGCCCCCACCGGGGTGGTGCCGCTCGACGCGCCCGGCCCGGTCGTGGTGCTGAGCCGCCACGTCAGCATCGTGGACTCGCTGCTGCCCGCCCTGGTGCTCGGGGTCGAGGGCGGTCGGCGCCTCCGCTACGTGCTCGCCCGCGGGCTGCGGCTCGATCCGTGCCTCGACATCGTCGGCCACCGCCTGCCGAACCACTTCGTGAACCGTGGCGGCGAGGACCCGTCGACGGAGATCGCGGCCCTGGAGGCCCTGGCCCGCGGGATGGGCCCCGACGATGCCGCCGTGATCTTCCCCGAGGGCGGGCTGTTCTCGCCGGCGCGGCGCGAGCGCGCCATCCGGCGGCTGGCCGAACGGGGGTCACCCCGCCTGCCCGTCGCGCGGTCGCTGCGCCACCTGCTGGCCCCTCGGGCCGCGGGCACGCTCGCCCTGCTCCGAGCGGCGCCGGATGCCGATGTCGTCGTGCTGGCGCATCACGGGATGGAGCCGATCTCCTCGCTGGCCGCGCTCCGGCGCGACGTGCCGCTCACCCGGCCCGTGCGGCTGCGACTGGTCCGCCACGGGCGACGCGGCCTGCCGGCCGACGACGAGGGCCTGGCGCGCTGGCTCGACGAGCAGTGGTCGGTCGTGGACGACTGGCTCGATCGCCAGGCCCGGACGACCGGGTCGGCGTACGACCCGGTCTCGGCGACCTGAGGACCCGACTCGACGTCGACGGTCGGGACCTGCGCCCCTGTCGTGCGCCCGGTCGACATGGGACACTCGGCCCGTGACCGACCAGGACCGGGAGGCCGAGGTGCTGGCCCGGATCGAGGCGTTCCGGCGCACCCGGCCCCGCTTCGACGACGACGTGGTCACGTCGGCCCACGGCGCCGGGGGCTCAGCCACCGCCGCCCTGGTGGACGCGGTCTTCCTCGAGGCGCTGGGCGGAGCCGATCGACCACCGCTCACCGACGCCGCGGTGCTCCCCCTGCCGTCGGGCGAACGCATCGCCTTCACCACCGACAGCCACGTGGTGCGACCCCGACGCTTCCCCGGCGGCTCGGTGGGCCACCTCGCCGTCCACGGCACGGTCAACGACCTCGCCATGATGGGCGCCCGTCCGGCGTGGCTGTCGCTCGGCGTGGTGCTGGAGGAGGGGCTGCCGGTCGGCGAGCTGCGGACGGTGGTCGACGACCTGGCCGCGGCGGCCGAGGCGGCCGGGGTCCGGATCGTGACCGGGGACACCAAGGTCGTCGGCGTCGGTGCCGCCGACGGCCTGGTCCTCACGACCGCCGGTGTCGGGATCGTCCCGGCAGGCCGTGACCTGGCCGCCCGGCACGTCCGGCCCGGCGACCGCCTGCTCGTGTCGGGCACGCTCGCCGACCACGGGATGGCGGTGATGCTGGCCCGGGGCGAGCTGGCCCTCGAGGCCGACATCGTGTCGGACACGGCGCCCCTCGCCGGCCTGGTCGACGAGCTCCTGAGGGCGGCGCCGGCGACGCGCTGGCTGCGCGACCCCACCCGCGGCGGCTTGGCCACCGTCGTCAACGAGCTCGCCTCGGACACGGGCCTCGCGGTCCAGTTGGAGGAGGCCCGCCTGCCGGTCCGTCCGGCGGTGGCCGCGGCCTGCGACCTGCTCGGCATCGACCCGCTGCACGTCGCCAACGAGGGGAAGTTCGTCGCCGTGGTCGCCCCGGACGAGGCCGACGCGGCCCTCGCCGCGGTGCGGGCGCATCCCCTGGGGGTCGATGCCGCCCTGGTGGGAGAGATCCGCGGCGACCCCGCCGGCCTCGTGGTGTCGACCACACCGTTCGGTGGCACGCGCATCGTGGACGTGTTGGTGGGGGACCCGTTGCCGAGGATCTGTTGACCCGGCGGCACCGACGACGACTGCGGGTGACGGGCACCGTGCAGGGGGTCGGCTTCCGGCCCTTCGTGTACCGGGAGGCCACGGCGCTCGGGCTCGCGGGGTCCGTCGCCAACGACCCCCACGGGGTGGTCATCGAGGCGGAGGGGTCGAGCGACGCCCTCGACGAGCTGTGCCGCCGCCTGTGCGAGCAGCCACCGCCGGCGGCCAGGGTGGCGAGGCTGGACAGCACCGACCTGCTCCCGCGGGGCGAGGACGGCTTCGCCATCGTGACGTCAACGGCCGCCACCACCAGCGCCCTCGCACCCGCGGCGGTCAGCCCCGATCTCGGGGTGTGCGACGCCTGCCTGGCCGAGGTGCTCGACCCCGCCGACCGCCGCCACCGCTACCCGTTCGCGAACTGCACGGATTGCGGGCCTCGCTACACGATCGTGCGGGCCGTGCCGTACGACCGCGCCACCACCACCATGGACGGCTTCGAGATGTGCGCCGCCTGCCGCGGCGAGTACGAGGATCCGGCCGACCGGCGCTTCCACGCCGAGCCCGTCGCCTGCCCCGACTGCGGGCCGCGGCTCGCCCTCGAGCGGTCCGACGGGGCCGGATCGCCGCGGGCGACCGGTGATGCCGCACTGCTCGGGGCGGCGCGGGTGCTGCGGGAGGGCGGGATCGTCGCGGTGAAGGGGATCGGCGGCTACCACCTCGCGGTGCGCGCGGACGACGCCGGCGCGGTGGCCCGGCTGCGGGCCCGCAAGCATCGTGACGACAAGCCCTTCGCGGTGATGGTGGGGAACGCCGAGGACGCCACCACGCTCGTCGACCTCGACGACGACGGGCTCGCCGCGCTCACCTCGTGGCGGCGGCCGGTGGTGCTCGCGCCCCGGCAGGTCGGCGCGCCCATCGCGCCGAGGGTGGCACCCGGGCTCGCCGACCTCGGCGTGGTGTTGGCCTACACCCCGCTGCACCACCTGTTGCTGCACGAGGTGGGCGGGCCGCTGGTGATGACCAGCGGCAACCTCAGCGACGAGCCCATCGCCCACCGTGACGACGAGGCGCGCCGCCGCCTCGGCCCCCTCGCCGACGCCCTCCTCACCCACGACCGCCCGATCCACGTCGCCGCCGAGGACTCGGTCGTCCGGGCGACGGGTCGGGGCGTGCAGGTGCTGCGGCGGGCGCGTGGCTACGCCCCCGAACCGTTCCTGCTGCCGATCGGTGGGACCGCGACCCCCGACGTGCTCGCCGTCGGGGCCGAGCTCAAGAGCACGGTGACGGTGGCGACCGGCTCGTGGGCCGTCACCGGCCCCCACCTGGGGGACCTGGAACACCCCGCCGCCACCGCCGCCTTCGAGGCCACGGTGCGCCACCTCTGTCACGCGTTCGCCGTCGCCCCGACCGTGGTGGCCCACGACCGCCATCCCGGCTACCGCAGCACCCAGTGGGCGCGGGCGACCGAACTGGCGCTCGAGCCGGTCCTGCACCACCACGCCCACGCCGCCGCCGGCCTGGTCGAGCACGGTCGCTCGGGCCCCGCGCTGGCGGTGGCCTACGACGGCCTGGGCCTCGGCGACCGCGACGCGCTCTGGGGCGGCGAGCTGCTCGACGTGGATCTCGTCGGGTGCGAGCGGGTGGCCCACCTCCGGCCGGTGGCGCTGCCCGGGGGTGCCGCCGCCATCCGCGAGCCGTGGCGCATGGCGATGGCGTGGATGCACGCCGCGTGCGGTCCCGAGGCGGCGATCGCCCTCGGTGAGCGCCTCGACCCCCGCGCCGGGGCCCTCGTCGCCCTGCTCGACGGGGAGGGGGTGCCCACGACCACGAGCGCGGGTCGCCTCTTCGACGCGGTGGCGGCGATCCTCGGCGTGCGGCGCGTCACGTCCTACGAGGGTCAGGCCGCGATCGAGCTGGAGGCGCTCGCCCGGCGGGTCCCGACCGGCTCGGCCCCGGCCTACCCGGTGTCGGTCGACGAGCAGGGCCCGGTGCCCGTCCTCGACCCGCGTCCCCTGATCGGTGCGGTGCTGGCGGCCGCCGCCGCCGGTGTCCCGGCGCCCGAGGTGGCGGCGGGCTTCCACGACTCGTTCGCCCGTGCCACCGCAGGCCTGGCCGCGGCCCTGGCCCGGGCGCGCGGTCGTTCGACCGTGGTGCTCACCGGCGGTGTATTCCAGAACCCCCGGTTCGCGGCCGTGGTGGCCGACGGTCTGGAGACCGCCGGGCTGGAGGTCCTCGCGCACCGGGACATCCCACCCAACGACGGCGGCATCAGCCTCGGCCAGGCTGCGGTCGCGCGGGCACGGGCAGGGGTAGCGTCGAGCGGGCAGCGAGCGAGGTAGCGCCATGTGTCTCGGAATCCCCGGCCAGGTCGTCGACGTCGGCGCGACGCGCCCCGATCAGGCCACCATCGACGTGGGCGGCGTGCGACGCGAGGTGGACGTCAGCCTGCTCGCCGAGGCCCCGGTGGCCGCAGGGGAGTGGGTGCTGGTGCACGTCGGGTTCGCCCTCGCCCGCATCGACGAGGCCGAGGCCGCACGCGAGCTGGCGCGACTTCGGGCCGAGGGAGACCTCGGCCCCGGTGCCGAGCCGGAGGTCGGCCCGTGAGGTTCGTCGACGAGTACCGGGACCCACAGGCGGCCGAGGCGCTGCTCGAGCGGATCCGCAGGCTCGCCCCGGCGGCGCCGTCCCGGTTCATGGAGGTCTGCGGCGGCCACACCCACACGATCTACCGCCACGGCCTCGAGCAGCTCCTGCCGCCCGAGGTCGAGCTCGTCCACGGTCCGGGGTGCCCCGTGTGCGTCATCCCCCTGGGTCGCGTCGATGACGCGATCGCGTTGGCCACGACCCCGGGTGTCACCCTCGCCACCTTCGGTGACCTGCTCCGCGTCCCCGGCTCGTCCGGGAGCCTCCTCGACGCGAAGGCCCGGGGCGCCGACGTCCGCATCGTGTACTCACCGCTGGACGCGCTGGCCCTGGCGGTCGACCACCCCGACCGCGAGGTCGTGTTCTTCGCGGTGGGGTTCGAGACCACGGCGCCGTCGACGGCCCGCACGGTGCTGCGGGCCCGCGACGACGGCGTGGCCAACTTCTCGGCGTTCGTGAACCACGTCACGATCGGCCCGCCGTTGCGGGCCATCCTGTCCGCCCCCGACGCGGGCCTCGACGGCCTGATCGGGCCGGGACACGTCTCCACGGTCCTCGGGCTCGAGCCGTACCGGTTCGTGGCCGAGGAGCTGGGCACACCGATCGTGGTGGCCGGTTTCGAGCCGCTCGACCTGCTCGACGCGGTGGCCCGGCTGCTGGTGCAGCGGCTCGAGGGCCGGTGCGAGGTGGAGAACCAGTACGGCCGGGTCGTGCGGCCCGAGGGCAACCCGGTGGCGCGGGCGCTGCTCGACGAGGCCTTCGTGACCCGTTCCTCGTTCGAGTGGCGGGGCCTGGGGGCACTGCCCGACAGCGGCCTGGCCCTGCGACCGGAGCTGGCGGCGTGGGACGCGGAGGCCCGCTTCGCGCTGCCGCGTCGGTCGGTGGCCGACCCGCGCGCGTGTCAGTGCGGAGAGGTCCTGCGGGGAGCGTTGAAGCCGTGGGAGTGCAAGGTGTTCGGTACCGCCTGCACCCCCGAGCACCCGATCGGGACGTGCATGGTCTCGTCCGAGGGCGCCTGCGCGGCGTACCACCGGTACGGGCGGATGTCGCGTGAGGTCGCGATCTCCCTGGGACGCGCCGGTGCATGAGCTGGCGCTGTGCCGGTCGGTCGTCGCCACCGTGGCGCCGCACGCCGACGGCCGCCCCGTGTCCCGCGTGCACCTGCGGATCGGGCACCTGCGCCAGGTCGTCCCCGGGGCGCTCGACCTGGCCTGGCGGGCGGTGACCGACGGCACCGACCTCGACGGGGCCGTGCTCGACGTGGAGGACGTGCCGGCGGTGGTGCGCTGCCGGCGGTGCGCAGCCGAGACGAGGCTCGAGTGGCCGGTCCTGGTGTGTGGGGCGTGCGAGGGTCGCGACGTCGAGCTCGTGTCCGGGGAGGAGCTACTGGTGACGGCGATCGACGTGCGGTCGGTGGCGTGATGGGGCGCTTCCACCGCCACGCCGACGGGAGCATCCACGCCCACGATCACGAGCACGACGTCGGCGACCACTCGGGCTACACCGACACGGGAACCGAGCGGGTCGAGGTCCTCGAGCGCCTCCTCGGCGAGAACGACGCGGTCGCCGAGGACAACCGCTCCGCCTTCGCCGCTGCGGGCGTCCGGGTGGTGAACCTGATGTCGTCGCCGGGCGCGGGCAAGACCACGCTGCTCAAGGGCACCCTCGACCGCCTCGCCGACCGTTGCCGCATCGGGGTGCTGGAGGGCGACATCGCCACGAGCCTCGACGCCGACGACCTCTCGGGGCGGGGTGCCGCGGCCATCTCCCTCGTCAACACCAGTGCCGGCTTCGGCGGGGAGTGCCACCTCGACGCGGTCATGGTGCGCGCCGGCCTCGGACGGCTCCCGCTCGCCGACCTCGACCTGCTGGTGATCGAGAACGTCGGCAACCTCGTGTGCCCGGCCGAGTTCGACGTCGGAGAGCACGCCAAGGCCATGGTCTACGCCGTCACCGAGGGGGAGGAGAAGCCCCTCAAGTACCCCGTGATGTTCCGTGCCGTCGACGTGGTGGTGGTCAACAAGGTCGACCTGCTGCCGCACCTCGACCTCGACCTCGACCGGTTCCTGGTTCACCTCGCCGAGGTGAACCCGACCGCCCGGGTGATCCTGGCCAGTGCCCGCACCGGGGAGGGCCTCGACGAGTGGTGCGACTGGCTGCTCGGCGCCGACCTATGATCTGACACGCTGAGTGTCAAATGATTCGGAGGAGCCGGCCATGGCGGTCAACCCCAACCTGACCATCCGCTACGCCGAGGTCGACCTGGCCTACGAGGCGGCGCTGGCGTCGGCGCCCGACGAGGACGGCCCCGTCTGGATGGTCAACCTCATGCGCTATCGACCGGTGGCCGAGTACGCCGACGGCCGGGTGTCCACGATGAGCGGACAGGAGGCCGACGACGCCTACGCGCCCTTCGAGGCGTTCGCCGAGATCGGGGCGGAGCTCGTGTTCGTCGCCGAGGTCGAGTCCCAGCTGCTCGGCGCGGCGCCGGCCTGGGACCGGGTCGCGGTGGTGAAGTACCCGACCCACCGGTCCTTCGTGGAGATGACCCACCTGCGCTCGTTCGAGGAGAAGCACCCCCACAAGGACGCGGGGATGGAGCGCACGATCGTGGTCGGCGGCGTCCCCCGCTCGACGCCCTCCTTGCCGGCGGATGCACCCGGCTGGGAGGACGTGCCGCACCCGCCGACCGACGAGGACCCGGCCATCGTCGTGTTCCACCTGCTGCGGTTCGCCGAGCGTGCCGGTGCCGGTGCGTCCATGGTGAGCTACCAGGACGCCGCCGGGGCGGTGGCGGTGCCCCACGGGGTGCGCATCGGTGGCTGGCTGACCGTCGAGGGCACGATCCTCGGCGACGGCCGGTCGTGGGACGAGGCCCGGTTCAACCGGTTCCCGAGCCGCGCGGCCTTTCTCGCGGTGGCCACGGACCCCGACCGCTTGGCGGCGCAGGCGGATCACCGCGAGCCCGCCATCGCGGACACCTACACCCTGGTGTTGCGTCCGGTGCTCGATCGGCTGACCGAGTCCCTCGGCGACTGACCCCGGGTTCAGGGACCCGGAAGCGCCATGACCTGGTGGTCGAGGAGTCGGCCGCCCGCGACCACCAGGAGGCCGTAGGTGCGGTGGGGCGCACGGCGCCGCTCGGTGCAGCTGCCGGGGTTGAACAACCGCTGGCCGTCGACGCCCTCCTCGTCGAGCGGGAGGTGCGAGTGCCCGAACACCACGAGGTCGGCGTCCGGGTATCGGCGCTTCATGCGGCCCGGCCGGCCGGCGGTCGGGCCGGTGTCGTGGACGAGGGCGATCCGGTAGCCGTCGAGGTCGACCCGATCCTCGATCGGCAGGCGGTCGTCGAGGCCGTCGTCGTTGTTGCCGAGCACGGCTCGCAGCGGCGCCCGCACCGCGAGGTCGTCGAGCAGCGACCCGGTGACCACGTCTCCGGCGTGCAGGATGAGGTGGGCGCGGTCGGCGGCGTCCCAGACCTCCGCGGGGAGGTCGCGCCGGCGGTCGGCCCTGACGTGTGTGTCCGCCAGCACGAGCACCTCCATGGCCGCCATCGTCGCGCCGGCGCTGCGGTCTCGGGTCAGGCAGGCGTGAGCGAGCCGCTGCGGACGTCGAAGACGAAGCCGCCGACCTCGAGGTCGGCCGGCAACAGCGGGCACTCGGCGATCTTCTCGAGGTCGCCGGCGAGCGCGGCCCGCTGGTCGTCCATGGCGTGGAACTCCCAGCCGGAGGCATCCGCGTGCTGGAGCTCGCCGATGCGCGTGCGCAGCTCCTCGTCGCTGCCGCCGGCCATGGCGCACTCGGTGTGCTGCACGACGCACACCCGGTTCACGCCCAGCAGGTTGACCGCCAGGACGAGCGAGCGCAGGGCGTCGTCGGTGACGCGCGCGCCGGCGTTGCGGATGATCTTGGCGTCACCCGCCTTCAGGCCGAGCATGCGCAGCGGGTCGATGCGGGAGTCGATGCACGTGATGACGGCGAGGCCCTTGGCCGCCCGACCGGCCACGCCGGAGTCGTGGAAGTCTTCCTGGTACCGCCGGTTGGCCTCGAGCAGGTCGTCGAACATCAGCGAAGAACCTATCCCGCATCGCGCTTCGTCAGAAACCACCAGTGGCCGAGGCGCGGCCCGACCGGGACCGGTCGGCGGGTCAGGGCTCGTTGATCCAGCCGCGCACCGACGTGGGCGCGGCGCTGGTGCCGCCGAAGTAGAACCCGGAGGCCCACTTGAAGGTGGAGGTCGACGTGCCGGCGCACCGCCGGGGGAGGGTGGTGGACGCGGAGCGGCGGCCGGGGCCGGCGACGCGGAACTCGTAGCGCTGGCGGTCGGCGGAGACACCGAGCTCGAACCAGACGGGCACCCGCTCGCCGAGCTGCTCCGCCGTCAGGGTGAGGAGCGGGGTGGGCGGGGTGAGGTGAGTGCCGGCGTTGTTCGCGTAGGCGGTGACCTCGAGCACGGTTGGACTGAGGTCGGTGCGCCAACGCCACCCGAACATCCAGCCGTCCTGGGAGAGGTCGAGCTGGCCGCAGTCGGAGAGGCCCGGAAGCTTGTTCCAGTCGAACTGATCCTCGGGTTGCGTCGGGTTCGTGAGCACGTAGGCGGCCGACTGGTCGAACACGAAGTGGTAGCGCCGGCCCGACGCGGTGCTGAACCCCGCCTTGGGGGCGGTGGCCGAGGCCCCCCTCGTGACCGTCGCCGAGTGGGCGCCGGCGGCGATGTCGTACCGGGACCAGCCCGGCCCCGCGACCGGGAGCGGGAAGGCGGGGAGGCAGGGGTCCGGGGCGCCGACCTGGCCGCACCGCGGTGGCGCCAGCGAGGTCTCGACCGACGCCTCGCCGCCCGCCGGGACCGCCACCGGGGTGGCGCCCTCGTAGGCCGTGGCGCCGTCCCAGAACTCGACCTGGCGCCCGGAGGCGGGGTCGACGAACGCGGCCCGGTACGTGCCGGCGGGCAGGTCGGCGAATGCGAACGTGCCGTCTGCCGCGGTGTTCACCACCCGGACCTCCGTGGGGCCGATCGCCACCGTCCAGGCGCCGGGGACGGGGTCGTGGCTCTCGTCCTCGCGGACGGTGCCGCGCAGCGTGCCGGTGGTGGCGGGGAGCTGGGCGTCGACCGTGGCCGTGTCGGCGACCTCGACCGGCGTGGCGTCGCCGAGGTCCGTCTGGTCGACCCCTGCGTGCCATCGCATGGGGTGGTCGCCCGTGGGGTCGAGGAACCCGACCAGGTAGCGCCCGGGGGACACCGCGAGCTCGTATCGGCCGTCTGGGGCGACGGCGGTGCCGCCCACCATGGTGAAGGTCGTCGCGTCGAGGGCGATCACCCAGGCCTGCGGGAGTGCGTCCCCGGTACCTTCTTCGGTCACCGCGCCGGTCAAGGACGCGTGGCGGTCGTTCGGCGTGCTCGCGGCGAGCGAGGCCGTGATCGTGGTCGTGGCGCCGGCAAGGGTCGACACCGTGGCCGCGTCCACGGGCCCGGGGGAGTCGTCGAAGAACTCGGGCTGGTGCCGTCCACGGGGATCGGCGATCACGACCCAGTGGTCCCCCGCCCGGAGGTCGGAGACCGCGAAGGAGCCGTCGGCGGCGGTCGTGGTGCCGGTCACGAGCCGCCCGGTGGCGGCGGCGAGGACGAGGACCCACGCCCCGGCCACCGGCACCCCGGACCCGTCCTCGGTCACCGTGCCCGTGAGGCCGCCTCGCAACGGGGCCATGGTCGGCGCCACCGCCGTCGTCGCTCCGGTCGTCACGGTCACCGTGGCGGGGGTGCCGTGGAAGGCGGCCCGGTGCCGGCCCGCGGGGTCGAACAGGTACAGGAAGTACGACCCCTCGGGCAGCCCGGTCAGGGCGAACGCACCGTCGGGACCCGCCTCGGCGCCGCCGGCGAGGCCGTAGTCGGTCGTCCGGAGCGCGGCGACCCGGGCACCGGCGATCGGCTCCCCGCCGGCCGAGTCGCGGACCGTTCCGGTGATCGCCGTGGTCGTCTGGGTGGTCGCGGCACCGACGGGCACGAGCGACGCCGCCCAGCACGCGGCCGCCAGGAGCCCGACCCACCCGAGCCCGATCCGCCGCTGCGCCATGCCCGAGTATCGCCCGCGAGGCGACGGCCCGTGGTCTCGGGTGTCGATGCCGGCCTCGCCGGCCCGCACGGGGCGGGCGGGGGTCACCCGATGTCGAGGTCCGGGAGCGTCCCTCCCTCGACCGCGCGCTCGTACACGGACCGCGTCTCGGCGTCGGGGCCGACACCGAGCTCCTCGTCGAGGAGGCGGCGCAGGCGCTCGTAGGCCCGCAGCGCCTCGGAGCGGTTCCCGCCGGCCAGCAGGACCGTCATGAGGACCCGGTGGTTCCGCTCGTCGAAGGGATCGGGCCCGACGGCGGACTCGGCCCGATCGCGCGCCTCGTCGTGGTGGCCGAGGGCGGAGTGGGCGAGTGCCCCGACCCGCCGCGCCCGGGCGCATCGGCGCTCGAGTCGTGCTCGCCACGGGAGGAGCCATGGCGCGTCCACCCCCGGGAGGAGCGGGTCGGCGAGCAGCACCACCGCCGAATCGGCCGCGGTCGCGGCCGCCACCCAGCGTCGATCGGTCGCGGCCGTCTCGGCGGCGGCGAGGTGACCCGCGGCCTCCTCGACGTCGACGGTGGCGCGAGCCGGTCGGAATCGGTAGCAGTGACCGACGCCCTCGAGGGTGGCCGCGGGTCCGAGGAACGAACGCACCTTGGCCACCACGCCCCGCAGCGCGCCGTCCGAGTGGCGAGAAGCGGCCGGCCACAACAGCAACGCCAGCTCGTCGGCAGGAACCGGGTGGCCGGCGTCGAGCGCGGTGCGCACGAGTACGAGGCGTGGCTGGTCGCCGTGCAGCGCTCGCTCCCTCGTGCCCTCCTCGAACCTGACCACCCCCGTCAGGCAGAGCCGCCCCGCCATGCGCAGAAGGTACCGGTCGGCGTCCGCTCCCGCTCGCGATCTGTGCGCGATCGGTGCGCGTCCGGTTCGCGTTCGGTTCGCGTCGCCTCCCTACGGTGCGCTCGTCAACGAGGGGTGGCCACCCGGGCGGCCTCGAGGGGGGAAGTGACATGTACCTGTACTCGCGCCGAGCGCGCATCAACAGCTTCGACGGGGTGGCGTGGGCCACGGAGACCGCGACTGCTGCCCAGGCCGCCAGTGGGGTGGAGAGCCAGGTCTGGGGTGCGGTCTACTCGGCCGGCTTCGGCACCATCGCCTGGACCTCGTGGTACGAGGACCTGGTCGCGCTCGAAGCGTCGAGCAACGCGCTGATGGGTGACCAGGCCTACATGGCCAAGTCCGCGGAAGGTCGCGACTGGATCGTCCCGGGCTCGCCCGTCGACGACGAGCTCATGGAGCTCGTCACCGGCGCCCCCGACCCCGAGGCGAACCCGCTCTACGTCTCGTCGGTGCGTGCCGCCTGTGCCGGGGGCCAGATGGTGAAGGGGATCGGCCTCGGGGCCGAGATCGCGGCGCGGGCCGACGCCGCGACCGGAGCGAGCACGCTGTTCATGCGCAACGTGACCGGCGCGTACAGCGGGGTGGCCTGGTTCACGGGCAGTGCCGACGCCGCGACGATGCAGGCCCAGCAGGCGGCCCTCGCGGCGGACGCCGGCTTCGCCCAGCTCGTCGACTCGGCGGCGGGCGTGTTCATCGACGAGGTGGACCCCGCGCAGTCGGTGCTCTGGCGCCGCCTGAGCTGACGCCGGCTGGGCCGAACGGGTCCGGGGTCCGCGCCCACCTCCCGGGCCCGTTCGGCGGTCCGGCCGGCTCTACGATCGTCCCGTGGGCCTGCCTCCCGACCCGGTCGCGCCGGCCGACGAGCTGATCGAACGCCTCCGGCTCGAACCGCACCCCGAGGGGGGCTGGTTCCGGGAGACCTGGCGGGACCCGGACGTCGACGGGCGGCGAGGGAGCGGGACCGCCATCTACTTCCTCCTGCGGGCGGGTGAGCGCTCGCACTGGCACCGGGTCGACGCCGCCGAGGTGTGGCACCACTACGCCGGCGACCCCCTCGAGCTGTCGATCGGGCGGGACCGGCGCGTGGTGCTCGGGCTCGACCTCGCCGCCGGCGAGGTGCCCCAGGCCGTCGTCCCCGCGGGCGAGTGGCAGGCGGCCCGCAGCCTTGGCGCCTTCACCCTGGTCGGGTGCACGGTCTCGCCGGCGTTCCGCTTCGAGGGCTTCGAGCTCGCCCCCGAGGGCTGGTCACCCTGAGCCGCCCGCTCGCCTAGCGTCGTCCCCGACGGCGCGACGGCGGGTCGGGCCACGAGCAGGAGGAGAGGAGCGCGCCGTGGGTGCGATCGTGGTGCTGGGCGGGGCCGGGGGCGTGGGCCGGGTGGCGACGGAGGCGCTGGCCCACGTGCCGGAGCTGGACGAGGTGCGGGTCGGTGACGTCCGCGAGGACGTGGTCGCGGGCGTGGTGGCCGAGATCGGCGACGAGCGCTTCCGTCCCCTCGCGGTCGACGTGACCGACCGGGCCGCGCTCGTCGCGGCCCTGGAGGGCGCCGACGTCGTCCTGAACTGCGTCGGGCCCTTCTACCGGTTCGGTCCCCCCACGCTGGCCGCGGCCATCGAGGCGGGCATCGGCTACGTCGACATCTGCGACGACCTGTCCGCCACCCGGGCCATGCTCGCGCTCGACGACGACGCCCGGGCCGCCGGCGTCACCGCCCTGATCGGTATGGGCAACTCACCCGGCCTGGCCAACATCTTCGTGAAGCTCTGCGCCGAGCAGCTCCTCGACGAGGTGACCGGCGCGGACATCATGCACATCCACGGCGGCGAGCCCGACGAGGGCCCGGCGGTGATCAAGCACCGGGTGCACGCCATGGTGAACGACGTGCCCCTCTTCGTGGACGGCGAGATGGTGCAGGTCCGCCAGCTCGGCGAGGACGGCGCCGCCTTCGTCCGCCACGAGGACTTCCCGGGCCTCGGCATCTACCCGGTCTTCCCGTACCCCCACCCCGAGACCATCACCCTGCCGACGACGTTCCCGAGCTTGCGCCGTGCCACGAACCTCGGCGTGGTCTTCCCCCTGCCGTACTTCACCATGACCCAGGACCTCGTCCGGGCCGGGATGGGGGGCGAGGAGCCCGTCGACGTGCTCGGCCACCAGATCCCGCCCATCGACATGATGGTGGCGGTCCTGCGCCACGAGCGGCCCCGGTTCCTCGCCGAGGCGGGCGTCACGGGCCCGGCGGGTGCGCTCCGCGTCGTCGTGGACGGGGTGAAGGACGGTGAGGACCACCGCTTCGTCTGCACCCTGGCCTCCACCGGTGAGGGCGCCGGCGAGGGGACCGGAATCCCGGCCGCGCTCGGGGCGGTGCTGCACCGGCGCGGCGCGCTCGAGGGCGGGCCGGGCGTGCACGCTCCCGAGGCCATCGTGCCGGTCGACGCCCTGCTCGAGCTGGCCGGCACCGTCGTCGGCGCCATGGGCATCGGCGGGGGGGAGGGCATGCCGCTCGTCATCGAGCACCAGGCCCCCGACGGGAGCGTCGAGGTCATCCCGATGTCGCTGGGATGAACACCGTGGTCACGGGGTCGGCCCCGTGGAGGCGCGCCGTTAGGGTGCCGCGGTGGCCACGTACCCGTCCGAATGGGAGACCGACGTCGTCCTGGCCGACGGGGCGACCCTGCACCTGCGACCGATCCGCCCCGAGGACCACGATGCGCTGAACGAGCTGTTCGGGCGGCTCTCCCCGGAGACGATCCAGTTCCGCTTCTTCACCCCGCTGAAGGAGCTGAGCGAGGCGTGGCTGACCCGCCTCACCAACGTCGACTACGACGACCGGCTGGCCCTCGTCGGGGTGTTGGGGGAGGACCTGGTGGCCGTGGGCCGCTACGACCGCCTCGACGATCCCCGCCGAGCCGAGGTCGCGTTCACCGTGGAGGACGCCCACCAGGGCCGCGGCATCGGCACGCTCCTGCTGGAGCACCTCGCCCTCGCCGCCCGCGAGCGGGGCATCGACACGTTCTGCGCCGCCGTGCTCACCGGCAACCGGCGCATGCTCGACGTCTTCCACAGCACCGCGTTCCCGGTGGACCAGCACTTCGACGGCGGGGCCATCCAGCTCGAGTTCCCCATCGCCCCGACCGAGGCGGCCCAGGCCGCCCAGGAGGTGCGGGAGCGCCTCGCCGAGGCCCGGTCCATGACCCGCCTGCTCGCGCCGCGGTCCATCGCGGTCGTGGGCGCCGGCCGGCGGCGCGGCACCATCGGCCACGAGATCTTCCGCAACCTGATCCGCGGCGATTTCGAAGGCCCCGTCTACCCGGTGAACGCCTCGGCCACGTCCGTGGCTGCGGTGCGGGCCTACCCGTCGGTGGTGGACATCCCCGGCGACGTGGACCTCGCCGTCATCGCGGTGCCGGCCGAGCAGGTACTCGACGTGGTCGACGACTGCGCCCGCCGGCAGGTCCACGGCCTGGTGATCATCACCGCCGGCTTCGCCGAGTTCGACGGCGGCAGCGCCCTCCAGCACGAGGTGGTCGAGCGGGCCCGGCGCAGCGGCATGCGCCTCATCGGCCCCAACTGCATGGGCGTCCTCAACACCGCCGAGGACGTGCGCATGAACGCGACGTTCGCCCCGTTCGTGCCCGCCCGCGGCCGGGTGGGCTTCGCCTCCCAGTCCGGGGCGCTCGGCATCGAGCTGCTCCACCAGGCGGGACTGCTCGGGCTGGGCATCTCCAGCTTCGTCTCGCTCGGCAACAAGGCCGACGTGAGCAGCAACGACCTCCTGCCGTACTGGCAGGAGGACGCCGGCACCGACGTCATCCTCTTGTACCTGGAGTCGTTCGGGAACCCGCGCAAGTTCGGCCGCCTCGCCCGTGAGGTCGCCCGCACCAAGCCCATCGTCGCGGTGAAGGCCGGCCGCACGCCGACCGGCGAGCGGGCCGCCTCGTCGCACACCGCCGCCCTGAGCAGCCCTGACGCCACGGTCGAGGCCCTGTTCCGCCAAGCGGGGGTGATCCGGGTCGACACCCTCGAGCAGCTCTTCGACACCGCCCAGGTGCTGTCCCACCAGCCCCTGCCCGGAGGGCGCCGGGTGGCCATCGTGAGCAACGGTGGCGGACCGGCCATCCTCGCGGCCGACGCCTGCGACGGCTTCGGCCTGGAGGTCCCCGAGCTGAGCGCGGCGCTCCAGGGTGAGCTCCGCCGGATGTCCTCGCCGGCGGCCGCGGTGCGCAACCCCATCGACCTGGTGGCCTCCGCCAGCGCCGAGCACTTCGACCGCGCGCTCCGAGCGTTGCTCGCCTCGGACGAGGTCGACGCCGTCCTCGCCATCTTCGTCCCTCCTCTCGTCACCGAGACCGATGACGTGGCCCGCGCCATCGTGGGCGCGGCGGACGGCTCCAAGCCGGTCGTCGCCTGCTTCCTCGGTCAAGAGGGCGTTCCCGAGGCGCTCCAGTCGCCCGACGGCCGGGCCATCCCCTCGTTCGCGTTCCCGGAGTCGGCGGTGCGGGCACTCGGCCGGGTCGCGGATCACGCCGAGTGGCGTCGCCGCGACCCGGGCACCGTGCCCGAGCTGCCCGGGATCGACGTCGCTGCCGCCCGGGCGCTCGTCGACTCCTTCCTCCTGGCCCACCCCGAGGGCGGCTGGCTCGACTCGGCGGACGCGGTCGCCCTCGTGCAGGCCTTCGGCGTGCCCACGGTCCCGTCCCGGCCGGTCGAGACCGCCGACGCCGCGGTGGCCGCCGCCCGTGCTCTCGGGCTCCCCGTGGCCCTCAAGGCGGCCAGCGGCGCCATCGTGCACAAGACCGACGTGGGTGCCGTCCGCCTGGGCCTGGCGTCGGACGACGCCGTGCGCGACGCGTACGAGGCGATGGCCGCCCGCCTCGGTGACGACATGGGCGGCGGCATCGTGCAGCCCATGGTCGCCACCGGCATCGAGGTGATCGTGGGCATCCTCCACGACCGCTCGTTCGGGCCCACCGTCGCCTTCGGCATGGGCGGGGTGCAGGCCGAGCTGCTGCGGGACACCGCCCTCGCGCTGGTGCCCGTCACCGACGCCGACGCCCGCGACCTCGTGCGGTCCCTGCGGCTCTCTCCGCTGTTCTTCGGGTACCGGGGGAGCGAGCCGGTCGCCGTCGACGCCCTGGAGGAGCTGCTCTGCCGGGTCAGCCGCATCGCCGACGAGCTGCCCGAGGTCGTGGAGCTCGACGCCAACCCCGTCGTGGTGTCCGACGGGGGCGTCGTCGCCCTCGACGTCAAGGTGCGCCTCGAGCCCGCCCCGCCCCGCTACGACGAGCGCCGCGCCCTCAGCCCCGCCTGATCAGCCGGCGGGGAGGTCGGGATCGTCGCCGCGCTGCCACGCCCGCCAGTACGCCTTCAGGCGGCGGGTGAAGGCCTTGGGGGACTCGGCGTAGGCCTGGGCGCCGAGCCCGAAGGCGTGGTGCTGGAGGTCGGCCCGGGAGCGGGCGGCGCGCTCGAGGGCGGGGCGGGCGGCCTCCTCGCCGCCGAAGGCCTCGGGGTCGACGCCGACGAGATCGGCGAGCACCGCGAGGTCGTGGTCGTCGCCGAGGTCCTCGGACAGGACGTGGAGCAGCTTGGCCTGGGGGCCGAGCACCGCCGGCGCGCTCGGGGCGAGCAGACGGGTGGCGTACCAGAGGTCCTTCTCGCGCTTGCGCCACTCGTGGAGGTCCTCGTCGTGCTCGCCCTTGGCGGCCTGGGACATGGCGCCCCGGCCCCGCTCGTAGGTGGTGCGGGCGCCGGCGAGGAGCACGTCGACGTCGTCGTCGACCTCGCACCCGGCGACGAGCTCGCGCACCGCCTCGAGGCCGGCGAGCGCGGTCTGGACCTTCTCGTCACCGCCGTCGGCGACGGCCCGGCTGGCGTCGTCGGCGCGCCGGACCAGCTCGTCGCGCACCGTCGTGAGGTCGAGGCGCTCGAGCTCGCCGGCCGGCTCGACCAGCAGGCGGTCGAAGGTGGCCAGCAGCGCGTGGGCGTCGCGGAACGACGAGAGCTCGGCGGCCGCGTCGCGGGTGCCCTGGTTGACGGCCCGGAAGTCGGCCTTGGCCAGGCCCGGCCGCACCAGGCGGGCCAGGCCACGGACCTTCTTGCAGTGCTTGCGGGCGCCGTGGACGGTGGTCTCGACCCCCTGCACCGACGGGTCGGCCAGGCCCTCGATGGCGGCGGTGAGCTCGTCGGCGGCGATGCGGCGGAAGCCGCCGGCGATGCCTTCGCCGACCTCCCACTGGTAGCCCACCGTCGCCCCCGCCGCCCTCAGCCCCGGGCGACCACGAAGGCCGCGCTCGTGGTGAGGCTGCCGCCGACGTTGACGGTGGCGACCCGGCGGGCGCCCTCGACCTGCACGTCGCCGGCGCGGCCGGTGACCTGGCGGGCGGCGTCCCAGAGCATGCGCACGCCGGTGGCGCCCACCGGGTGGCCGCCGGCGAGCAGGCCCCCCGAAGGATTGACCGGCAGGTCGCCGTCGAGCTCCGTGCGCCCCTCCTCGATGGCCTTCCAGGCCTCGCCGGGGTCGGTGAGCCCCAGGTGGTCGAGGGCGGCGTACTCGTTGATGGTGAAGCAGTCGTGGGTCTCGACCGCGTCGAGGTCGTCCACGCCGGCGATGCCGGCCCGGCCGAAGGCGTCGAGCGCGGCGGCCCGCAGGTGGGGGAACACGTAGGGCTCGTCGCGGCTGGCGGCGAGCTTGTCGGCCATGGTCATGCGGGCGGTGCGGTGGCCCCAGCCGTCGACGTGGGCGAGGTCGTCGAGGTGCCGGCCCCGGGCGGCGGCCCAGCGCTCGGCGTACGCCGGGGTGGCGAGCACGACCGCGGCGGCGCCGTCGGTGACCTGCGAGCAGTCGTAGCGGCGGAGTCGCCCGGCGACGACGGGATTGAGCTCGTCGTCGTCGCCGAAGGCGCCGTCACCGACCGACCAGGTGCGGGTCTGGGCG
Organism: uncultured Microthrixaceae bacterium; assembly: GCA_964649545.1. Lineage (GTDB taxonomy): Bacteria > Actinomycetota > Acidimicrobiia > Acidimicrobiales > DATDAH01 > JAEUJM01. The sequence goes on along the minus strand of CAZYPY010000004.1, from coordinate 22,838 downwards.
AGGGGGTTGCGCTGCGCGTTGGCGTAGGCCTTGCGGGCGATGGCGGCGAGGTGGAGGTCGTCGAGGCCGTAGCGGCGGTCGTACTCGTCGGCCACGTCGCTGAACAGCTGGGGCCACGGGTAGTCGATGCCCTCCACCTCGTCGACCCGGCCGGCCGCGCCCAGGGTGTGCTGGGCCTCGAAGGCGCCGCCCGCCCGCATGAGCTCGACGCCCACCACGAGGGCGACGTCGGCCCGCCCCGCGGCCAGGTCGGCGGTGGCGGCGAGGACGGCCATGCTGCCCGAGGCGCAGGCGGCCTCGTGGCGGCTGACGCCGACGCCCTCGAGGCCGGGTACCGCGTCGACGAGCAGGCCGCCGAGGTGCCCCTGGCCGGAGTAGAGCTCGGCGGCGAAGTTGCCCACATGTGCCACGCCCACCTCGGACGGGTCCAGGTCGGCGTCGGCCAGCGCCCCGCCGGCGGCCTCGCGGAGCAGGTCGGTGAGGCCGAGGCCCTCACGGGCGGCGTTGCGGGCGAAGTCGGTCTGGTGGCCGCCCAGGACGAACGGCGTCGGCTCCGTCATCTTCCCCGCTCTCGATCGCTCCGCTCACGGGCCGCTCGGGCCCCCGCTCCGCTCACGCCGAGCCGGCGAGGTCCTCGGCCGGCACCCACCACGAGTGGTAGCCGGCGGGCACGCGGGCGGGGACGGCCAGGCGGCACACCGGCCCGTCTCCGAGGCGGGCGGCGTCGAGCACGTGCACCTCCGAGCGCCCGGTCGCCTCCTCGGCCACGAAGGCCACCAGGTAGCCCTCGGCCTCGTCGGTGGCGCCGACCTTGGGGCAGAACGGCGTCTCGCAGCCGTACCAGCCCTCGGGCCAGCTGTGGCTCGTGGTCTCGCCGGTGAGGCGGTCGTGGCGGATGACGCCGTCGAAGGCCAGCTCGGACCGCTCGGCGAAGCGCATCAGGTACGAGTAGCGGAAGGGCTGGCCGATGCGGCGCACGTCGATGCGGGGGAACTCGGCCACGTGGTCGTCGATGCGGCGCTTGGTGATGGTGCCGTCGTCGAGGTGGAAGGTCCACTCCGTCAGGTACGGCTCGAGGCGCAGCATGGCGATCTGCGGGGCCGCCATCAGGTCGGGGGCGTTGCCCGGGTCCGACGCCAGCGGGTCGGCGATCTCGCAGCCCACGAGCTTCACCACGCCGTCCTCCTGCCAGGCCCCGGAGACGTGGTACATGAAGCACGGGTCGGTCTCGAACCACCGCACGTCGGCCACGGGCGCGCTGGTGTCGCCGTCCCGGGCGACGAGGCCGAAGCGGGCGGGTCGGTCGCGGTGGAAGGCCAGGCGGCTGCGGCCCTCGGCCTGCTCCCACATGAAGGGAAAGTCGAACACGACGATCCAGTCGTCGCTGAAGGCGATGTCGTGCTGGAGGCGGGGCCCGCCGACCTCGACGGTCTGGCTGCGCACGACCTTGCCGTCGGGCGACACCACGCCGAGGGTCAGGAACGGCGGGACCGGGTCGTAGTCGATGAAGAGCAGCTCGCCGGTGACGGGGTCGACCTTGGGGTGGGCGGCGATGTGGGTCTGGAGGGTGCCTCCGAAGTCCTCGGTGCCGAGGGTCTCGAGGTCGGGGAGCGAGACCCGGTAGGCGTCGCCGCCGAGCCACCACAGGGCGAGGAGCTCGCCGTTGAAGAACACGAGGTCGGTGTTGGCGGTGTCCTTGAACACGTCGGGGAACTTGGAGAAGTCGGGCGGCTCGAGGATGCCGGTCCAGAGCGCCTCGCCCGCCTCCTCCTCGGCGGCCAGCGCCCGGGTGCGCACGTAGCGGTTGGCGTAGTGGGCGCCGGCGTCGTCGAACTGCACGGCGTGGATCATCCCGTCGCCGTCGAACCAGTGGTAGCGCCCCTCGGGCTCGAACCGGGGGTTGGACCCGTTGCGGGTGAACACGCCCCGCAGGTCCGCCGGGATCGCGCCCTCCAGCACCTCGAGGTCGGCCCGCACCTCGTCCTGGACGGGGGCGTACATCCCGTCGAGGTACGGCGAGCGCTGCTCGACGCGGGTGGTCATGGTCATGGCGGGGCCCCCTCGGCGCGCGGTTGCGTCAGGGTCCCATCATGCCCCAACGGTGGGGTGGGCGGTCGTCCCGCGGCGCTAGTCGGCGGGGGCGACGGAGGCGAAGGCGCGGGCCTTGTCGAGCGCCGCGGTGCGCTCGTCGCTGGTGGCGGCGCCGACGAGGACGTAGTCGTCGGCGTACTCGGGGCGGAGGTCGCCGGCGTCATCGAGGAGCCAGTCCATGGCCAGGCGGCGGGGGACCCGGATCCGCTCGGGGCGCTCGAGGGTGCCGAAGACCCGGTCCCACCAGGGGACGGACACGCCGTGGTTGGCCATGGGGTGGCCGAAGTGGTGGTGGAAGTGGTGCACCCGCAGCCAGTGCGAGTAGCGGCCCGAGGGCCCCCGCAGGTGGGCCTGGGCGTGGCAGTACTCGTAGAAGCCGTAGCCGAAGGCCCAGCCGGCGGCGACGGCGAGGCCGACGACGACCTGGCCGGTGAGGTACCAGAGCAACGGCGCCCACAGCAGTCCGCCGACGAGGCCGACACCGATCCAGCTCAAGACGTTGGTGTAGGCGAGGTTCCAGTCGGCGGTGACGTGGTGGCGCAGGTGCTCACGGCTCATGATCCCCTTGCCGTACAGCTCGTGCATCGCGAAGCGGTGCAGCACGTACTCGCCGAGGGTCCAGAGCAGCCAGCCGAGGGCGAAGGCGGCGAGGGCGGGGAGCAGGATGGTCATCGGTGGATCCTTTCGGGCGGCGGCCCTCAGAGGTGGTCGGCGACCCAGTGGTCGGTGGCGGTGCGGGCGGTGGCGAGGGCGTCGGGGTCGGCGCCCCAGCCGCGGAGCAGGGCCCGGGTGAGCTCGTGGCCGAGGGTGGCGCCGGTGGTGGGGACGCCGATGCCGAGGTCGTCGACCTGGAGCCCGCCGTTCAGGGCGGTGACCCACACGAACGTGCGCAGCAGGTCGCCGTCGAGGAGGCCGTCACCGGTGGCAGCAGCGTCGTGGGCGTCGAGGGCGCCGGCGGCCACGGCGTCGGCCAGCAGGCGGCGGGGCCGGTCGAGCACGCTCATGGCCGCGGGGACGACGGTGGCGGCGTCGTCGGCCTCCTGCACCTTGGGGGTGGCGAGCAGCTGCTGCTGGAGGCGGAACTCCCGGGCGTGGGACTCGGGGGCGGCGAGGAACAGGTCGCTGAACACCCAGAGTCGCGCCAGCGCGCCCACCGTCGGGGGGAGGGGCTCGGAGCGGGCGCCGGCGTCGAGCTCCCACGCCTGGAGGGTCGACTCGGCCACGCCGCCGAGGGTGTGCAGCGCCCGCTGCTGGAGGGCGGCGACGAGGGCGCTCCGGGACGGGAAGTACGTGTACAGCGAGGCCGGGGCGTAGTCGGCGGCATCGGCCAGCGCGGCCATGGTGACCCCCTCGACGCCGAGGCGCTCGCTCAGGTCGAGGGCGAGGTCGAGCAGGTCGTTGCGCTTGGCCGCCCGCTTGCGGGTGCGGCGATCCGGTTCGGTCGATGTCTCGACGATTTCCGAAGGCACATCGGAAAACGTAACCCCATCGACGTCACCGGTCAAGGGACCGTCTCTCAGGGCCAGAGGGGCACGAGCTGGCGGCCGTCGACCCACGCCTCCCAGCCGTTGCTGCAGCGCACGCGGGCCCAGTCGCCCGACCACTCGAGCACCTCCACGTCGAGGTCCGGGTCGAGGTCGGCGGCCGGCGCCGGCCCGGGATCGGCCGCGGACCACGCCGGCATGCCCGTCCATGGCACCCGGTGGCTGGCACGGTACGGCTCGGGGACGGGCGCCGGGGCGGTGGGGGTCGGGGTGGGGGTGGGCACGGTCTCCGACCGCGGGGGGGTCACCGGCTCGGCCTCGGGCCACCGCCGGCCGTCGGTCAGGTCGAGGTCGTGGGCCCGGCAGAGGTCGTGGAGCTCGCGGCCGAACGCCGCCGCCGAGACCGGCCGTGCGGCGGGATCGCGCGAGAGCGCTCGGGCGATCGTGGCGGCGACGTCGACCGGGACGTCGGCGCCGAGGGGGGCCGGGGCCATCGAGGTCACCCGGCCGACCACCGCGTCGACCGTGTCGTCCGGTCCGACCGCGAACGGCGGTGCGCCGGCGATGAGCTCGTGCAACAGCGCGCCGAGCGAGTACACGTCGGCGGCGACCGACGGCGTCGCGCCGTCGAGCACCTCGGGGGCCGACCAGACCACCGACCCGGGCGTCCGAGCCTCACGACCCGCGGCGTCGCCGACCACCCGGGTCACGCGGAACTCGGCGAGCAGCGGCGTCCCGTCGGGTGCGACCAGCACGGCCTCGGGCCGGAGCTCGCCGTGCACCAGGCCGTGGCGGTGCACCGCGGCCAGCGCATGGGCGACGTGCACGCCGATGCGCAGCGCCTCCTGCCAGCCGACGGGCCCCCGCCGCACCGACAGGTCGGCGAGCGAGCCGTCGGGCAGGTACGCCATCACCAGGTACGGCCGTCCGTCCTCGTCGAGCCCGGCATCGTGCAGGGTGACGATGGCGGGATGGTCGCCGAGGGCCCCGGCGGTGTGGCACTCCTCGTCGAAGCGGGCGGCGCCGTCCTCGTCGAGGGGGTCGTGGAAGACCTTCACCGCCACGGGTCGGCCGAACGCGGACTGCGTGGCCCGGAACACCGTGGCGAGGGGGTCCTCGGCGAGCACGGTGCCCCCGTCGAGGCCCGGCAGGTGGAGGGTCGCGTCGGCGCTCATGGCATCCTCAGCCCGGGACCTCGAAGACGATCGACCCCGAGTCCTCACCCGGGAAGAGCACCCCGGTGTCGCCGGCGACGAACTCGCCGTTCACCGAGACCTGGAGGTCGTAGTTGGCGCCGTCCTCGTCGCAGGCGCCGAAGTTGCGGACGAACACCTCGTAGCTGCCCGGCACGGCCTGGCCCGGCCCCCAGTACGCCTCCTCGCCGTGGGCGCCCACGTCCTCGCAGCCGGGGATGTCGTCGCCGCCGACGAGGGTGCCACCCGTGGACGTCGTCGACGACCCGAAGTACAGCTCCTCGCCGCTCGGCTCGAAGACGTGGAGGTCGAGGTCGTCGTTGCCGCCCCAGGTGAGGATGATGTCGACGTCGTTCTCGCCGCCGAAGTCGTCAGGGGGCAGGGTGTCGGGGGGCAGGGTGTCGGGGGGTCGGGTGTCCGGGGGAAGGGTCGTGTCGGTGTCGTCGTCCGTGCCGTCACCCGGCTGGTCGTCGTCGCCGTCGGTGCCCGGCGGACGGGTGAAGGGGTCACCCGTGTCGATGTCGGTGATCACGAAGATGTCGATGGTCACGTCGATCTGGATCACGGTGAGGCTCGACGCGCTGAACCCGGTCCACTGCGGGCCACGGAAGGTGGGTCGGGCCGTCACGGCGGTGGGCGGGGTCAGCGGGTTGCCGCAGGCGCAACGGGCCCGGGGGATGCCCTGGCGGTCGACGAGCACCGCGGTGCCCGCCTGGAGGACCGCCTGGAAGGAGGTCGCCCGCCCGTTGCGGAACCCGTGGTTGGTGACCCGGGTGTCGGTGCGCAGCTGCATCGACGTGAGGTCGAGGATGTAGTCCTCGAGCTGGTCGAACCCGATGCCCTGCACACCGGCCCAGGCCCGGCCCTTCTCGGGGTTGGCCTGGAGGAAGTCGATCATCTGGCGCCGGTCGCACTGGGCCTGGTTCTGGGTGCCGCCGTACAGGCCGGGCTGGGAGCCGTTGGCGCTGCGGACCTCGAGCGGGCCGCCCGCGGAGGTGCCGGTCGTGCCCTGGGAGGCGACGGCGCGGTTGTCGGGGTTGGCCACGCTGTCGGTGAACGGGTCGTCGCCGATCTCGGTGGCGGGGGCGAGGAAGACCTCACCGGCCTCGGCGTCGTCCTCGGTGAGGACGAGCACACCGATCGTGGCGGCGATGAGCAGGACCACCACGCCGACGGCGATGCCGACGATGAGCCCCGTCTTCGACTGCTTCGGCGGCGGCGTCGGCCCCCCCGGGGGCTGGTAGCCGTAGCCGTAGCCACCGGGTGGCGGGCCGGCGGGGCCCCGTGGCGGGCCCGCCGGCGGTCCACCGGGGGGCGGGAACGGCGGTGGCCCCGCGGGACCACCGGATGCCGGCGGTACGGGTGTGGTCATGCTTGAAGTGAACGCCCCCACCCGCCCCACGGGCAGGGCCGAACGTCACCTGCCCGACGTGACGTCGGTCGGTGTCACTCGACGACGCGCAGCGTGGAGGGGATGTCCATCCGGCGCAGGCGTCGCACGGTGAGCAACGGCGCCACCGCCACAGCGAGGACGCCCAGCACGAGCGCGGTCGCGACCGTCGCCGGTGCCAGGTAGGTCACCACGCCGATGTCGGGCAGGGTGTCCGGGACGATCGCGCGCATCAGCCATTCGAGCAGGAGCCGGCCGGCGAGCACCCCGCCGACCGTGCCGAGCACCCCGATCACGAGGCTCTCGGTCACGGCGACGGCCACGACCCGGTGCACCGGCAGGCCGAACGCGAAGAGCGTGGCGTTCTCCCTCGCGCGCTCGTCCATGTTGATGGACGTGGCGTTGAACGCGATCAGCAGCGCCATCAGGAGGACCGCGCCCTCGATGATCCGGAACACGCCGATGACCTCGTCGATCTGGTCCCGAACGCTCTGGGCGAGATCGGTGACGGGCTGCACCGACGCCACGGCCTCCTGTCCGAACAGGTCCCGCTGGACGTCCTCCACGCTGACGTCCTCGGCGGGTGCGACCCGCACGGTGTTGACGATGCCCTCGAGGGCGAAGAGCGAGTCCCACCGCTGGTCGAGGTAGGCGACGAACCGGTAGGGGTTCGGGTGCAGGGCCAGCACCGGCAGCTCGGTCTCGACCCAGCGGTAGCCGGTGCCCTCGCGTAGCGGGTGGCGCAGGGTCACGGGGTCGCCCACGCCGACCCCGAGGTCGTCGGCGGCCTTCTCGGCGATCACGAGCCCGGGCTCGTCGGTGGTGAGGGCGCCGGCGGCGGCGGTCGGGGTCCACAGCTCGCTCCCGAAGTCGATGCTGTAGAGGACGACGTCGACCTGGTCGGGACCCGGGTCGAGCGTGCCGCCGAGGGTCAGGCCGGGCTCCGCCGCCCGGAGCTGCGGATCGTCGACGATGGCGCTGACCTCCGGCGAGCCGGCGAGGGCGAAGCCGTCGAGATCGACGGTCAACCGGTCGGTCGTCTCCCCGACGATCTCACGGTCGCCGGCGTCGATGGTGGCGATGAAGGAGTCGATCATGCCGATCACGCCGACCAGGGTCGTGATGGCCGCGGCGACGCCGAGCGCGGTGAGCGCGGTCCGCCGGGGCTCGCGCAGCACGTTGCGGAACGGCATCTGGGCCACGCTCGAGCCCGGGAGGGGCAGGCGCGACACCAGGGGCGCCAGGCCGCCCCGGGCCGCCCGGTGGGTGGTGCTGACCGCCTCGACCGGCGTGACCCGCACCGCTCGCCACACCGGGATGGCGGTGGCCACCAGCGGGAGCAGCAGACCGAGGGCCGCGCCGCGGAGGAAGACCGTCGGCTGGAAGTCGAATCGCCAGACCGGCAGGGGGAAGAACCCCGACAGGAGGTCGGCCATGAGCGAGTCGATGGCGAGCCCCACCACCACGCCGAAGACCACGCCGAGCAGGGCCACCTGGGCGCCGACCAGCATCGGGCGCACGGCGATCGTGGCCGGCGGCACGCCGAGGGCCATGCCGATGCCGATCTCGCGCCGTTGCGCCTCGACGATGCGCACGGTGAGGTTGAACGCCGCGAAGGTGGCCCCGGCGAGGATGAGCAGGGCGAAGATGTCGTAGAAGCGCTGGTCGCCCTCGATGTCGTCGTAGAGCAGGCGCAGGACCTGGTCGTCCTCCTGGCGGGTGACGGTGATGCCCACCTCGCCGAGCTCGGAGGCGAGCGCGTCCTCGATCTCGCGCTGGATCCGGTCCCGGTCGGCACCCTCGCGGACGGCGAGCACGAGGGTGTTGGCCCCGCCCGGGTGACCACTGATGCGCTGGACGCTCGAGAGCGGGGCGTACAGGACGGCGAAGTCGGCGAAGACGCTGCCCCGGTCGTCGATCGGGAAGAACTCCTCGGGGGACAGGGCGGTGCCGACGTAGCGCAGCTGGCGGCCCCCGCTCAGGGTGAGGGTGCCCGTGGGGGGCAGGTCGTGACGGTCGATCACGTGCTGGTCGACGACGACCACGTCCTCGCCGTCGTCGCCGGGGCGCAGGCCCCGCCCCTCGACGGTGGCGAGGCCGCTCACGTCCGGCCCGCCGCCGCTGACGTCGACGCCCACCAGCCGTCCCGGCACCAGCACGAGCTCGTCGGCGGTGCTGGCGTCGACCTGGATCGGCACCGCCAAGCGGGCTTCGATCTCGGCGAGGTCGTCGGCGTGGGGGATCGACTCGGCGATGCGCACCAGCCGGCGCGCCGAGGCGAAGCTTCCGGCGGTCAGCTCGACGCGCAGGTCGTACATCGACAGCGCCTCGTAGCTGGCGTCGTACGACGCCCGGCGCCACTCGGACACGCTGGTCAGGCCGGAGTACGTGCCGGACCCGATCCCCAGGATCAGCGCGATGGCCGCCACCTGGAGCCAGCGGGCGCGGAGGTCGCGCCACGACCACCGCAGCCACAGGCCGGCGCTCGGCCGGCCGGCCCGCCCGGGACGCGCCGGGGGCGCGACGGGGTCGCTCACCAGTGCAGGCTCGCGATCTCGGCGGTGCCACTCGGCGGCGGGCCGTCGCCCACGACGGTGCCGCTCGACAGCTCGACGACGCGATCGGCCACGCGGCTGATCTCGCGGTTGTGGGTGACGATCACCACGGTCACGCCGGCGTGGGACTGGGCGTGGAGCAGCTCGAGGATGGCCACACCGGTGTGGAAGTCGAGCTCGCCCGTCGGCTCGTCGGCGAGGAGCACGGGGTTGCCGGTGGCGAGGGCCCGGGCGATGGCGACCCGTTGCTGCTCACCCCCCGACAGCTGGTGGCTGAAGTGGTCGAGGCGGTCGCCGAGGCCCACCTGGTCCAGCACCTCGGCCGCGGAGGGACCCGTCCGGTCGGCGCGGGCCACGTCGATCGCGAACTGCACGTTCTCACGGGCGGTCAGGGCGGGGAACAGGTTGAAGGACTGGAAGACGAAGCTCACCGTCTCGCGGCGGAACCGGAACAGGTCCTTGCGGCTCGCCCCGTCGAGGACGCGGCCGGCGACCCGCACCGAGCCCTCGGTGGGGGTGTCGAGTGCTCCGATGAGGTTGAGGAGGGTCGTCTTGCCGCAGCCCGACGGTCCCAGCACGACGAGGAACTCGCCCTCGCCGACGGTCAGGTCGACGTCGTGCAGTGCGGTGACCTCGCCGTCGCCCACGACATAGCGGCGGGCGACGCCTTCGAGCTCGATGACGGACATGGTCCTCCCGGCAGATCGTCAGGCCCGTCCCATGGTGGCCGCTGCACGGGTGTCGACCTAGGGACCTTCGGCTCTCCCCGCGGGTTCGTTCGATGGGAAAGACTGGGCGCAGTGACCGACGCGAGCCCCGGAGACGGCCTCCTGACCACCGACGGGTTCGACCTGCTGCTGGGCGTGCTCGCCGACGAGGGTCGGACGGTGGTCGGCCCCCGGGTCGGCGACGGCGCGATCCGGCTGGGCGAGATCGCGTCCACCGCCGACCTGCCCGCGGGGTGGGCGGACGACCAGGCCCCGGGGCGCTACCGCTTGCGCCGCCGTGACGACGACGCCCTCTTCGGGTTCACCACCCCGGCGACGTCGTGGCGACCGTTCCTGCACCCGGCCCGCGAGACGGTCTTCCGGGCGCGCCTCGCCGGCGGCGGCTTCGAGGTCGAGCCGCCCGCGCCGCCGCCCCGCTACGCCTTCGTGGGGGTGCGCGCGTGCGACCTCGCGGGCATCGCCGTCCAGGACCGGGTGCTGGCCGACGGTCCGTTCGCCGACGCCGGCTACGCGGCCCGACGCACCGACGTGGTGATCATCGCCGCCGACTGCGGCGAGTCAGGGCCGACGTGCTTCTGCGCCTCGATGGGGAGCGGCCCGGCCGCCGCCGCGGGCTTCGACCTCGCCGTCGCCGAGCGTCCGGGACAGGAGCCCCGGTTCTACGTGCGGGTGGGCTCGCCCGTCGGTGCCGACCTGCTCGGCCGGGTGCCGCACGAGCCCGCAGGGGCGGAGGACCGCGCGGCGGCTGCCGCCGCCTCGGAGCACGCCGCGACGACCCAGGCCCGCTCGGTCCCGGCCGGCGAGGTCGCCGGCCTGCTGGCGTCCAACCTCGAGCACCCGCGGTGGGACGAGGTCGCCACTCGGTGCCTCGCCTGCACGAACTGCACGATGGTGTGCCCGACCTGCTTCTGCACCACGGTGGAGGACACCGTCGACCTCGCCGGCACGACGGCCGAGCGGTCCCAACGATGGGACTCCTGCTTCACCCTCGACTTCACCGAGCTCGGCGGTGCTCCCGTCCGTGGCTCGGTCCGAGCCCGGTATCGCCAGTGGCTCACCCACAAGCTGTCCACGTGGGACGAGCAGTTCGGTGAGCTCGGCTGTGTGGGCTGCGGGCGCTGCATCACGTGGTGCCCCGTGGGCATCGACCTCACCGAGGAGGTCGCGGCCATCGCCGCGGCCGACGGCCCGCCACGAGTGGGAGGTGCGCCGGCATGACCACCTCCGCGGCCGCCCTCGCCGCCCATCCGTTCACCGCCGGCCTGCCCGAGCCGGACCTGGCCCGGCTCGCCGAGTGCGCCGAGCCCGTCCACCTCGTCGCCGGCCACGTCGTGTTCCGCGAGGGCGAGCCCGCCGAGCGGTTCTACCTGGTCCAATCCGGTCGGGTCGGCCTCGAGGTGCACGCCACCGGCCGACCGGCGCACCTGCTCACCACCCTGGGGCCCGGCGACCTGCTCGGCGCCTCCTGGCTGTTCCCGCCGTACCAGTGGCAGTTCGAGGCGGTGGTGCTCGACGACGTCGAGGCCCTGGCCCTCGACGCCGTGGCCGTCCGAGCGTGGTGCGAGGCGGACGACGGGATGGGCCACCGCCTCGTGACGAGGGTGGCCGGGGCACTGGTGAAGCGGCTCCAGGCCGCCCGTCTTCGCCTCCTCGACCTCTACGGGGACCGTGACGGCGATGTCTGACCCCGCCGCCGTGCTCGCCGCAGATCCCATGGTCCCCGTGCCCTACCGGGTGGTCGCGCGCCGGTGGGAGGGTCAGGACACCGCCACGATCACGCTCGCCCCGGTCGACCTCGCCCTGCCCGCCGCCCGTGCCGGGCAGTTCTTCATGCTGTGGGCCCCCGGGGTCGGCGAGGTGCCGATCTCGCTCGGCGGTCTCGGGTCCGACGGCGCCATCGACGAGACCGTGCGGGTCGTGGGCGCGGTGAGCCGCGCCCTCGCCACGGCGCCGGAGGGTGCCGTGCTCGGGGTCCGGGGGCCCTTCGGCCGCCCGTGGGACCTCGAGGTGGTCGACCGCGGTGACGTGGTGGTCGTCGCCGGCGGCGTCGGCCTGGTGCCCGTCCGGCCCGCCGTGACCGAGCTCCTCGCCCGCCTCGACGCCGGCGACGGCAGGCGGCGCCTCTCGGTCGTCGTGGGCGCGCGCACGCCCTCCGACCTGCTCCTGCAGGACGAGCTCGCGGCCTGGGGCGCCCGGCCCGACGTGCAGGTCCTGACGACGGTCGACCGGGCCGACCGGTCGTGGCACGGCCACGTCGGGGTCGTGACCGAGGTGCTCGACCAGCTCGACACCGAGCCCGCCACCGCGTCCGCCCTGGTGTGCGGGCCCGAGATCATGATGCGGTTCACCGCCCAGGCCCTCGAGGCCATGGGCATGCCCCGCTCGGCCATCCAGCTCTCCCTGGAGCGGAACATGAAGTGTGCGATCGGCCACTGCGGCCACTGCCAGCTCGGCGGTTCCTTCGTCTGCCTCGACGGCCCCGTGGTCACCGCCGACCGGGCCCTGCCTCTGATGCGGGTGCGCGAGCGATGACCCCGGTCGCCGAGTCGACCGAGGCCCCGGCCCGGCCCCGTCTCGCGGTGTGGAAGTTCTCGTCCTGCGACGGCTGCCAGCTCACCCTGCTCGACCGCGAGGACGAGCTCCTCGCCGTCGCCGGCGCGGTCGAGGTGGCCTACTTCCTCGAGGCGACCAGCGCCACCGTCGAGGGGCCCTACGACGTGTCACTGGTGGAGGGCTCCATCGGCACGCCCCACGACGTCGAGCGCATCCAGGAGGTTCGGGCCGCCTCGAAGGTGCTCGTCACCATCGGGGCGTGCGCCACCGCCGGCGGCGTCCAGGCCCTGCGCAACTTCGCCGACCTCGACGAGTTCACGTCGATCGTCTACGCCCACCCCGAGTACGTCGATGCCCTGGCCACCTCGACGCCGATCGCCGAGCACGTCGAGGTCGACGTCGAGCTGCGCGGCTGCCCGATCGACGGCCGCCAGCTCCTCGAGCTCATCGGCGCGCTCCTCGCCGGCCGGCGCCCGAACCTGAGCGGCCAGAGCGTGTGCGTCGAGTGCAAGTCGGCAGGCAACGTCTGCGTGCTGGTGGCCCACGGCACGCCGTGCCTCGGCCCGGTCACGCACGCCGGCTGCGGGGCGCTGTGCCCCGGCTACCACCGCGGCTGCTACGGCTGCTTCGGCCCCATGGAGTCCGCGGCGCCCGACGCGCTGGCGCCGGCGCTGCACGCCTCGGGCATGGACGACGGCGACGTGGGGCGCTTCCTGCACACCTTCAACGCCTGGGCCGAGCCCTTCCGCACCGCGGGCTCGGTGCGCCTGGCCGACCCGACCCGGAGGAGCGCGACGTGAGCGACGGGACCGACCCGAGCGACGAGGGCACCCGCACCATCCGGGTCGAGGCCCTGGCCCGGGTCGAGGGCGAAGGGGCCATGCACGTCGAGATCCGCGACGGCGCCCTCGTCGGCGTGGAGCTGCAGATCTACGAGCCGCCCCGCTTCTACGAGGCCTTCCTGCGCGGCCGGCGCCACACCGAGCCTCCCGACCTCACCGCCCGCATCTGCGGCATCTGCCCGGTCGCCTACCAGATGAGCGCGTGCGAGGCGATCGAGGACGCCTGCGGCGTGGTGGTCGACGGGCCGCTGCGCGACCTGCGCCGCCTCTTGTACTGCGGGGAGTGGATCGAGAGCCACACACTGCACGTCTACCTGCTGCACGCCCCCGACTTCCTCGGCTACCACGGGGCCATCGAGATGGCGGCCGACCACCGGGAGGCGGTCGAGGCCGGGCTGGCCCTGAAGAAGGTGGGCAACCGCATCGTGGAGATCGTGGGCGGCCGGGCCATCCACCCGGTGAACGTCCGGGTGGGCGGGTTCCACCGGGCACCGAGCCGGGCCGAGCTGCGCCCGCTGCTCGACGACCTGTACCGGGTGCGCCCCATCGCCGAGGAGACGGTCCGCTTCGTGGCGGGCTTCGACTTCCCCGACCTGACCCACGACCACGACCTGGTGGCCCTCTCCCGGCCCGACGAGTACGCGGTGGTCGGCGGCCGGGTCGCGTCGACCTCCGGCCTCGACCTGGCGCCGGCCGAGTTCCCCGACCACTTCGTCGAGGAGCACGTGGCCCGGTCCAACGCCCTGCACGCCCACCGGGCCGACGGCGGCCGCTACCTCGTCGGCCCCATGGCCCGGTTCGCCTTGGGCTACGACCGCCTCTCCCCGGGCGCGCGCTCGGTGGCCGCCGAGGTCGGCATGGGCCCGGACGACCGCAACCCGTTCCGCAGCATCGTGACCCGGGCCATCGAGGTGCTCCACGCCTGCGACGAGGCCATCGCCATCCTCGAGGGGTTCGAGGAACCGGACACCTCGTGGGTGCCGGTCGAGCCCCGTGCCGGTGTCGGCCACGGCGTCTCGGAGGCGCCCCGCGGCCTGCTGTACCACCGCTACGAGCTCGACGACGAGGGGCTCATCACCGACGCGGTGATCGTGCCGCCCACGTCGCAGAACCAACCGGCGATCGAGGCCGACCTGTTCCGCCTCGTGGAGGCCAACCTCGACCTCCCCGACGACGACCTGCGCCACGTGAGCGAGCAGTCCATCCGCAACCACGACCCGTGCATCTCCTGCGCCACCCACTTCCTGAACCTCACGGTGGACCGCGGGTGAGGGTCGGCGTCGTCGCGGTGGGCAACCGCTTCGCGGGCGACGACGCCCTGGGCCCGCTGGTCCTCGACGCCGTGCGCGGGGGGCTGCCCGCCGGGGTGCGGGCCGTGGAGCTCGACGGTGAGCCCACGAGGATCCTCGACGCATGGGAAGGCCTCGACGCCGTCGTGCTGGTCGACGCCGCGTGCTCGGGTGCGTCGGTCGGGTCGGTGCTGCGGATGGTGCTGGACGGTGATCCCGCCGACGTGGCCCTCGTGCCGGCCGGACCTGCGGCGGGCACGCACGGTGCCGGCGTCGCCGAGGCGGTGGGCCTCGGTCGGGCGCTCGGCCGGGTGCCGTCGACGGTGGTCGTGGTCGCCGTGGAGGGCCGGCGCTTCGCGTCCGGCGACGAGTGCTCGCACGAGGTCCTGGCCTCGGTGCCCCACGCCGCGCGGATGGTGCGGGACGAGGTCGTGCGCCTCAGTGCGGTGCCGGCCTGATGTGCGTCAGCGACGTGGGCCGCGTGGCCGCCATCGCCGCCGACGGCGCCGCCGCCGAGCTCGTCGAGGGAGGCCCCCGGCGCAAGGTGTCGCTCGCCGTGCTCGTCCTCGAGGGAACCCCCGTCTCCGTGGGGGACTGGGTCGAGGTGCACACCGGGCTGGCGGTGGGTGTCCTGGACGAGGCCGACGCCGTGGCCCGGTTGGCGTCCCTGGCCGACGCGGGTGCCCTCGCTGCGGGTCCCCACCCGACCGAGCGGTGAGCGGTGCCGGGGCGGCCCGCTTCGCCCGGTTCGCGCACCCGCCCAGCGCCCTCGGCTACTGCGGGCCTCCGGACGAGCCGCTCACCCCGGAGGCGAACCCTGCGGAGGTGACCAGGGTGGCGCCGCAGTTCGAGGGGGCCTGGCCCTACCTGTCGATCATCGCCCGGCAGGCCGGCCTCGACGACCCGCTCGACGAGCGGGTGGTCGAGGGCTACTGGCTCGGCGGGGAGCTGATCGCCGGGGTCGGGATCGACGTGCTCGGGCCGTGGCTGCGGGACCGCTTCGGCGACCGATTGGGCGTCCCCTGGAGCGAGGTCGAGGCCGCCCTGGCCGCGGGCGGGCGCCCGACCCACGCGTTCCACGTCTTCGGTGCCTCCCCCTGGGTCGGGCTGCTCGCCCGGGGGCTGGTGCCCGAGCCCCTTCGCGTCCTCGACGGGTGCCGGGTCAGCTGGGGGGACGTGCTCGCGGTGGAGGGCGACGAGGCCGTGATCCTGTCGCCGCCGTTGCGGTGGGACGACGGCCGGCTCGTGCTCGGACCGACCGCGGAGCGGGCGGTGCGGGTGGGGGAGCCGAGCCCCTCACCCGGCGACGCCGTCGCCGTGCACTGGGACTGGGTCTGCGAGGTGCTGGACCCACCGCGGCTCGCTCGGTTGCGGGCCGACACGGACCTCCAGCTCGAGGCGGTCGAGAGCCGCCTCCGGGTGTTGCGTCGGCCCTGACGCCGCGACGAGGAGGCACGCGCCCACGACGTCACCGTCGAGGTCGACGGTCGTCGCCGCGAAGTCCGCGAACGGGTGACGGGCGCCGGCGCCGGCGAGGACCAGTGGGGTGCCCCTGCGCAGCGCGCAGACCGCGCCGAGCTCGGACCGCACGACCCGGTCGAGGGGACGGGCCCGAACGACGAGGACGACGTCGAGATGGCCGTCGAGGTCGCAGGCCGAGCCGTCGAGCGTGGCGCAGGTGCGCGTCGGGTCCTCGGCGAGGGGACAGCTCACGACCCGATGACCCGCCTGCTGGAGCTGGCGGGTGGCCCGGTCGGCGGCCCAGGCTTCGGTGCCGACGACGAGCACGGATCGCTGCGTGACCTGGTCTCGTTCCCCCGTCGTCATACCCGGAGCATGCGCCCGCGAGCGGGTGCGGGGGAGGGCCGAAGGTCACTCCCCGTGCGGTGACGCCAGGGGCGGAGTCAGCCCGCCTTGCGCTCCCGGGCGGCCTTCGAGCGGGCCAGCAGGGCCGCGAGACGGTCGTCGGCGGGGGCCGCGGCGCCGTCACCCGCGCCCTCGGCCGGGGCCTCGGCGGTCGCCGTCGCCTTGGCCGCCGCCGCGGCCTCGGCCTGTTCCCGGTTGGCCTGGAAGTCCTCCCACTCCGCCTCGGGAACCAGCTTGCTCGCCGCCACCGAGTTGAACGAGGTGCCGTTGTCGAAGGCCACGCGGTACCGGGTGATGGCCATGCCCACCGCTCGGCCGACCTTGCCGGGGGTGCCTTCGGGCGCCCCGGGGAGATCGGTGTTGACGACGACGCGCGTCCCCTTCTTCAACGTGGCGGTGTCGGTGGCCATGGCGCCAGACGCTACCCAGCAACGGTGCGGGCCGACCATTTCACCGACCGAGTCGGAGGCCGTGCCAGTGTGGGGCCGGTGGAGTGGCTGCCGGCGCTCGGGCTCGCGTTCGGAGTGGTGTTCGTCGCGGAGCTCGGCGACAAGAGCCAGTTGCTCGCGCTGGCGCTCGCCGCCCGCTACCGGCCGCTCCCCGTCCTCGCCGGCATCGCCTTCGGCAGTGCCCTCATGTTCGCCGTGTCGGTCGGGGTCGGTGCCGTGCTCGGCGCCGCGCTCCCCACCCGGGCGCTCAACCTGCTCGCCGGTCTCGCCTTCGTCGGCTTCGGCCTCTGGACCCTGCGCGGTGACGACGAGGACGATGACGAGGCGACGCCAGAGGTGGGCACCCGCTCGGTGGTGCTCACCACTGCGGGTGCGCTCGTGGTGGCCGAGCTCGGCGACAAGACGATGCTGGCCACCATCACCCTGGCCTCGACCAACGGGGTCGTCGGCACCTGGGTGGGCGCCACCCTCGCCATGGTCGCCGCGGACGCCCTGGCCATCCTGCTCGGTGCCGTGCTCGGTGCCCGCCTGCCCGAGCGGACCATCCGCATCGGGGCCGCGGTGCTCTTCTTCCTCTTCGGCCTCGCGCTGCTCTGGGAGGGCGTCCGGGGCTGAGTCGCGCCGCCCGGGGTGCCACCGGTGCGCCGCCCGGTGCCGGTAGCGTCGACCCGTGCCTGCACCGCCTCGGCGGCCGACCCAACGGACCTACCTCATCCGCCGACTGGTCGTCGGCGGGTTCGCGTTGGCCTTCCTGGTCGTGCTCTTCGCACTGGGCTCCGCGGCCATCGGGGCGATCGGGGGCGGCGACGAGGGCGGCGGGGATGCCGGAGGCGGGGAGGAGGCCGCCACCGCGACCACCGTTCCCCCGGCCGAGCGGGTCCCGGAGGGGCCGCCGGCGGCCGAGCGCACGCTGGTGGTGGCCGAGACGATCGGTGGCGAGATCTCGCCGAAGTCGGTCGTGGCCTCGAACACGGGCCTGCTCTTCGCCCAGAACATGATGTACCACCACTCGGTCACGGCCTACTCCAGCGACGGCGAGTTGGTGGCCACCATCGACGACTCCGTCGACCTCGCCGTGTACGGGCTCGCGGACGCGCCCACGGTCGTGCAGGGGGCGCCGGTCGAAGGGGCGATGAGCCCCGACGGGGCGCACTACTGGGTCTCCAACTACTCGATGTACGGCCCGGGCCAAGGTCCCGAGGGCCTTGACGAGTGCACCCCGGAGAGCTCGGCCGCCAACGGCTACACGCCGAGTTACCTGTACCGGATCGACACCGACTCGCTCGCCATCGACGCCGTCGCCCAGGTCGGGCTCGTCCCGAAGTACGTCGCGGTCACCCCCGACGGGCAGTACGTGCTGGCCACCAACTGGTGCTCCTGGGATCTGTCCGTCGTGGACGCCGAGACCCACGAGTTGGTCGCCACGGTCCCGAACGTGGGCCGGTACCCGCGGGGCATCGTCGTCTCCCCCGACTCCCGGTACGCCTACGTCGCGGTGATGGGCGAGAGCCACATCGCCAAGGTCGACCTGCAGGCCGGCACCGTGGTCGGGACCATCGAGGTCGGTCGCGGGCCGCGCCACGTCGTGCTCGACCCCGAGGGTCGCTACCTGTACGCCAGCCTCAACCACCTCGGCGAGGTGGTGAAGGTCGACCTCTCGAACGACACCGTGGTGGCCCGGGTCGCCACCGGCGTGCAGGCGAGGTCCGTCGCCATCTCGAACGACGGCACCGCGCTCTACGTCGTGAACTACGAGTCGAACACCGTGAGCGCGCTGCGGGCCGCCGACCTCTCGGTGCTCCAGACCATCGAGACCGGGGTGCACCCCATCGGCATCACCTACGACGGGATGACCGGTGACGTCTGGGTGGCGATCTACACCGGCCAGCTCCTGCGCCTCAGCTCGGCCTGACGGGTCGGCACCTGCGGCCGGTCAGGCCGACGAGCCGTGGGCCTCGTCGCACAGCACCTCCTCGCCCTCTTCGATGGTGCCCCCGCCGATGCCCTCCAGGGCGGCGAACGGCCCGCAGGGGTGGGGCTCGATCCAGACGTGGATCATGGGCGTCGGCTCGGGGAGGAACAGGCCCTCGGGGCACTCGCCGTCGCCGTTGGTGAGGCCGCCGAGCACGCCGTCCGCGGTGTACAGAGGTTCTGGTGGGTGTGCCACTGCATCAGGGCGCCGCCGAAGTCGGGGACCTCCTCGAGCGGCAGGCCCTCCTCGAGCATGTACATCGCCGCCACGAGCCGGCGGTCGCCGTCCGACGTGTCGTAGACGAGCGACTCGGGCTGGTCGGGGTCGAGGATGGTCGGGTCGTCCTGGAACTCGGGATTGATGAAGTGCTCGATGCCGGTGCCGCCGTCGCCGATCGAGTGGAAGCCGGCGGCCTCCGCGTCGCGGTAGTCCGCCCACTGGGGCAGGTCGGCCAGCGTGGCCCGGACGATGGACTCCGCGGTGGCCTGCTGCTCGGGGGTGACGCCCGGGACGCCGCCGAGGTCGATGGTCCCGTCGGGGTCGTACGGCACCGGGGCGACCGATGCCGCGGCGAGGGCGTGGCCCTCGTCGCCGCCGGCGCTCTGCCCCGATGTGTCGGCGCCCGCGCCGTGGGCGTGCCCGTCGGCGCTCTCGGACCCGTCGCCGTGCTCGTGCGCGTGGTCCGAGGCCGCGGCCATGCCGCCGAAGGTGACGAGCGCGAGCAGCAGGACCCCGAGGACCGCGGGCACGCGCAGGCGTTGCTCGTGGGCCTCGACCCGGATGGGCAGCAGGGACAGCACGGCCAGCACCACGCTCAGGGCGGCGAGCCCGGCGCAGACGAGGTCCGCGGTCTGGGGCGCCTCGGCGACGTTGAGGCCGTCGACGAACCCGATGCCGACGGTCTTGGCCACCACCCAGCCGGTGACGCTCGCCAGCCCGATGGCGATGCCGGCGAGCGAGACGAGCCGCCCGGAGCGGACCAGGGCGAGCGCGCCCCAGCCCAGCTGCAGCAGGGCGAGGACGGTGAAGGCCAGCGCGGCCTGGCGGTGCTCGGCGTGCACCCCGATGGCGGCGGCGTGGATCGCGCCGGACGCCAGCGACGCCATGCCCGCGGCGGCGGTGAAGCCGTTCCGGGCCGATCCGTCGCTCCCGTCGAGGTCGGGTGCGGTGGGACGCGGCGTGTCGAGGTCGGCCGTGTCGGCCATGGCGGATCCCCCTGGGTCGGTCGACGCCAGCGTAGTGACCCCGGCCGCTGGGAGAGCGACCGGGCCTCGGCGGTCCACGCTTGACCTCGAGTTTGGTTGAGGTCTTAGGGTCGCCGGCATGACCTCCCTGCTCGATTCCGATGCGCCCACGGCACCGGCCGACTTGCCGGTCGTGCTCTCGACCCTCGACCCCGCGTCGGCGGCTGCCGCCTACGACGATCTCGGTCTCGAGCGGCTCGCCGACGCCGCGCTGGTGAGCGCGGCGGCCCACGTGGTCGACCGGCCGAAGGCGGCGGCGCCCGACTCGTTCGTGCTGCACGCACCACTCGAGCTGATGGCCCGGTCGGCACTCCTGGGACGGGTCGCGCCGGAGGATCGGCATCCCGCCCGTCGGCGGCTGGTGTGGTTCGCGGCGACGTACGCGGCGGCGGGGGAGTCGGCGGTGGTGGATGGTCGGTTCGCGGACACCCCGGCTGCTGTCATCGCGCCGGCGTTGGTCTCGGCCGTCGGTGATGGCGACCTCGAGGCCGCCGGCGCCGCGGGTCGGGCGCTGGCCCGATCGGTGCCGCCGGGGGAGCTGGTGGCGCTGCTCGTCGACCTGGTGGCGCCGAGCCTCGCGGCCGCGGCCCACGGCGGCATCTGGCTGCACCAGATCCTGTCGTTCGCCGGCGCCCCCGTGGCCCCCGGCGCGGCGGCCATGGCCCGGGAGTTGGCGCGCCACCCCGAGTGGCAGCTGTCTTGGTTCGACGAGGCGCCGGCGGGTGCGGGGTCCGACCGGGTCTCCTCGGTCGACGACCTCGTCGGGGCGCTGCGCCGCCCGCCGTCACCCGGCCCGCTCGAGGTGAACTTCATCTACCCGACCATGCACCTCGTGGAGTCAACGGGCCTGGCCGCCCGGCTGCTGGGCCCCGCCCTCGACGGTGTCGACCGCTATGAGGCCACCCGCGCGCTGTGGCGGATCGGCGCCCTCTCGATGCTCCAGGACGACCCCGACGAGGCGCCGTACGGCTGGAGCCACTGCCTGACCATGCCCCACGGCCTGCTCTCGGTCGCGGGCCTCGCCCGTGACCCCCGGCGGGTGCTGGCCGCCGGCGCCACCTACGTCCTGGGGTTCCGGGCGACGCAGGGCAAGGTGGACCTCGACCCCGACTGGATGCCGGCGTCGGGGTCCGGTCCGGTGGCGGAGGCGTGGCATGCACCCGTGGCGGAGCGCCCGGCGGTGGCCGCCCGGCTGGCCGCGCACGCCGCGGCGCACCCCGACGCCCACCTGGCCAAGTACACCCTCGCCTGCCTCCAGCTCGCCGACGCCGACGCGGGGTTCGCCCACGGCTACCTGGCTGCGGCGGCGCACCTCAACGCCTGGTGGGACGCTCACCCCGTCGCCGAGGACCGCCTCATGGGGTGAACGAGACGAGCTCCACCGCGGCAGGGACGTAGAGGGGCTGACGAGGCTGCCCTGAGGCCGTCGTGCCCAGGCACTCGAACGGGCCGAGACGCTCGGCCACCTGCGTGCCTCGGTCGAGGAAGTCCCCCTTGTCTCCCCAGGCGGCGACTGCTCGGTCGCAGCGCTCGATAGCCCCTGCGATGCGCTCGTCGGTCTCGGCGCCGACGATGTCCTCGCCCGACGCCGCCGCTGCCGACAGTGCGATGAAATCGTCGCACCGCCAGGAGAAGAGGTTCACCAGGAGGATCCGTCCGAACCCAAGGTCGAGCGAGCGGTCGACCATGCGCTGCAGCGTGGGTCGACGCCGGCCGGCGCTGTCGCCGGTGGCGGGGTGGAGGCCGATCCAGCAGATCGTGGCGGCGCCGTCACCGATGGCGTGCTCGTAGCTCCACCGGTACCGGCCGTCGGCGGAGTAGCTCCCTCCGTGCTCGCCCCACGGCGACGTGTGTGCACGCGGATCGGCTCGGGTCACGCACGGTCCTCCGGCGCGGTCGGCGTCGTGTCGACATCGGCCTGCTCGGCCTTCCACCAGCCCCAACCGGTGATGATGGCAAGTATGAGGGGAAAGGAGCCGCGGCTGACGTCTCCGTCGAGCGCGGCGAGCCCCCAGCCGAGGACGGCGAGGAGCGCGAACGCCGCCGTGAGCGCGCCCCAATAGGACGACGACCACGGCTCGACGCCGTCGAGGGGACGGGGCTCGGTCCAGTAGCGCCACGACGACCGTGAGCGCGGCGCTTTGCGGTCACGCCAGCCGAGCCCGACGGCGATGACCGCGAGAACGAGGGAAGCGACGAGCGCTGCCGGGAGTCTCGTGAAGCCATAGACGAGGGCGGCACCGATCCAAGCCACGTCGAGGACGGCGATCACCTTGTCCCACACGGTGGAGAGGCTACGCAGCGGCCGTGGCCGCTGCGGTCAACATCGTGCCGAGGCGGGGAGGGTGTTGCGTCCGGGGTGGCGGAGGGTGGCGGGGTGGCGGGTGAAGGTGCGGCCGTCGGGGCTGGTGACGGTGACGATGCCGGTGGTGGGGTCGCGGGTGAGGTCCCAGCCGTGGTGGACGAGGGTGTGGTGGCGTCGGCAGAGCAGGACGCCGTTGATGAGGTCGGTGAGGCCGCCGTGTTCCCAGGGGTGGATGTGGTGGGCGTCGCAGAAGCGGGCGGGGCGGTCGCAGCCGGGGAAGACGCAGCCGCGGTCTCGGTAGACCAGGGCGCGTCGTTGGGTGCGGGTGAACAGGCGGGTGCGGCGGCCCATGTCGAGGACGGTGCCGGTGTCGGGGTCGAGGATGATCCGGCGGATCCAGCCGGTGCACAAGATGGTGGCGGCGAACGCGAGTGAGGCCTTCTCGCCGGTGGTGAGCCGGCAGATGCAGCCGGTGTCGTCGTCGCCGCCGTCGCCGTGGCGGCATTCGCCGCAGTCGTGGTCGTCGGTGTGGTGGGGGTGGCGGTAGGGGGCGAGGAGCTGGGTGAGGGGGTCGGGGGTGTCGAGGTCGAGGCGGTCGGGGTCGTCGAGCAGCTCGGCGGCGGTGCGGGGGTCGAGGACGATGTCGGCGCCGCCGGCGGGGTCGATGTCGCCGTCGAGGCGGTGGGCGAGGATCCAGCGGAACAGGTCCATGAAGATGTCGTGGTCGCGTTGGGCTTTGGTGCGGGGCCCGTCGGGGCAGTCGTCGCCGTCGGGGGTGTCGTGGAGGTCGAGCACGGAGCGGATGAGGGCGAGGTTCTCGGTGGTGCTGTTGAGCTCGCCCCAGGCGAGCCCGTCGTAGCCCTTGTGGGCTCGCCAG